>PXQL01000050.1:0-9355 GCA_003021335.1 Halobacteriales archaeon QH_10_67_13
AGCATCCTTGAGCTGGCCTGTGGCGCGAGGCACGCGACCCCCTCGTGGTCGAACTCGCCGGCCAGCTCAAGGATGCTCGCCGCGGTCGCACCTCGGCCGTGGACGAGCACGACCGCCGCGTCGGCCGCTTCAAGCGACGCGCCGGCGGTCCGGGTCGGTTCGCCCTGGTGGGGCCCGTCGGGGCCGTCGACCACTCAGGCCACCTCCGCGGCGGGTGGGTCGGCTACGGGGGGAGCTGCGTCGCAGTCGTACTCGGCGGGAGCGATCGCAGTCGGGTGGTCCGGAACGAACGTGTCTGTGTTCATGAGCGGGTGTCTCGTCACCGAGGCGGGTGCCGTCGGTCGGACGATCTGTAGCGGACGCGGATGTATATATCTCCGGCGACGCTTGGAACGTCGGCATCCGGAGGCGCAGCGAGCGGTGCCGACGGACCGAAGTCGCGATGGGGCTCCGGAGGCGTTTAAAAAACGCCGGCGTGTGGATCCCGCAGCGGGCGAAAGGTTAAATCACGAGGCGCCCGCCGATTGTGACGTTCGGGGAGTGAACCTACCCCGCAGAAGCTCCCCCCCGTTCGGTCGAGGGCCCGCCGACGGCTCCCGACGTATCCCAGACGAGCGAGGCGTACCCGGGCGATCCGGCGAGTCCGATCATAACCCTGCCCGGGGATACCACATCGTCAAATCCCATGCCATCGACGATCGTCCACATGGCGTTTGCCGGCCTGTTGGCGGCGGCGCTGCTCGGCCCGGCGTTCGACCGACGCTCGTTGGCAGTCGTGCTCGCGGTCGTCGCCTTCCCGGATCTCGACTCGTTTGTCGCGCTAATCGTCACCCCGGGCCACCGGACGGTCTTTCACAACGTCTGGATTCCCGTCGTCGCCGCCGCGGCAATATACGCCGACACGCGCGTCCGCGAGCGGTCGATCCTCCGGACGCGGTGGGGCGATCGGGGCGTCCGGGTCGCCTGGGTCGCGGTTGCCTGCTATCTCGCCGCCCACCTGGGGCTGGATCTGGCCGACGGCGTCATCAACCTCTTCTGGCCGGTCTACGACCAGTTTTACGCGCTCCGGGGGTCAATCGAGCTGTCCGACCAGCGCGGGATCGTCCAGACGTTCGTCGAGTTCGACGGGCTGGTCCCGTCGCTGCAGGGGTTCGGAACCGCCGAGGAGGTCCAGATCACCACCGGTGTCGATCCCGGCGAGGGCACGAGCGAGCGGCTCTTCCCGATCGTGCGTGCGGGCTGGCAGCTGGTTATCCTGGTGACCGGGACGCTGGTCGTCGCCGCCCGGCTGTGGTCGTCGGGAGCCGACGCGCAGTCGTGAGTGGACCGGTCGGATCTCACGGCGAAATCCGCGCCTTCATGTGAGCGGTCGCCGAGTTTCGTGGTATGTCGCTTCGGGTCGCCGACCGGCTCGGGGTCGCCGACGCGGTGACCCTTGCCAACGCCGCGCTCGGGGTCGTCGCGATGACGGCCGCGGTCTTCGGCCGGCCGACCGCCGCCGCGCGGCTCATCCTGCTCGCGGCCGTCGCCGACGGGCTCGATGGTATCGTCGCTCGGGCCCACGGGAGCACCGAGGTCGGCCCGTACCTCGACTCGATGGCTGACATCGTCTCCTTTGGCACGGCGCCGGCGCTGTTCGTGTTCGCGGCCGCCAGGGAGGGCTGGGCGCTGTCCGAGCCGCCCCTGTACGCGCTCGCGACCGGGGTCGCGGCGGTGTTCGTGGTCTTCTCGCTGGTCCGGACGGCCCTGTACACCGTCTACGTCGGCGAGGACGAGACCCGGCCGGGCATCCAGAACACGCTCGCGGCCTCGATCCTGGCGGCCGGCTACCTGGCCGGCGTGACCGCCGTCCCGGTCGTGCTCGCCGTCTCGGCGGTCGTCTCCGCCCTGATGATGGCGCCGGTCCCGTACCCGAAGCTCCGCGCCCGCGACGCGCTGGCGATGGGTGTCGTCCAAGTCGGCGCGATCGCCGCCCCGGCCGCCTTGGGGCGCCTGTTTCCCCGCGCCCTGCTCGTCGCGGCGCTTGCCTACCTGACGCTGGCGCCGCGGTACTACCGACAGTGAACGTGGACTCTCGCCTCGCTGCCGCCAGTAAGGGGAACGTGGGGGGCAGAGCCCCCCGCGTGTGACACTGCGGAGCCTGGTGGCTCCAACAGTTGATACGGTACGATCGAAAATAAGTGTGGGTGACCGTTCACGCGGCCTGCGACCGTCTTGTCGTCCGCGCCGACCGCTACGGTGCGCGTATTTGAGTATGTACAAAGGATATTTTTACCATCGGAAAAATACTTTTTCAAACGTGAGGTTTATGTGCCTGGCCCTCCAATATGTGTGTATGAGCACGCAGAAGACTGCACTCCGAGAGTTCGGCAGCGTCGAAGACAACGCCCTCCGGATGGACACAGACAAGGCCGCACAGATCGTCGACGCGATCAACACCGATCTCGCCGCGACGTACGTGTTGTACCACCAGCTGAAGAAACACCACTGGAATGTCACGGGCGCGGAGTTCCGCGATCTGCACCTGTTCCTCGGCGACGCGGCCGAGAACGCGGAGACCATCGCCGACGAACTCGCCGAGCGGGCCCAGGCGCTCGGCGGAACACCGGTCGCCGGCGGGGCCGCCCTCGAGGAGCACGCCCCGGTCGAGCCGGAGGGCGAGGACATCTACGACATCCGGACCTCCCTCGAGAACGACCTGGCGGTCTACGGCGACATCATCGAGAGCTTGCGCGATCACGTCGAGCTTGCAGAGCAGTTCGGCGACTACGCCACCTCGGACATGCTCAAAGACACCCTCGTCGACGTCGAAGAGGACGCCCACCACATCGAGCACTACCTCGAGGCCGACACCTTAGTGCTCGACAGCGCGACCCAGTAACGCGTCGAGCCGGCACGCGCCGGATCAGGTAGAGACGAGCCAGATGGCCGCGCCGGCGAGGACGACCCCGACCGCTTTTCGAATCGTGAACGCTTCGTCGAGAAAGACCACGCCGATCAGCGACGAGAGTACGAGGAAGGTGCCAAACACCGGCACGACGACGCTCACCGGACCGGCCTCCAAGGCGTAGTAGTAGGCGATGATCCCGACGGTCAGGGCGACTCCGGCGCCGTACAGACGAGCATCCCGTTTGTCACCACGATTACCACCTCCGCGGGAATGTCGTTGGTCGCCAGGCTCACGAGCGGCGCGACGAAGGTGTAGGCGAGCAACGCGATCAGCGCCCAGCCGAGATACTGCATACCACGGCGGTATGACGCGCCGGGATTTGTGCGGTTCGGCTCGCGGCCGGTCCGGTCGGAGAGACGCGCGAAACGTCAGGGCGTTGTGTGGGGAGCGTCGGACCGCTCGGCGGCCGTTATCGTCCGCCCGCGATCGGCGTCACGGAGCGACCCTGGAGCGGACCCGCGAGTGACGGTCACTTGGCTTCGGGTGTTCACACGGCGGGTCGGTGTGGCCTTCGGGCACCGGAGCCGAAACGGGGCCCGAGGGGGTCTGGCGACGTTTTTTATTCTGTTGGTCTCCTGAGGTACACGGTATGCTCGGGAACGTCCCCATCCCGCAGGGCCCGATTCTCGACTGGATCAGAAGCGAATACCAAGGAGAGGACCACGAGACGAAGCAGAAGGTGATTCAGGAGACCGCCGATCTGGCGAACAAGATCCTCGCGAGCTACGCGTTCTACATCGAGGGCCCGGAAACGCCGAGTGCCGAGCACAGAACGCGGTTCAAAACCGATATCGAAACGTACGGAAAGCGCGCGGTCGAACTGCGGAAGTTCGCGGAACAGAGTGACGCGCCCGATCCGACGGCGTCGAACGTCGCGCTGATGCGCGCCGCACAGGCGTCCCTGGCCGCGGAGACCGAACCGACGACCACGACGGAGGAACTGCTGAACAACTCACTACGGAGCCTGGGACTCGAGTCGACCGACGTTACGTTCGATCCGAAAGAAACCCTCGACGACGTGTTCAACAAGATCGACAACGACCTGTATCTGATGTACTACGCGATCTTGGAGCAGATCGTCGAGAAAAGCATCGACTACGCGGTCACCGAATCGGTCGATCACGAGGCGTTCGATCGGCTGAAGGTGTCGCTGCGGGTCGCAGTCGACCGCGTGTGACATGAGGTCTCTTTGCTGTCATTGGTCTCGGGCCAGTAGAACACACGGTAATGTCGAACACGTGGGCGTCCGGGTTCCAAACCCAGCGCGAGGAACTCACCGACGTCGAACTCGCCGTCGAGGGGTCGTTCCCGGAGTGGCTCACCGGGACGTTCATCAGCAACGGTCCGGGGCAGTTCGAGGTCGGGGACACCCAGCTCGAACACTGGTTCGACGCGCTGGCGATGCTGAAGCGGGTCCGGATCGGCGAGGGGACGGTCCGGTACACGAACCGGTTCGTCAGGAGCGACGACTTCCGCGTCGCCCGGGACGAACGGCGGGTGCGCCGAGCGCTGCCGGGGACCCCCGCCGACGGCTCGGGGCTCAGGCGGCTGTACCAGTCGCTGACCGGCGAGTTCCAGGACAACCCCTCGATCGGGGTCCTCAAGTTGGACGGAGACGCCTACGCCGTCACCGAGAGTCGGTGCGGGATCGAGATCGATCCCGAGACGCTCCAAACGACGGGACGGCGCGACCTGACGGCCGGACTCGAGGCAGACATCACCCTCGGACACACCCACGCGGACGGCGGAACACAGTGGGGGCTAGCGGCCGACTTCGGGAGAACGTGTGCGTACACGGTGTTCCGGCGCGCGCCGGGAGAGCCGCCGACGGAGCTTACCCGCCTCGCGTTCGATCACCGCCCGCCGTACGTCCACGCGTTCGCGCTGACCGAACACTACGTCGTCGTTCCCGAGTCGTCGTTCGGCGTCGACTTCCGCGCGCTCCTGGCGCGAACGCCCCTCGGCGGGACCTTTCTCGACGCGTTCGGGCCCCGCGGCGACTCGGGGGCGTTTCACGTGCTCGATCGCTCGACCGGCGAGCGGGTCGCCGAAATTGAGGCCGAGCCCTTTCTCGTCTATCACTTCGCAAACGCGTACGAGCGAGACGCCGAGACGATCGTCGTCGACTGCGTGAAATTCACCGACGAAGCGGCGATGACCGGTCTCACGGTGTCGAATCTTCGGAGCGACGACCCGACGCTCCCGCGGGGGGACCTCGTTCGGTTCCGGCTGCCGTTGCAGGGCGGGCGGGCCCGGGAAGAGCAGCTGGTCGAGGGCCCTTGTGAGTTTCCGACGATCAACTACGGGTACAACGGTCGGCGGTACGAGTACGCGTATCTCGCGGTTACCGACCGCGGCAGTCTGCCGACGGGCATCGCCAAGGTCGCCGTGGACGAGCCGACGGTCCGGGAGTGGTCCGAGCCCGGACTCCACCCCGGCGAGGCGATCTTCGTCTCGGCGCCGTCGGCGTCGGCCGAGGACGAGGGGGTGTTGCTGTCGCTTGCGCTGGACGGAGCGAACGACCGGTCGGTGGTGCTCTGTCTCGACGCGACCACGCTCGAGGAGCGGGGGCGCGCGGCGCGCCCCCACCGCGACGAGCCCCGAATCGATCGAGTGAGCCGAACTATCACTGTCTAAGAAACATCTCCGCGAGCAGTCCGTGGCGTCGAAAAGATCACGTACGTGTCGTCTACATCTGATTACATGTCTACCTGTCGGCCGTCGGGGCACGGCACTACGGGTTAATCGACATCGATGTCCTCTTCAAAGTAGATCTGCGAGATGTCGGCCTCGCTCAGTAACACGTATTCCCCGATGAATAGCCCGTCATCCTCACCAATCTCCTCGTACTCTTCCTCGAGTCGTCTCGGATACTGCAAGAGAATGTCCTTCCCATGCCCGACGCTGACTCGCATAGCGGGCACCAGGTCACGGGGACCACCCGGGTCCGTGTCGACACAGTCGTACTCGTTACGGGTGGTTCGCTCTCCCGGCCGTAACTCGCGGAGGTCCGGGAGTACAGACTGATTATACAGGTCGTGCGCTTCCACCACTCCTCGCACACGAGCACCTCGCTCCGGCCAGTGTGACCGACGTGCGTCGCCTTCTCGGGACACATCGCGCCCCACTTACACGTCCTTCTCTCTGTCCCGAATGATTCACCTCCCAGCGTTCGTTGCCTCATAGGAGAGTATAGACATTGTACCCCCGAGTAACACTGCCCACGAATCCGCGTTGATAAGAAAACCAGCGTCGGGCTGCCTACAGTGTCGCCTGGAACGAATCGGCCCACTCCGCCGGGACCGGAAGGTCTGACAAGACCCGAGACTGCAGGCGGTAATACCCGTTGTGCGCCTTCTGACAGTGCGCCTCCATCCACATCCTGGCTTCCGGGCTATTGAGATACTCCATCACGTCGTTCAAACGAACACTGTCCTTCGGGATTGCGTAGTACACTGAGTGCTTCGGAACGATCTTCCCCTCACGCTCCGGCCAAAACCGGGGTTCCTTAGCGATGTCGCGGAACACGATTTTCGACTGTAAGAGGTCCTGCATCGGCGGATTCTCGTGCCACGCGTACCACTTCTTCCCCTTCTCGACACAAGATCTGTCCTCTAACCGGTCGCGGTGCTGTTCTAACCAGTCGAGAGTCACACCGAGTTCGTCCTCGTCGGCTAACTCGCCCGTTTCCTTGTACGGGCACACGAATACAGTCTCGACGTGCGGCGCGTCGAACGCCTGCAGTTGACTCCCGGAGATAGTCGGTCGAACCCACCTATCGTCGATGGTGTCGGGGACTTCCGCGGCCGGCATTTCGAACACTTTGTCCGCGCCGGTCGCTAACCCCGGACTGATCCGCTCGGTGACGTCGCCGAGCGTCGCGCCGGTGTGCATGTCCTCAAGATCGGCGTCCCTGATGTTCGATGCCCAGCTATCCCCGTCGCTCGGGAGTATCGTGGTGTGCTTCGACCCGTCGCGGAGCGTGACGTGCGTCTCCGCTTCAACGCCCACACTGCGGCGTCGAAGGGTAGTGATGCACGGGAACGTAATGAGACCGGTGAACGCGTCTTCTGGGATGTGCTCGATACTCTTGACGTGCATGTCGCCGGTCGTCAACAACCGGCGGAGTGGCTCCGCGGTATCGACGTACTCGTACTTCTCCGGCGTTACGAACAATAAGATGCCGTCGTCTGCGAGGAGTTCCAGCGACCTTTCGAAGAACAAGAGGTACAGGTCGAACCGACCGACTGCCGTGCTGAACACGGCCTTGTACCGGTCCTTCTCCGCTTCGGACAAGCCTTCTATTGGCACGTAGGGCGGGTTTCCGACGACATAACGGTACTTCCCGGTCTCCAGCATGTCGTCGCTCAAGTAGTCCTGTTCACGGAACTCGACGTGCATGAGATCGCGGTCCCTGGCTTCCTCCAGGTGCTCCGGATTCGTCTCGACTGCGTGCCCGTCCGGGTACTCCCAGCCTTCCGCGTCGCACACACGTTCGACTGCAGCGGCGAACGGGCCCGTCCCTGCGCCCGGGTACAGTATCCGGTCGGCGCTTGTCGGCGAGTCGTTTCTGAATAGGCGTCGAACCATTCGTTCCGCCAGTTCTGGCGGCGTCGGGACGTGTCCCTTCATTCCTTATCGGTGTTTACCTCTCAATGGTACTTGAACATGTGTAAACCTACTCGTCGCCCTCATCGCTGTACTCGTCAAGATCGGATTAAATATCGATGTGTCCCTGCACGTGCGATATGAGAGATCGGCAGAACCGTTTGAATCGAAGCTCTTCGTTCGGTTCCCAGTACTTCCCGTCAAGTCCGCGTTCCTTGTCGCTAAGCATGAACGCGGCTTCCGATACTACTCGCTGCCGAACCATGCGTTGACAAAGAAGCTCCATTCGGTCTACGTACGTCGCGTGCTCGAACTCGTCGTCCACCTCGAAGTTCACCTCCCGTACCTGCGGGACGTTCCGCGACTCCTCGTTATCCGCCATGAGCATCAAGTACCCGATGAACGGTTGCGGCGACGGCGCGAAAGCCCCGTCCTCGTACGCTTCGATCAGGTCTGTGAAGCTCCCGATGGCTTCCTCTGCACGGTTGTTGAGGTTGTTACCGAACGATGAGGCTTGACTCTTATACTCGACGACTGCGAGCAACTCACTCTCGTGGACGACTGCCGTGTCCCATTCCTTCTCATGCCGGAAGAACCCGGGGAGAGTGGCGTGGTAATCGTGATACACAGAGCCTCTCGGCACACCGGCTTCGACTAACAGATCCTCAATGAGACCAGCGAACCCGTCCATCTGCTTCCCACCGAGCACTTCGGCGCGTCTTCCGCGAGTCGAGTCTTCGGATTCTCGCTGCGACTCGGCTTGCCCGGAGAGAGTTTCCCAGTACCATTGAACGGCGTCCTGCACTTCAGACTCCAAATCATCAAGCATGGTTGATGCTGCTGATGCAAACACTGTATGCCTGTCGACACGGGCTCGTCACGGTTTCTCGTGAAGAGGAGTGGGTTGCCCAAGGTTTGAACTTGGGGCCTCTTCCGTGTGAAGGAAGCGTCATAACCGGGGTGGACCAGCGACCCCCACCCGTCGATTCTCCGTGCAGATTCTTGAGCGGATTGGGTTCGTCCATCGACCCTAGGATTAAACTCCTCTTCAACGGACACAGGGGACGTGCCTGCGGTCCGACACGGTAGCGTCCGCGGAGCGGGTGAATGCAGATCGGCGCGAGTCTCGCCGGGCGGGAAAACGGCGCGCAGAGCCGCCAGTATCGGCGTTTGGGTGCCTTCAGAAACGTACGGTGCGGTAGTGGGTCGGGGCGGATTTGAACCGCCGGCTTCCTCCGTGTGAAGGAGGTATCATAACCGGACTAGATCACCGACCCACAGTCGGTGCTATCCCTGGGTCGGTCTTAAGAATTGTCTTGTTTTGCGGATCAGTTCGACGCGCCGCGGTACTGATCGAGTCTCGCGCGGGCGTCCTCGATGGCCTCTTTGGCCTCGCCCTCGGCGCGCTCGCCGATCTCCGCCAAGTCTGCTCGAACCTGCTCGATCCGGCCGGGATCGGGCTCTTCCTCTTCGCCGACGAGCTTCTGAACCCGCTCTTGGACCGGCTCTAACTCCTCCGCGATGCCGCGCTTTGCGGTCTCGCCCGCTCGTTTCAGGTAGTACCGCGTGTCTTTGAAGTGTTTGTTCATATCTGACCGTACACGAAGGACAGATAAAACTCTTGTGTCCAGTCCCACAGGTCGCAACCCTGACACGGCGAGCCGGCCGGTCAGTAGGTCGGGTTCTCTTCTGGGACGTCCTCGCGGTCGTTGAGTACCCGCGCGAGGGTGAACAGGGCATCGGAGAGGCGGTTCAGGTAGACGATTGCGGTGTCGTTGATTGTCGCCTCCTCGGCGG
>PXQL01000050.1:9551-17198 GCA_003021335.1 Halobacteriales archaeon QH_10_67_13
CGGCCGGTGTAGATCTTCATGCCTCCGCTCGAGGCGAGCCGAACTTAACGCCACCGTCCCCGGGCCCTTTATACGTCAGCTGTCGTAAACAGATTTAAGTTCTGTCGTAATCTTCGTTTTAGTAATGACACACGTACCCGACGCGACCGACGATCAACGCGGGACGCTCCCGGAACTGGTCTGTCCACACTGTGGCGGCACACTCGACCGACGCAGCCAATCGACGGTCTGTCTCGACTGCAACCACGTCCCCAGACACGGCGCCGACTGACGTGCCCAAAGCGCCGCCGGGGCGAGGTGTCGACCAGCTGGACGCTCGGCCCGTGAGAGTGGTGTCCTGTTCGACACACAGAGCCCGGGCGTGATCCGCGGCGCCGCGGCCTCGACGGTCGAGCGGGCGCTCCGGGAGAGGGATCCGCTGCCGGGGACCGACGGGTTCGCGGGGGAGCTAGACGGTCGACTGGTGCGAGACGTTCTCGGGCGCGTGCCGCTGTTCGCCGAGACCGACGGGACCGGCTGGAGCCACGATCCGACCGCGCTGGCGGCCCCGCGGCGCGTGCCGGCCGGGAGCGTGATCGAGGACGGCGACGCCCGACAGATCTGGGAGCTGCCCGCGCCGGATCCCGTCACGGATCGAACGGCGGCGGTCGAGGCGGTTCGGGACGCGCTCGATCGCGCGCTCGCAGGCGTCGACGACGACGGGCTGGCGGTCGCGTTCTCCGGGGGCGTCGACTCCGGGCTGCTGGCGGCGGCACTCGACGCACCATTATATACGGTCGGCTTCCCGGGGAGCCAGGATCTCGAGAACGCCCGGTCGGCGGCTGCGCTGCTGGACCGCGAGCTGCGAGTCGTCGAGCTCGATCACGACCGGCTCGTCGAGGCGATCGAGCCGATCGTCGCGGCGACCGGGCGGACGAACGCCATGGACGTCCAGATCGCGCTGCCGGTGTACCTCGTCGCCGCCCGGGCGGCCGCGGACGGGATCGACCGGCTCGCGCTCGGCCAGGGCGTCGACGAGCTGTTCGGCGGCTACGTGAAGGTCGCCGACGCGCCCGACGACCCGCGGGTCGAGGCCGATACGGTCCGGGGGGCCCGCCGTGAAACCGTCCGGACGCTGCCCGATCAGCTCGAACGCGACGGACTTGCCGTTCGCGCCGCTGGTGTCGCGCCGGTGACGCCGCTGGCCCACGACGCCGTGATCGAGGCCGCACTCGCCCTCCCCGGCGAGCTGATCGTCGGCGACCGACGCAAGGAGGCCTTCCGCCGGGCGGCGAGCGAGTGGCTCCCTCCGGCAATCGCTGACCGGGACAAAACGGCCGTCCAGTACGGCAGCCTTGTCGCCCGCGAGCTCGACCGGCTCGCGCTCTGAACGTATCGGACTGGTAGTATATCGGGAAATCGAATAATCGACGCGTTGTATCCCCCAGCTGACTTTTCGGTCGGCGTTCGCTGCCGCGCCGTTCGGTCGGGTGGCCCGTGACCGCCGTTGGTCTGTTTTCCGTCTGCTTGCGGCCCACAAGTTCGTCGCTCGCCGTCCGTGTGGGCACAGAGTATTGCCGGCTTGGTGGCCAGTTCATTTCTGATACACAACACTTAATATTTGTGAACAGTAACTGCTACGTGGAATTACGATGTACGATCTCACGCACTTCCAACGTGATCTGTTGTACGTGATCGCCGGCAAAGACAAGCCCCACGGGCTCGCGATCAAAGACGAACTCGAGGAGTACTACGAGGGCGAGATCCACCACGGTCGGCTGTACCCGAACCTCGACGAGCTCGTCGAGAAGGGCCAGCGCGACCGGCGGACAAACTTCTACAGTCTCACCAGCCGCGGCCGGCGCGAGATCGAGGCCCGCCGGGACTGGGAACAACAGTACGTCGAAGTGTGATTTCATCCTCGCGCTAAAGCGGGACTGTCTCCGCACGTTCGCGTGAACACCCGGATGTTCTCCTCGGATCACCGGTACAGCAGGCCGACGTCCAGGACGAAGATCGGAACCAGCCACCACAGCAGCCGGTTGGCCGCCGAGAGAACTCCCGGCGGGGCCGAGACGGGTCCGTAGGCGGCTCCGACGAGGAGGAGAAAGGCACAGAGAGACCATGGTGACCGCGTCGGCGGATCCGCGTCCACCACCGTCTGGTGTCCATCCCCGCGTCAGTACTCGCCGGACCGTGATCAATCGCCGTGCTCTCGGGAGCCGCTCAGAACTGGTACCGCCGGTCCTCGTTTTGCTGGGGCTGTGGGAAGTCGCCGGCCATCTCGTCGTAGGTCATCCCTGATAAGTACTCGTCGTAGGTCGTGTCGAACCCGCTGCGCAGGTGGAAATCGAGCTTGCCGGTGTCGACGGTCGTCTGAAAGAGCATGTGGACCGCCCGCCGGACCAGCTCGTCGGGCTCTTCCGGGTCCAGGGCGACCGAGAGCATCGCCAGCTCGTTGCGTGTCTCTCGGTCTAACTCGACGTCTAATTGCTCGCCCAGCTCGGAGTAGCGATCGGTGACCGACTCCGAGAGTTCTTCGAGGCTCATGGGTTGAGTTGTGCGCTCGCGTCCAAACCGCTTTCGTCCGCGCTTGGTCGCCCTTTCCGGACCGACGCCGGCCGCGACAGCTATGAGTCTCGAAGACAACGGTCGCGTATGACGATCCAACACGGGGGGCTGACGATCGACTGGTTCGGGTACGCGACCGTCCGGCTCGCGACCCCGGAGACGACGGTCTACCTCGACCCCGGCCGGTACGGCGCGCCGACGCGGCCTTCGTCACTCACGTCCACCACTACGACCCCGACGGGATCGACCGCGTCGTGGCACCCGACGGGACCGTCGTCGCCTTCGAGGGCATCAATCCCCGGGACGGGTCCCGCGAGCTGCCCAGGCTCGCGGAGCTGTCCCGGCCCGTCGAGACCGTCGGCCACGAGGACGAGGGCGTCGCCGCCGTGCCGTTCTGGACGGTGCCCGCCTACAACGAGCCGGAGGGCCCGCACACGCGATCGGACGGGACCCCCTACCACCGGGAGGGACTGGGCTGTGGCTTCCTGCTGTCGATCGGCGGCCTGCGCGTGTTCTGGCCCGGCGACGCGGACGTACTCCCGGGCCACGCCGAGCTCGACGTCGACGTCTTTCTGCCGCCGATCGGCGGCGCGTTCACCATGGATCGCCGCGAGGCCGCCGAGCTCGCGGCGGAGCTGTCCCCGGAGCTCGTAGTGCCGATCCATTACAACACCTTCGGGGCGCTCGAGACCGACTCGCGGGCCTTCGCGGCCGATGTCGCGGGCGCGGGCGTGCCGGTCGCACTCGACGAATCGGGACCGAGAAGAGAGTAGGGAAAAGGAAATTATCCCGGCCCGCCCAACCGGGGCCCATGACGACGCGACTGCCCGACGGCGAGTACGAGTCCCGACTCGCGACCGTCCGCGACCGCCTCGCGGAGACCGACGCCGACGCCGCCGGCTGGTTCGGCGCGACGAGCATCGGCTATCTCACCGGCTTTCACCACATCCAGACCGAACGGCCCGTCCTGCTCGTCGTCACGCCGGAAACGACCGGGATCGTCGTCCCGCGACTCGAACGCGAGCGGGTCGCGCCGAACCCCCGGATCGACGCGGTCGAGACGTACTTCGATTACCCGGGCGGGGAGCCGATTGCGACCGCCCTCAATCTGCTCGAGGAGCTCGGCGTCGACCGGCTCGCCGCCGACGCCGAGGGCGCCCCGGGGACGATGGGCTACGAGGGACCGCCGCTCTCTGAGCATGTCGCCGTCGAGACCCAGTCGTGGGTCGACCGGATGCGGTGGGCAAAATCCGCGGCCGAGATCGACCTGATCCGCGAATCCGCTCGGTGGGGCAACCTCGCTCACCGGTATCTCGCCGACGAGCTCGCGGTTGGAGCCCATCCGGCGACGGTCAGCCAGCGGGCCTCGCTGCGGGGCTCGCGGGCGATGCTCGACGCTCTCGGGGAGCAGTACGTTCCCCGGACGCGGGGCTCTGGCCCGGCCCACGCCGGGTTCATCTCCGGGCCGCAGACCCGGTTGCCCCACGGCCACACCGCGAACCGCCGGCTCGAGTACGGGGACGTCATCATTACCGGCGCCAGTGCCGACGTCGACGGGTATCACTCCGAGCTCGAGCGGACGATGTTTCTCGGCGACGCGACCGACGAACACCGGCATTACTTCGAGCTCATGCATGAGGCCCAGACCATCGCCATCGAGGCGCTCGGGCCGGGCGTGGAGCTTGCGAGCGTCGACCGGGCGGTCTGGGAGTATTTCGAGGAGCAGGGCGTGACCGACCTGGCCCAACACCACGTCGGGCACAACATCGGCATGGGCGGGCACGAACCGCCCTACATCGACCGTGGCAACGACGTCGAGATGGCCCCGGGCCACGTCTACACCATCGAGCCCGGGATCTACACCGAGACGGCCGGCTACCGCCACTCCGATACCGTCGCCGTCACCGAGGACGGCACCGAGCGGCTGACCTACTTCCCGCGCTCGCTCGAAGACAACATCGTCGACGTCTGAGCTAGATTACGCCCATCGTCGAGAGCCGATCGGGCAGGTAGGTGTCGGTCACGAAATCCAGCCCCCGAGAGGCCAGTGACTGCTGTTCTGACTTTTTCTCGATGTCGAGCTGCAGCTCGATCTGTTCCTCCCAGAACTCCGTCTGGAACCGCGGGTCCTCGAGCTCGGACTCAAGTGCGTTCACGTCCGAGTCGCTGAGCGGGTCAGTCGGGAGGTCGTACTCGACGATGTCCTGCGGTCGGACGCCGACGAACTGGGCCTCGGGGGTTGTCAGGTACGCAGACAGGTGTGCGCTCTTGATCGAGCCGTACGCGACCGAGCCGTAGATCCGGTAGCTCCAGGGATCACCGTCGGTAAAGACCGTCACTGGCAGATCCAGTTCGTCCTGGAACCGCTTGGTGAGCCGGCGGGTCGCCCGGGCGGGCTGGCCTTTCAGGTGGACGATCAGGGCGTCGTAGTCCTCGTCGAAGCCGTTCTCGACCAGTCGGTCGCGCATGCCGCCGGTCTCGACGGCCAAGACAAACTTGGCGTCGTGATCGAGAAACTCGATCGTGTCGGGGTTGTTCGGGATCTGATAGCCGCCCTCGCCGACGTCTTCCTGGCAGTGGATCACCCGCTCACCCCGGCGGGTCTGCTCGCGGAGCTCAAGCGGGCCCATCACGGTCGCGCCCGACTCCTCGGGGCGCATGTGAAACTCCTCGCGGGTCGTCTCGAGGACGATCTCTAAGTCCTCGATCAGCTGGTTTGACTCGTCCTGGCTCGAGAACTGCGCCTCGTCGACATCCCAGGATTCCGAGAGGTAATACAGCTCTCGCAGCGTCGAGGAGCGGTCCTCCGCGAGCTGGGTCTCGAGGAACTCGACCGCGTAGGCGGCTTTCAGCAGCTTCTGGGCGCCGCCGATGGTCTTTGCCGTGCGCGTCGACGTGCGGTCGCCGTACACCCAGACGTTCTCCTCCTCGTCGTACTCGATGTTGCTTTTCGTCCGCGTGGGCAGCTCCATGCGGGGCACGTCGCCTTCGGCGAACTGGTCGTAGAACTGTTCTGCGAGGTCGAGCAGCCGAGCCTGCGTGTCCTCGGCCGTGACTGTCTTGCTCATCGGGTAGTGTCTGTCTCTCGCTCGGTGTCGATCGTGAGCTGCTGTTCGTCGATGCCCTCGACCGAGACGGTCGCCGCCCCGTCGCCGGCGTCTGTGGGCAGGTCGTAGGTGAGCGTCGCCCGCTCGCCCGGCCCGACGGTCGGTGCCCACCGGATGAACCACTCGTCGTCCATCTCAACGACCGTCGCCGCGTCGGTCTCGACGGTCGGCTCTGCGGCGACGATCTCCGTGAGTTCGGGTTCGGCGTTCGTGTCGGCGTTGTTCTCGACGGTCAGCCGAACCGAACCGTTTTGCTCGCGGGTTACGAGCACGTCGCCCATGATCCGGCCGAGCGTCGCGTCAATGTCGAGCTCGCCGCGGCCGGTGACGGCGGCGAGCTTCTCGGCCATCGCCGGCAGGATCGTCGCCAGCTTGTCCTGTTTCTGGCGGCGTTGCTGGCGCGACCGGCGCTCCTTGAGGTAGCTTTTTAGCTCGCGGGCCGCCTCTCGGACCGCCAGCTCGATCTCGTGTTCGATCTCGGGGACGTTCGCGATCGCGTCTTTGGACTCGCTGGTGAACGGAACGTTCGTCGAGGCGACGTGGACCATTACCACCGCCGGCCCCGTCGGCAGTCCGCTCCCGCCGGGCTGGTCGAGCTCGTAGTTGCGCCAGCCGATTCCCTTTATTACGTCGGTAGTCGCGCAGGCCCCGCGCTGGTAGACCAGCGGTACGCGGTTCGCGAACCGCAACACGTCGGCGGTACGCTCCTCTAACTCGCCGCCGTAGGCGATACCCGCCTCGACGATGAACGGGTCGCCACCGTGGACCGCGGCGTCCCGCGTCGCGGCCGCGTAGAAGTCGGCGTCGTAGACTTTCTGCAGGCCGGCCTCGACCAGCTCGTCGGTGATCGGCGCCAGGCAGTTGGTCGGCGGGGCGATCACGTCGGCGGCCCGCATCGCCTCGAGCAGCTCCGAGGCAGTGTCGCGATCCTCGGCGATCGCTCGCACCTGCGGCGGGTCGTCTGGCACGCGATCGGCGGCCCCCCACAGCTCCTCGAGAACGTTCTCCCGGGCGGTGTCGCCGAAGGTCGCGTCGTCGCGGTCCTCGGTCATGTCCGCCGCCCGGTCGAGGTACTCCTGCAGCCGGCCGTGGGTCACGCGGTGTCGGTCGCCGGGGTCGAACTTCGCGGCCAGCCGCTCGGCCAGCCCCTGGATCGCGGCGTCGTCTTTCCGGGTGGTCGTCGCCGCGTCGATCAGGACGTACAGGTCCGACTCCCGCTCGGCCGTGACCCGCTCCCAGGCGGCCGCGACGGCGTTTTCCCGCACGGTCGCGCCGAAGGTGGTGCCGTACTCGGTCTGGACCGCGTCGCCAGCCGCCTCGACGGCCGCCTCGACGTGGTGGTGTGCGATTCGCTCGCTCTCTCCGAGCTGATCGGTCACCCGCTCGGCGAAGTCGGCGGTTGCCTCCGCGCCCTTGTTCGCGACCGCCTCCTCGACGGCCGGTGCGACCCCCGGGTCGTGGTCCGCCGGCGGGCGCCAGCTCATCGCTCGGCCGTAGTGCCGGTCCCGGAACCCGTCGACGATCGACTCGGCGGTCTTCTGGCCGACCCGGGTGAACTCCCCCTGCAGGAACCCCGAGACAGAGTACGAGTCGGTCTCCTCGGCCATCTTGATCAGCGTCCCCAGCTCGACGCCGTGGGGGTGCGGGCGGATCTCCTCGGTCTCGGCTGGCAGCTGGTCGGTCGCGCGCGCGTACTTGAGGTGTGTCTCGGGCTCGCGCAGCTCGACCCTGGCGTGGGGGTTGACCACCGCTGTGTTGCGGATGTACTCGTGGAGCTGCTGGCGGGCCCGCATGTTCGCCTCCATCTCGAGTTCGATTCGCGTGCCGTGGGGCCGGTCCCACTCGGTCGCCTGCTCGGCGCTGATCTCGGGCTCGTTCGTGTCGGTGTCGACGATCAGCTCGAAGTACTGCGCCTGGTCGCTGCTCTGTGTCCGGGAGGTGATCTTCGCTGGCTTGCCGCTCGTGAGCTGGGCGTACAGCACGGCCGCAG
>PXQL01000052.1 GCA_003021335.1 Halobacteriales archaeon QH_10_67_13
AGTCCTCGTGCCGGCGGAGGCGAGCCCCCACGAGGACGCCGCGATCACCGCCTGCGTCCGGGCCCACCTCCAGCGGGAGGCACTCGCGGCCGCGCGGGCCGAGGACGGGTCGACCGATCGGTCGCGCCCGGAGCGAGACGACTTTCGCTTCGCCGGGCGCGCGGCGGCCCTGACCAGGACCCCGCGGCGCCGCCCGGCGGAGGCCCCGGCGGACGACTGGACCGCACTCGAACGACTCCGGAGGTTCTAGCATGACAGAGACACCTTTCGATACGGTACTGGTGGCGAATCGCGGCGAGATCGCGGTCCGCGTGATGCGGGCCTGCGAGGATCTCGGCATCGACACGGTCGCGATCTACAGCGAGGCCGACAAACACGGCGGCCACGTCAGGTACGCAGACGAGGCCTACAACGTCGGGCCCGCACGGGCGGCCGACTCGTATCTCGACCAGGAGCGGATCGTCGAGGTCGCACAGCGGGCCGGCGCGGACGCGATCCACCCCGGGTACGGCTTCCTCGCGGAGAACGCCGAGTTCGCGGCCCTGGTCGAGGAGACGGAGGGAATCACCTGGGTCGGCCCCTCGAGCGCGGCGATGGAGACGCTGGGCGAGAAAACGAGCGCCCGCTCGCTGATGGAGGGCGCCGACGTCCCGATCGTCCCGGGGACGACCGAGCCGGTTACCGAGCCCGAGGCGGTCGACTCTTTCGGCGAGGAGTACGGCTACCCGGTCGCGATCAAGGCAGAGGGCGGCGGCGGCGGCCGCGGGATGAAGTTGGTTCGGAGTCCGGAGGAAGCCGCGGAGCAACTCGAGAGCGCCCAGCGTGAGGGGGAGGCGTACTTCGACAACGACTCGGTGTACTTAGAGCGGTACCTCGAGAACCCCTGCCCCCGAACTGCGCGAGCAGATCCGCGAGGCCGCCCGTGAGGGGGCTCGCGAGGCCAGGTACACGAACGCCGGTACCGTCGAATTTCTCGTCGAGGACGACCGCGAGAGCGACGACGATGTGCTCGGGCCCGACGCCGACTTCTATTTTCTCGAGGTCAACACCCGGATCCAGGTTGAGCACCCGGTGACGGAACTGCTGACCGGCGTCGACATTGTCAAGTGGCAACTCCGGATCGCGGCCGGCGAGCCCCTGCCCTACGAACAGTCCGAGATCACCACCGAGGGACACGCCATCGAGTTCCGGATCAACGCCGAGAACGCCGCCGAAGAGTTCGCGCCGGCGCCCGGCGGCGTGCTCGAGACCTACGATCCCCCCGGCGGAATCGGCGTCCGCGTGGACGACGCGATCAGACAGGGCGACGAGCTGGTGACCGACTACGACTCGCTGGTGGCGAAGCTCCTGGTCTACGGGCGGGACCGCACCGAGGCGATCGCCCGCGCCCGCCGGGCGCTCGCGGAGTTCGACGTCGAGGGGATCGTGACGATCGTTCCCTTCCACCGGCTGATGCTCGAAGACGACCGGTTCGTCGCCGGCCGCCACACCACGAAGTACCTCGACGAGCGGCTCGATCACGACCGGATCGAGGACGCTTACGAGCGCTACGACGCCGGCACGATCAGCCAGCCCGACGAGACGGTCACTGAGCGGGAGTTCACCGTCGAGGTCAACGACAAGCGCTTCGACGTGACACTTGAGGACCGCGGCGGCGTGCCGATCGCGGACTCCGACCCCGAGGCGGGATCGGAGGACCGTCCCGGTCAGGCCGGTCCGGACTCGACGGCCGAGACGAGCGGGGCGACCGGCGGGGACCGCCGAGATGCAGGGGACGATCCTCGAGGTCGCCGTTGACGAGGGCCAGACGGTCGCGGCCGGCGACGTGCTCTGTGTCCTCGAGGCGATGAAGATGGAAAACGACGTTGTCGCCGACGCCGGCGGCACGGTGACCGAGATCCCGATTGCCGAGGGCGACAGCGTCGACATGGGCGATCGCCTGTTCGTGCTCGAGTGACCGTTCACGGCGATTTCGGGGCAGTATTAGATTGCGGGCAGTATTGTCCTCGAGGGGGACAACTGGACAAGCCTTATTCTCCCCCGTGCTCTATACGACGGCGATGTCGGACACTTCACGGAGCGAACGCGAGCGGATTCGCGAACAAAAGCGCGAGCGCCTGCGAGAACGACACGGCGAGGGCGCGACCGACGCGAGTGAATCGCCGGGGGAACCGATCGAGATCGAGGGCCGGGACCACTTCGAGACGGTCCTCTCCGAGCACGACAGCGTGCTCGTCGACTGCTACGCGGACTGGTGTGGTCCATGTAAGATGACCAAGCCGATCGTCGAGGATGTCGCCGCGGAGGCCGACGCCGCGGTCGCGAAGGTCGACATCGATCGCCACCGACAGATCGCACAACAGCTCGGCGTCCGCAGCGTGCCGACGTTCGTGCTCTACCGGACCGGCGAGCCCGCCGAACGGCTGGTCGGAGCCCAGGACCGGGCGGCGTTCGATCGACTCCTCGGATCGGCCTAACCCTCCGGTTTTGTAGCGGTTGTACACAATTCTTAAGCCAACCGGCCGCATACTGACGATTCATGCCGGACTCGCTCGCGGAGTATCTCAGACAGGACATGGAGTGTGAGGGGCTACTCGAGTGTCTCTACGGACTCAAGAGCCTCGACAGGGACTGTTACCAGGTGTTGATCGAGACCGAAGAGCCGCTCACCGTCGACGCGATCGCCGAGCGAGTCGACCGAGAGCGATCGACGGTCTACCGGGCGGTCCAGCGGCTGCTCAAGGCCGGGGTTGTCCGGAAAGACCAGGTTAACTACGACCAGGGTGGCTACTACCACGTATACTACCCGGCGGATCCGGCCGAGGTCACCGACCGGATGCAGCGGATGCTCAACGACTGGTACGCACAGATGGGAACGCTGATTCAGGAGTTCGAGGACCGGTACGACGACCGCGTCGATCAGCCGGCACCGACGAACTGACCGCCGGTCGCGGGCTGGCCGGACACGGATCCGGATGCAAATTCGGTCGCCTGCCCGACCGATCAGCCGATGTACCGGAGATCTTCCTCGGCAGCGGCCGCCCCGTCGTCCATCTCCTGGATCTTCCGGACGACTGCCTCCATCTCCTCGGCCCGCTGTTCGAGCGAGTCGAACTCGATCTCGAATCCGAGCACGTCCTGGAGCACTTCGAGGACCGCCCGGGCGCTTTTCGGATCGACCAGGTAGCCGCTGGTTTCGCCCATCAGGCAGGCTGCGGGGATCGACCGCCGGTCTCCGAGCCCGAGTAAGAGTCCGCTCACGCCGACGATCCCGCCGGCCGGCTCGCCCTCGCGGAACTCGACGAGTCCCCGGTCTTCGAGCGCGGTTCGCTTGTCTTCGGTCGTCGCCGCCGCGACGACGTCGTACTCCTCGATGAGCTCGCCGGTTGGAATCCCTCCGAGCGTGTAAACCTCCCTCACCCCGGCGTCCTCGGCGACATCGAGGACCGTCTCGGCGAGCCCGTAGTGACCGGGCGCGTCCCGGGCCTGGTGGTTGCCGGTCACAACGAGCAGCTCGGCCTCGTCGGCGGTAATCGTGTGTAGCTCGGCGTTAGCGAGTTCGGTCAGCCCCTCCTCGACGCCGACCTGCGGGGGAAAGTGCGTCGAGTAGATCCGCCCGACGAGATCGCTTTTGAGCTCCTTGAGCAGGTGCTCGGCCGCGAGCTTGCCGACGTGTCCCACGCCGGGTAGCCCCTCCACCAAGACGGGATCGGTCAGCTCAACCGATCCCGTCCGTTCGATCTCGAATTCGTCCATGGAGATTACTGGCGGTTGCGCAACTTAAGTGCGCATCGGTACTCGCCGTACGGGTCCGTCGGTGAGAACGGCGCCGGCGCGGCGTTCACTGCCGGTCCCCCGCAGACCGGACAGGTCGTCCCGAGCGTGTACACCGGCCGCTCGTGGGTCGTTTCCCAGGCGCGACAGACGCGGATGTCGGATTTCACGCTACTCCTCGTCGGTGCTGCGCTCGCGGTGGAAGCTCCCGGTCCCTTCTCCCTCGTCGGCGACCGTGATCGCCCGCTGTGCGCTCGCCTCAAGCTCGGCCTCGGCGGTCTTGTAATCCGGCGCCTGCACTTCGATGCGGTACTCCGGGGCGCCGACGTAGGTCACCTCGAGACTCGCCTCCTCGGGGATCTCGCCGTTGCCCTCGGCGGCCTGCAGCGCCTCGCGGATCGCGTCGACGCCGTCTCCGCTCGGGACCTCGAGGTCGACGTAGCCGGTCACCGTAACGTACGGCACGGAGACGTTCTCCCGGGCGGTCTCGACGATCGCCGCGGCCTCCTCTTCGGAGATGTCGACGTCAGCGAGCGCCTCGCGTCCCCGGATCGCCGCCGCCTCGAAGCCGTCGTACAGCGAGCCGAACTCGGCGAGCAGGGCGTTCGCGATCGCGGCGTAGGTCTCGTCCGCGACATCGTCGCCGAAGGCGATCCCCATCCAGTTGTCGGCTTTTTGTTCGTTTTTCCAGTCCTGGATCTTCTCCTTGCGTTGGTGGTCGTTGACGTCCTTTAGCGAGAGATCGATCTGCTGAGCGCTCTCGTCGACATCGAGGACCTTCGCGACGACCCGCTGGTCGACGCCGACGTGATCGCGGACGTTCTTGATCCACCCGGAGGCGACCTCGCTGATGTGACACAGGCCGCGCTTGTCCTCGTACTCGAGGAGGTCGATGAACACGCCGAAGTCCTCGATCTCGTCGACCCGGCCGACGACCAGCTCGCTCGTGTCCGGCCACCCGCTGTATTTCATCGTGCTTCGACGGTCTCGACGATCTCGCCTTCGAGGGCCGCCGCACCGCCGGTCGGTCGGACGAGCGTGTGCCCGCAGACGTGACAGTCGACCGTCGAAGCGGCCTTCTCGAAGACCACCTGTTCGTTCCCACAATCCGGGCAAGCCAGCCGGTAGAAGTTCCCCGCCATCGTTACTCTTGGAAGATCAGTCGCCCGGCGCGCCAGCCCTCCCGCTGGTGGGCGCGGCCGCACTCGCTGCACCGGTAGGTGAGTTGGGTCTTTTTTGTCGGTTTGTCCCCGCCGGGCACCTTCGAGAACTTCCCGTCGTTGCCGATGCCGGAGTTGCGCTCTTCCTGTCGGTCGATCCACTTCATCCCCGTGCTCCGGCCCCCGCGGACTTTCTCGACTTCGTGTTCGTAGTGTTCGTTACAGTGCGGACAGTACGTGTTCATCCGTCGTGGCATCTCCATGGGTAATCTTATACTATAATTGGCAAGCGGCCGTTAAAACCCGCACGGTTGGTGCCGGCCCGTCACCTCTAACTTCGGGGCCACGAACCGCCGGACGTGCACAAGCTCATCGTCAACGGCGATCCCGGGATCCGGAAGGGCGCCGTCGTCGAGTACGACGAGACCGAGTACGTCTGCTTTTCGGTCACCCGTCAGGGCGAGTTCTCGGGCCCCGAGCGCCCGCAGCTGTGGTGTCTCGTGGGCGAGCCCGGCGAGCGCGACCGGTTCGAGCGCCGGGCGTTCCTGTCGCTGCACCTCGCGGTCGAGGCCGTCGACGCCGACGAGCTGATCGTCCACCGACCGCGGGCTTAACGACCCGACCGGCGGCGGGCGAGCACGAGGAGTGCGGCGACGGCGGCTAACACCCCGAATCCCGGTCCCGAATCGCTCGCGCTCTCCCGCGGGCCGAGCTGTGCCTGCAGCTCTTCGAGCCGATCGGTTAGCTTCCCGGCCCGGCCTTCGAGCGACGTGCGTCGCCCCTCGGCGTCCTCGAGACGCTTCTCGAGTGACTCGTTTCCGAGGTCGGCTCCGATCGCCCCCGTCCGGTTCTCGACGGCCGCGAGCTGTGCCTCTACTCCCGTCAGTTCCTCTCCGAGAGTGGACAGCTCAGCCCGCAGGGACGCCGATTCGTTGCCGCGCTCGACCGCGGCCTCAAGCTCCCCGAGCCGCCCGTCTGCGTCCGCCAGCGCGGCCGCGATCGCTTCGAGGTCGGTCTCGACGGTTTCGACCGCCGCTGTGGGGTCGGCCGCCGGCTCGGACGGGTCGAGCGACGGGCGCAGCTCGGAGACGCCCGCGGCCGTATCCGCGTGGACGATCTCGACGGTCGTGCCCTCCCGCTCGACCCCGTAGCTGCCCCGGAACGGGCCCGACCCGATCTCGACGATCCCCTCCTCGGTCGTGACGCCATCGTGGGCCGCGAGTAGTCGTTCGTAGGTCTCCCGGAACTGTGCCGCGTCGCGTTCGGTTTGCCACTCGGTGACCCAGACGTACCCGTCGCGGTCGCCATTGCGGTACGGGTACAGCTCGTCGCCGGCCCAGCCGTCGGTCGCCGGGGCGCGGTAGTTGTACGCGAACTCGTACCCGTACTCCTCGTAGTACGGCTCGTTGAACGAGCCCGGCTCCATTGTATGCCCGTCGGGATCGACCGTGTCGGCACCGAACTCGAAGGCTTGGTACCAGAACATCACGTACATCGAGGCCTCCCCGACGGTCTCGGCGCCGTCAACGCCCTGCTCGTTGAACAGCTCCCAGCCGCCGGTCGCGGCGTCCTCGAAGGACACCTCTCGGGACTCGCGGTCGAGGTCGGCGTGGATCACCTGAGCGGCCGTCTCCGGCGGGGCTTCGTAGAGCTCGTCGACGGCCGCCCAGCCGCCCCGATCGAGCAGCGAGTCGATCAGGACGGGCCCGTCTTGGTACGGCTGGAGAATCGTCTGGAGGATTCCGACGTTGCCGTCGAACTCGCCACCGCCGCTCGGTTCGGCGAGACACGCCCAGGCCTCCCCACAGCGGCGCTCGTACTCGTTTTCGATGTGGTTTGCCTCCCCCTCGACGAGCCCGTCGATCGCGAGGTCGGCGTCCTGGGTGGCCCCGGCGTACCGCTCCGCCGAGAGGTCCTCGTACTGATCTTGCATCGCGTGGACGAACTCGTGGTGAAGCGTCCCCGCGCTGATCTGTAGATCCGTTCCCGAGTCGACAACGATCGTGATTCGGTCGTTGCTCGAAGAGTAAAAGCCGGCGACGGCGCCGCCGAAGGTCGCGTCGATCGCCGCGGCGCTCGAGGTGTCCTCGCCGATGATAAACAGCGCCTTCCAGACCTGGTCGTTCCACCGGTCGTAAGCCCGGTCCTGGCCGTCGTTGCCCCGGTCCCGGTACTGCTCGCGGCTCATCGTCACGACGGGAACGTCTTCGCGGAACGGTCGCTCGCGGATCTGCTCGACCCGGGCCATCGCCCGGTCTGCGACCGCACGCAGTTCAGACTCCGTCAGTCCGTCCGACTGGTCGATCCCGAGTTCGGCGTCGTGCTCGATCCCGTTCCAACAGCCGACCACCTCGGTGCTCGGCCCGGCCGCACACTCCCCGACGGTCCGGTCGGTCGCCGCGTCGGCACCCAGGGACCCGAGCCCGCCGCCGACCGGGCCGACGCCGGCCGCGAGCCCGACGGCGACCACGACGACGAGAAGCGCTCCCAGCCGGATCGCGGCCGAGCGGTCCATATGATCGGCTGGGCCTGCGGGCGTTTCAACTCACGGGTCCGTCTCTCCGACGGTGCCGGCCGCGCGGTCTCGGCCCCTGTGAGAAGAGCCAAGTGCGTGCCCGGGGTGTGTTGAAACGATGCTTTCGTTTGTCGGGCTCGGGTTGTACGACGAGCGCTCGATCACTGTTCGGGGCCGCGAGCGGATCGACGCCGCCGACCGAGCCTTCCTCGAGCTGTACACGAGCCGCCTCGCCGGCGTCTCCGTCGCGGAACTCCGGAGCGTATACGACACGCCGATCGAGCTCCGGGATCGGGAAGGCGTCGAGCGCGACCCCGAGCCGATCCTCTCGGCGGCCGCCGCCGACCACGTCGCCTTCCTGACTGCTGGGGACACGATGACCTCGACGACACACGCCGACCTTCGCCTGCGGGCCGCTGACCGCGGGATCGACACCGAGGTGATCCTCGGGACGACCGCACAGACCGCGGCCAGCGCGCTGACGGGGCTGCAAAACTACCGCTTCGGGAAAGCGACCACGCTCCCATTCCCGACGATCGTCTACCTCGACATCGACGCGAGCCGGGACCGACTGCTCGCCGCCGATCGGGCGGCGGAACTGCTGACCGACCAGGTGACAGGTCCGGCGGTGGTCGTCGCCCGGGCCGGCGGCGACGATCCGGTCGTTCGGGCCGGCTCGCTGTCCGAGCTGGCGGCCGCGTCGTTCGGGCCGCCGCCACACCTGCTGGTCGTCCCCGGCGAGCTCCACCAGATGGAGCGTGAGGCGCTGGCCGAACTCGCCGGCCTCTCAGAGGCGTGAGCCGACTCCGGACCCCGCAGTCGAAACCCACAAACTGCGGTCCGACGAATCATCGGTATGGAGGTACTGGAGCGCTACGAGCCGCTCCTCGCCGATTCCGCGGCCTTTTACGCGGCCTGTCGCCGGCCGCTGCCGGCCATCGTTCGGGTCAACACGATCAAAGCGGACCGCGACCGCGCCCGAGCGGCCCTCGAGGCCGAGGACATCGTCCACGAGCGCGTCGACTGGCACCCCGGCCTGTTCCGGCTCCCAGAGACCCAACCCGGCGCCAACTGGCCGTACGTTCACGGGTGGCTCCACGGGCAAGAGGAGGTGTCAGCCCTGCCGGCTCGCGTTCTCGATCCCCAGCCCGGTGAGCGGATCTGGGACGCCGCCGCCGCGCCGGGGAGCAAGACGACCCAGCTCGCAGCCCTGACCGAGGACACCGGACTCGTGGTCGCGACCGACAAGAACCTCGGGCGGCTCGCCTCCCTACGCTCGAACGCCGAACGGCTCGGCGTGACGAACCTCGCGATCACTCACGAGGACGCCCGCAACCACTCGCTGAAGCCGTTCGAGAGCGAGCCCTACGACCGGGCGCTCGTGGACGCCCCCTGCTCCTGTGAGGGGACGGTCCGGAAGAACCCGGACGTCCTCGAGGAGTGGTCGATCGACCACGTCGAGGGCATCGCCCAGGTGCAGGCTGGGCTGCTCCGCCGGGCAGTCCAGGCGACGCGGGATGGCGGGACGGTGGTGTACTCGACGTGTACGTTCGCCCCCGAGGAAAACGAGGCCGTGCTGGACCGGGTCCTCGGGCGCGAGTCCTGTCAGCTCGTGCCCTTCGACTCGCCGCTCGAAGCCGCCCCCGGCGTGACCGAGTGGCAGGGCCGGGAGTACGACCCCTCGGTCCGGCACGCCCGGCGGATCTACCCCCATTACAACGACACCGGCGGGTTCTTCTGTGCCAAGCTGGCGGTGGGAGCGTGAGCGCGGAGAACGTCGGCGACCGGTTCGACCGGCTCCCGGCGACCGACGAGGACCGCGCCGTCCCCGGACGGCCGACCCGGGCGGCGGTGCTCGAGTGGTGGGACGAGCGGTACGGGATCGAGCCGGCGACGTTCGCGGAGTACTCCTTCTGGGAGCGCGGCGCCGGCAAGATCTGGGCGTTTCGCGACGCCGGCACGGTCGCGTCGCCGGTCGAGATACAGGGCCTCGGCATGACCGCCCTCCGGGCCCGCCAGGAGCACTGGAAGCCGACCCTCGAGGCGGCCCAGCGGTTCGGCGATCGGGCCTCGAAGAATCGGATCGCCCTGCCCGACGCCCAAGCCCGGCGGTTCCTGGCCGGCAAGGACCAGGCCGTCTCTTGGGACGGCGACTGGGGGTACCTGATCGTGACTCACGAACTGGCCGGCGACCAGGTGCCGCTGGGGGTCGGACTGTACACCTACGGCGAGCTCGCCTCGATGGTTCCGAAGGGCCGCCGGCGCGAGCTATGACCGTCCGCGCTCGGTCCAGGGTGGCGCTCGACGCGAAACTCGACCGGGGGCTCATACCGAGGGCAGACGTTAGGCGACCGCGATGAACTGGGAGACCGACCGTTCGCTGCAGCTCCGGATGCTCGTCACGCTCGGCCTGATCGCGGCGTTGCCGCTCGCCTTTACGACGACACTCGCGGCCGCGCTCAACCGGCTCGTTTTTCAGATGCTTGCCGAGGGCGGGGAGCCGGCGCCGCGAATCTCATTCGACCCGGTCGTCGTTGTCGGACTCACGGTCCTGGGGGTGGGACTCGCGGCAGTCGCGGGCGGCCGGGCGGCGCTGTCCTCGACGAACGCCCGTCCGGTCTCGGCCGACGAGCGCCCGGAGTTGCACGCGCGAGTCGATCGGCTGGCCGCGACCGTTGGGATGGAACCGCCCGAGATCGCGGTGATTCGCTCGGAGACGCCAAACGCCCTCGCGACCGGCGGGATCGGGACGGACCCGACCGTGGCTGTCACGACCGGACTGCTCGACGCGCTCGAGGACGACCAGCTCGACGCGGTGCTGGCCCACGAACTCGCGCACCTCCGAAACAGGGACGCGACGGTCATGTCGATCGCGTACCTGCTGCCGACGCTGACCTACCTCGTCTCGAAAGTCACGTTCGCGATTCTCCGGGTGATCGGTCGCGTGACCGGGTCGAGCTCCTCGCGGCGGAACGGAAAGGCGCTTCTGGTCGTGCTCGCGACCGCGGTGGTCACGCTGACGGTCTCGGCGGTCTTCTGGCTCGCGAGCAACCTGCTGTTCCGGCTGCTCTCGCAGTACCGCGAGCACGCCGCCGATCGCGGGGCGGCCGCGATCACCGGCCAACCGCTCGCGCTCGCGGACGCGCTGGCGACCATCGACGAGGAGATGCAGGCGTTGCCCGACCGGGACCTACGCGAGCTCGACGGCGGCGCGGAGGCGCTGTACATCTCCTCGATCGACGCTCCGATGTTCACCGGCGAGGACGGCTTCATCGGTACACTCGCGAGCCAGGAGCTGTTCCCGGCGTCGCATCCGCCGACGACAGAGCGGATCGATCGGCTACAGGAACTTGCCGGCGAGCTCGAACGGTGACCGGCGGCGCCAGGTCAGCCGTCCGACTCTCCGGGGCCGTCGCGTTCGCGGATCGTCCCGCCGGACAGGCCCTCCCACTCGACGCGGTAGCCTAAGCGTGCCAGCACCGCGCTCGCGTCCTCGATCCCGGCGGCCTCGATCTGCTCGGCCGTTCGCTCGAAGGAGATGCCGGCGTCGATCTCCGTCTCCAGGTCGGCGAGCACTTCGGGGCGAACGAGGGTGCGACCAACCAGCTCGTGGTCGGGATAGTCGACGGCTTCGATGGCGGCCTCGCTGACGCCGTGACGATCCGCGAGTGCACCGAGCGCGACGACATCGTCCTCGGGGGCGAGTTCGGCCGGCAGGTCGGCGGCAGCCTCCTCGACGAGCCGACGTTCGTACCGCCGCAGGGCCTGGCGCACCGCCTTCACCGGAACCTGCCCGGCGTAGGGGATCGCCCGGTGATCGCGGGTCTCGATTTCCTCGCCGACGCCCAGGCTCTCGTCGACCGCCACGAGCAACTCGGCGTCGGTCGCCTCGAGCCAGTCGAGCTTCGTCGCGACGTACTCGGGGGTCCAAAAGCCCATGATCTCGAAGTACACGCGAAAGTCGCCGTGTCGCCAGTCGAAGGCGAAGTCGGGCACGAGCACGTACTCGCCGGCCGCGATCGGATCCGGCTCGCGGACGAGCTCCCAGTCGAGATCTAACGCCGTAAACCGCCGCGCGAACGCTGCCTCGAGGTCGCTGTCGAACTGCACCTCCGCGATCGGCTCGACCCCCGGCACCGACAGGTCGGCGTCGGTCAGAACCAGCTCGCGCTCGGTCCCGCGGTCGTCGATCGTTGCCGAGAGTCGCCACTCGTCGGTCCCGGCGACGGTCCGGAGCAGCCGCGCGAACCGCGTCCCGTACCGCCGGGTCGAGCGAAAGAGCGCGTCCGGGCCGGTCACGACGATTTCCCGGTCGGTCGCGCCGACTGTCCGGCGCTCCTCCGCCGGGAGCTGGCGGATCTCGGAGAGCAGCCTGAGCCGGCCGATCGCGGAGATCACCCGCTTGGGATCGCTCGAGCGGATTCGGACCTCGGTGGCGTCGAACAGGGCCGTCTGGGCCAGCGAGAGGTTGTACTGCTCGCACAGCTGGCTCGGTGTCCACCGCGGGTCGACGGCCGCGAGCACCTCCCGGGTCTCGCGGTCGGCGTACAGCGACGTTTCGACGGCCTCAGCGGCCGCGTCGAGCCGGTTGGCCGCGGCCGCGAGTGCGGTCTCGCGCTCGGTTTCGGTCACGACTCCGACCGCTGCGGCGGCGTCGAACGCTGCCCGCCTGGCACGTCGCGGCTCGATTGGAGCCCGCACCGTACACTCTGCGTCTCGCTCGACGAGCCTCGCGAACCCCCGGACGAGTTTGAAATCGTCGCTCTCGCCTTCGAGTTCTTCGAGCGCGTCTTCGAGGGTCGCCTGCTGCCGGCCGACGTGTCCCTGATACGTTCCGATCACCCGGGCCGCGAGCGCCTCGCGGTCCGCGTCGACAAACTCCGGCCGGTACTCGCCGCGGCGTGACACCCGGAGCAGGTCCTTTGTGAGCACGGTTACCGACCGACTCCGGCGCCGTCTCTGCGACCACCGGGCCCACTTGGTCCGCTCGACTCCGATCCTCGACCGCCCCCAGAGACGGCCGTCTCGACCGGCGCCTGCTTCGGCCCCGAACAGACGCCGGACCCGTCGATCTGGACGCCCGTTCGCTTTACCGCGTGCATACACGATTCGAGACCGGCGCGGATTTGTATCTGATCCCCGACAGCCGTGGAATCCCCCCGCGTGTCCGGCGAGTACATTACCCCGAAACATATAATTGC
>PXQL01000051.1:0-13153 GCA_003021335.1 Halobacteriales archaeon QH_10_67_13
GGTATCGTCTGAGTGCCTTCATCGCGGCCTCCTTGGTGAGGCTCTCGATGTCGGCGCCGACGAAGCCGTGGGTATCCTCGGCGAGCGCGCCGAGGGTCACGTCGTCCGAGAGGGGCATCCCGCGGGTGTGGATCTGGAGGATCTCCTCGCGGCCGGTCTCGTCGGGGACGCCGATCTCGATCTCGCGGTCGAACCGTCCGGGGCGGCGGAGCGCCGGGTCGACCGAGTCGACGCGGTTCGTCGCCGCGATGACGATGACCTGCCCGCGGGTCTCGAGGCCGTCCATCATCGTCAGCAGCTGGGCGACCACGCGGCGCTCGACCTCGCCGGTGACATCCTCGCGCTTTGGCGCGATCGAGTCCAGCTCGTCGATGAAGATGATTGCGGGGGACTCCTCCTGTGCGTCCTCGAAGATCTCTCGGAGCTGCTGTTCGGACTCGCCGTAGTACTTCGAGATGATCTCCGGACCGGCGATCGAGAAAAACGAGGCCGACGTCTCATTCGCCACCGCTTTCGCGAGCAGTGTCTTCCCGGTGCCCGGCGGGCCGTGCAACAACACGCCCTGTGGGGGCTCGATCCCGAGTTTCTTGAACACCTGCGGATGTTTCATCGGCAGCTCGACCATCTCCCGGACCCGCTCGATCTCGTTGCGGAGCCCGCCGATATCCTCGTAGGTAATCCCGCCGCCGGTCTTCTCGAAGCCCGCGATCGGCTCCTCCCGGAGCTCGACGTCCGTGTCCTCGGTGACCAACACGACCCCCTCGGGGTCGGTCTCGACGGCGATCAGCGGGATCGCCTGGCCGGGCGAGCGCATGAACGGGTGGTTCGTCGAAGACATCACCGGCACGATGTCGCGCTCGACGACCGGCCGCTTCAGGATCTGGCGTTTGACCATCCCGGCGGCGTCGCTGCCGAACTGCACGGAGGCCTCCTCGGGCGGCGCGAGCACGAGTCGGTCGGCCTTCGTGGCCTCGGCCTTTCTGATCTCGACGCGCTCGCCGATGCCGACGTCCGCGTTCTGGCGGGTGAACCCGTCGATCCGGACGGTGTCGGTGTTCCAGTCCTGACGGTCGGCCCGCCAGACTTTCGCCGCCGTCGTGTCGGCGCCGTCGATCTCGATGATATCCCCCGGCGACAGCTTGAGGTGCAACAGCGTATCTGGGTCCAGGCGAGCGATGCCACGCCCCGAGTCGTTGGGATACGCCTTCGCGACCTCGAGTTGAACTTCATTCATAATCGGCTGTGATATGTTGACAGTCAGGTATCCCCGGGAATATGCCTTTTGTTACCGGCGGGTGCTCCGTCCCGGCTCGGAGAAAGTCTCATACCAGTCTGTCGATAACTCTGCTGCGATGGCAGACGGTCGGGAGCGAGTTACCGCCTTCCAGATCGGTGACGAGCTGCTATTTAAGCAGTACTTCGACGCGGAGACGCTGTACGACCGGCTGAAGCCCTTCTATAACCACTCCCAGTACCGGTTCGAGCTGCCCGTCGACCACCGCGAGCCGATCGAGTCGGCGCTCGCCGACCACGGCTACGAGCTGCGGGTCGTCGACGCGGTCGAGAAGTACGCGGTCGTCGTCGAACAGTACACCGCCCACCCCGAGAATATCTTCAAGGAGTCGGTCCTGCAGCGCCAGACCGGGGGATACAACTGTTTTCTGATGACCGACGAGTACGCTGTCGCCCGGGCCGTCGCAGCGGGTGCGACCCGGCTGACCGAGACCGACCTTTCGGTTGCATTCGAGCGGTAGCTCCAGCCGGCCCGCAACGCTTACCTGTCCGGTCGGATCAGTTCCACCAATGGGACTGGGGGTCGACGAGGCCGGCAAGGGGCCGGTGTTGGGATCGATGTTCGCCGCCGCCGTTCGCGTTGAGCCCGACCGGCTCCCGGCGGGCGTCGCCGACTCGAAGCGCCTCTCGCCTGACCGGCGGACGGAACTCGCGGAGAGAATCCGAGCGGCCGGAGAGACGGCCGTCGTCGAGGTCCCGGTCGCCCGGATCGACGACCCCGAGACCGATATGAACGGGCTGACGCTGTGGGCCCACGCCGAGGCGATCGATCGACTCGCAGCAGACGGCGACGCCGTTCGCGCCGACGCCGCCGACACGGATTCGGCCCGGTTCGAGCGCCAGCTCACGGACGCGGTCGCGGTCGACGCCGACGTGTCGGCGGCCCACCGGGCCGACGAGACCGACCGGGTCGTGGCCGCGGCGAGCATCCTCGCGAAAGTCGCCCGCGACGCACACGTCGACGCGCTCGCGGTGGAGTACGGTGCCGTCGGGAGCGGCTACCCGGGCGACGAGCGGACCCGCGAGTTCCTCCGCTCGTACGTCGAACAGGAGGGAGAACTGCCGGCCTGTGCCAGGCGGAGCTGGCGGACCAGCCGGGATGTCCTCGCGGCCAGCGAGCAGGCGTCGCTCGACCGGTTCTGACCGACTAGCGTAGCCGATCTCTCGTCTCGTCGACCGCCCGGCCGATCGCCAGTTCGAGTAGTTTCGCCGTTAGGATCTTGAGCGCTTTGCTAACTAGCCAGTGCATCGGTTCGTCGTTTGGCTCCTCGCAGTTGTACGTTCGGGCCGACCGGTTAGAAAAACTCCCGAAGCCCAACTTCGCGGGGCCGGAACAGCTCCGAGAGCGCGCTCCGCGTCTCGGCGTCCTCAATTGTCAGTCCGCCCAGCTCGACCGCCCGCTCGACACCGTGTGTGCCGACCGCGAGCTGCGAGAGAGCCCCGATCCCGACGGTCGCGTCGGGCTCGCCTGTGTCCGCCTCGATCGTCGCCGCGCCGTCCGCGACCGACAGCCGGTAGGTGCCGTCACCGAGCAGCGGATCGGTCACCGCGAGTCGCAGGTCAACGTCGACGGCCGGCCACGCGATCGTCTCCAGCCCCTCGGGGCCGGTCAGCCGGACCATCGGCCCGGCGTCGACGCTCGTCTCGAACCGTCCCGGATCCAGCCGGTAGAGCAGGTCCGACTCGGCGGTTCGGTGGAGCACGATCCGGTCGATCTGCGCGCCGTGGGATCCGAGAAATCCGAACAGCGCCGTCCGGGCGTCCCCGTCGGCGTAAGCGAGATCCTGCACCGAGAGCCGGTCGTCGGCGACCGTGTACAGCAGGTATCCCCGGAGCCGGCCGTCAACGACGTACCCGTAACAGTACGGCCGCCCGTCTCCGTCCCAGTCGGCGAAGGTCCGCTCGCGCCACCACCGCTCGGACCGGGCGAGCGAGAGCGACCGCGGCCGGCCGTAAGCGGTCTCGACCCGCCGGAGCCGCTCCCAGTCCTCGATGGTCAGCCGTTCTATCTCTCCCGCCGACTCCGACGCGGCCGCCTCGGCGAAGGCGGCCGGCTCGCACTCGTAGCGTCTGACCTCGTTTGTCGTCTCCCAGCCGAACTGCCGGTAAAACGACGTCGCGAACGGCCACAGGGTCACCAGCCCGATCCCGCGGTCCCGGTAGGTCTCGAGTGCGCCCCGACACACGGCTCGGGCGTGCCCCCGGCCGCGGCGTTCGGGTAGGACGGCGACGGCTCCGAGCCCGCCGATCGTCGTCCGCTCGCCGCGGACCCACGCCCCGGGCTCGTACAGCTTGCAGGTGCCACACAGCTCGCCGTCGTAGTGCCCCCACAGCTCGAACAGCTCGGAGTCCTCCGCCGGCCCGTGGTCGGGACCAGCCCCTGGGGCGAACGCGTACCCGAGAATCTGCCCGGCTCGCTCGCGGTCCCCGCCTGGGATCGGCTCGAATCCGTCCATGACCGGTACTGGCCGCCGGGTGAGAAAAGTCCAGCGTGCCGTTGGGCTTTCGCCGCCGGTCGAGTCTGTCCGTTCGGTCTGCGCCTGGGTCCCCTGCCTATCGGCACGGCCCATCACATATTAGTCTCAGAGCCCTACAGTAGCCATGACCGAAACAGGATTGACCGGCGCCGGGCTCCTCGTCGAGTGTCTCGAGGCCGAGGGCGTCGAGTACATCTTCGGGCTCCCGGGCGAGCAGACGGTACCGATCGGCCGGCCGGGCGTGTGTCTCGCGACGCTTGGCCCGGGGGCGACGAACCTCGTCACAGGCGTCGGCAACGCCTGGCTCGATAGCTCGCCGGTGGTCGCGCTGACCTCACAGCGCGACCAGGACGAACAGCACAAGCACGCCCACCAGTTCGTCGACACTACCGCGGTGTTCGACGCCGTCACGAAGCGGACCGACCGGGTGAAAATGGCCCGCACGATCCCCGAGCAGGTCCGGAAGGCCTTCGACATCGCGACCCGCGAGGCTCCCGGCGCGACCCACCTCGAGCTGCCCGAGGACGCCACGTTAGAGACGGCGCCGCCCCGCGCCCGGCCCTTACACGACGAGGAGACGCCCACCAGCGGCGCCAAACCCGAGGACGTCCGGCGGGTGCTTGAGCATCTCGAGACGGCCGAGCACCCGGTGATCCTCGCGGGCAACGGCGTGATCCGCTCGGGCGGGGCCGACCAGCTCCGAGCGTTGGCCGAGCGGACCGGCGTCCCGGTGTTGACGACGTTCATGGGGAAAGGCGCGATCGACGGCCGCCACGAACTGCACATCGGCACTATCGGGTTCAACGAGGACGACTACTCGATGTGCGGGCTCAAGCGCGCCGACACGGTGCTGGTTGCGGGGATGGACTACATCGAGTATCACCCCCAGCACTGGAACCCCGAGGGCGAGAAGACGCTGTTACACGTCGCCGGCACCCAGCCCGAGATCGACGCCTACTACGAGGTGGAGCTAGGGCTGGTCGGGGACGTCGCGCGCCTGCTCGAACAGCTCGCGGACCGCGCGGAGCCGATCCCCGGAACCGACTACAGCAGCCGACTGAAGGAGTTCGTCGAGCGAGAGACATCGAAACACGCAGACGACGACGCCTTCCCGGTCAAGCCCCAGCGGTTGGTGGGCGACCTTCGGACGGCGCTTGCTCCCGAGGACATTCTTATTTCCGATGTCGGCGCGCACAAGTACTGGCTCAGCCGGCTCTACCCCGCCTACGAGCCAAACACCTTCATTGTCTCGAACGGCTTCGCCAGTATGGGCATTGCCCTTCCGGGAGCGATCGCCGCCGCCCTGACCGTCGACGACCAGCGGGTCGTCGCCGCGGCCGGCGACGGCGGCTTTCTGATGAACGTTCAGGAGCTTGAGACGGCGGTCCGACTGGGGGTCGACATGACCGTCGTGGTCTTCGACGACGAGGAGTACGCCGCCATCACGATGGAACAGCACGAGCGGTACGGCGAGACGTTCGGCTCGACCTTCGGGAACCCCGACATTCCCGTCCTGGCAGAGAGCTTCGGCGCGACCGGGCGACGCGTCGCGGCCACCGACCGACTCGAGGAGACCCTCGCCGCGGCCGTCGCGAACGACGGCGTCGACGTCGTCGACGTCCCGATCGACCCGACAGAGGCACACCACCTCACCGAGGAGTTGGGCGAGATCGTCTGTCCCAGCTGAGCTCCCGGGTCAGGCGACAAGCGTCTCCGCGGCCTCCCCGGCCACCTCGACGACCGCGCCGAACCCGGGGAGCAAGAGCGTCGCGTGCCAGACCTCGCGAACGAGCACGACCCCGAGTCCCGCGCTGAGGGTCACGACCGCGATCAGCCAGAGCGCAACCTGCTCGAGTCACATCCGTGGTTGTGTTACTGACGGGACGTTTCGAAAATTCCTCTTTCGAGTCCCCGCCGGCCCCGCTCGCGTCGGCCCGAACCGACGTGTCTATTGGCCTCGGACCGATGGAGCCGGTATGAACGAGTTCGCAGTCGTCGGTGCCGGCCCCGCCGGGACGCGGTTCGCCCGCCGGGTCGCCGATCGGGGCGCCGACGTCGTCGTCTTCGAGCAGGGACGGGTCGGCGAGCCGCTTGCCTGTTCGGGACACGTGAGCGTCGACCTGTGGCCGTACGTTCCCGACAGCGCCCGCGAGCGGCTCACGCAAAACGAGATCGCTGGCGCCCGGTTTCACACCCGCGGTCCCGGTAGCGACGCCTACCGCCTGCACAAGGACCGCCCGGTCTCGAACGTCATCGATCGGGTCGGACTCGACCGAACGCTCGCAGAGGCCGCCCGAGAGACCGGCGCCGATGTCCGTGAGGGCCATACCGTCCTTGATGTCACCGAGCGCCCCGATCACGTCGCTCTCACGGTTCGGGGACCAGACGGTGTCGAGACCCACCGCGCCCGGATGGTCGCCGGCTGCGACGGGCCGACTTCCCGGGTTCGGGACGCGGTCGGTCTGCCCGAGCCGGAGGAGTTCGTCCACGGCGTGCTCGGGTTCGACGACGAGCCCGACGACGGCGACCTCGTCGACGTTCATTTGACGCCGCCGACGTTTTTCGCCTGGCGGATTCCCCGCGGCGCGGCCGGCGCCGAGTACGGCCTCGCGGCCCCGCCCGGCGAGTCCGTCGACCGGTTCGAGGCCTTTCTCGAGGGCTACGGCGTCGAGACTGACCGACGGTTCTCGGGACTGATCCCGATCGGGCCGCCCGAGACGGTCAGCGCCCGCCGGACCGTCCTGATCGGGGACGCGGCCGGCCAGACCAAGCCGTTCACCGGCGGGGGGATCCGGTATGGGCTCCGGGCGGCCGATCACGCCGCCGAGGCGCTCGACCCGCGGGACCCGTCGACGACCGCCGCCTACGAGCGGGCCTGGCGCGAGGACCTGGCCACCGAGATCCGACTGGGTAAGCTTCTCCGGACGTGTTACTCGCTTCCCGAGCCACTCCAGCGGCTCGGACTATCGGCCTTCGAGGGCGAGATCGGCGTCCACATGGATCGACCGTCGACGCTTCTCTCCCGGGAGCAACTCCGGGCGCTGGTGTCCTGATCGCCCGGTCCCAACAGTCATAAGCCCGTCCGTCGGTGTTCGGGTATGAACACGCGGCTGTCGATTTTCACGGCCCCCTCCGAGGAGCTGATGCACTGGCTCGTACTCGGGACCGCATACGTTCTGATCGCGCTCTTTTTGTTGGGAGTGGTTGACGTCGCGGTCGGACTCTACGAGCTGGTCTCCTCCCGAGAGTTCACCGACCCGAGGGCGATCGTCGACCTGCTCGATACGGTCTTGTTGTTGCTCATCATTGTCGAGGTCCACCGGACGCTCCTCGCGTACGTCCGCAACGAGCCAGTCGTCCGGATCGTCATCGGGGCCGGGATCGTCGCCGTCGCCCGGGAGATCATCAGCTTTCAGGTCGGAGCCTTCGAGTCGTCCGAGCAGGCGCTGATCGCGGCCGGGGCCCTCGCGCTCCTGCTGGCGGTGCTCGCGACGGCGTTCGTGTTCGTCCCCACCTCGCCGGGGTTCGGCACGATATACGACCCGACCACGGAGCGGACCTCAAACGAGCCCCGCGAGCCGGACGGCGGCGACGCGCCGGACCACCCCGAGAACGCGTAGGTGCCGAGTCCCGTCGTTCCGCGCCGCCGGGAACGGAAAGCGTGATGTCAACGGGTCTCCGAGAGCGAACAATCACCGTGCCACGAGAATCGCAGCGCCGACACCGCGACCGACCGCCGCGACGACGGGTGTCTCGGGATGGACGTTGAGGGGACGATTCTCGTCGGCGAGACCTTCGAGCCGGTCGAGGGTCGGATGGTCGTCGAGGACGGCGAGATTCGAGCGATCGAGGAGACTGCGACCGACTCCTCGAAGCTCGTTGTGCCGGCGTTTGTCAACGCACACACCCACGTCGGCGACGCGGTCGCGAAGGAGGCGGCGGTCGGACTCTCTCTCGACGAGGCAGTTGCGCCCCCCGAGAGTCTAAAACACGATTGGCTCGAGGGGGCCTCGCCGGCGGCGAAGCGCGAGGCCATGGGCCAGACGCTCGCGTTCATGGCACAGACCGGCACCGCGCGGTGTCTCGATTTCAGGGAGTTCGGACTCGAAGGGGCGCGACTGCTCCGGGCGGCGGGCGCAGAGAGCCGGGTCGATCCGTTCATTTTCGGCAGCGACGATCCAATGGTACTCGATGTCGCCGACGGGTACGGAGCCAGCGGCGCCAACGACGCCGACTTCGCCGAGCACCGGGCCGCGGCCCGGGCCGCCGACAAACCGTTCGCGATCCACGCCGGCGAGCCCGATGCCACGGACATCCACCCGGCGCTGGATCTCGAGCCGGACCTACTCGTACACATGGTCCACGCCGAATCCGAACACCTCGATCGGGTCCACACGACCGTCGCGCTGGGCACGGACAACGTGATGCTCAACCCGCCAACGATGTTCCGTGAGATGGCCTACACCGCGAAGGCCTTCGACGTGTCTCCCGAGCAGGTCCTCCGGATGGCAACCCGGGCGGGTGCCTCGATTCTCGGATCCGACGCAGGAGTCCTCGAGCCCGGCCGTCCCGGACGGCTACTTGTGCTCGACGGAGACTCGCCGAACCTCTCGGGGGCCGCCGACCCGGTCGCTGCGGTCGTCCGCCGCGCGACCGCCGCCGACGTCAGCCGCGTGGTGTTGCCGTCGGCGCCGTCTTCGTAGTTCCCGGGGCGATCACCGACGCTGTGGGCGCGGTCGTTCGTCGTCGACCGAACTGACCGTCGCCGACACGTCGAGCACACCGAGCCGGCCGGCGACTAATCCGACCAACAGCCCGGTCGCGTGGCCGATCAGCGCGCTCCTGGGACCGGCCGTCGCGAGCGTCAGCCCGACCGCGACGACGACCGCGAGCGCGACCTGCAGGCGCACCGGGAGTCCGATCCGGTCGAGCAGCCACGCCGAGACGGCGTTGCCGGCGAGCAGGTATCCCATCAGGGCGAAGACCGCACCGCTCGCACCCAGCACCGCCGGCGACGGTCCGACGAGTCCGCCGAGCCACACCTCCGCGAGCCCCGCCAGGGCGCCGGTCCCCAGGAAGAACGCGTGGAACCGCCGTCGGGTCGTCCGACGTGCGACCAGCGACCCGAACAGCGCGATCCCGACGGCGTTTCCCAGCAGGTGCTCGATCCCGCCGTGGGCGTAGACGCTGGTTACGACCGTCCACGGCCGCGCCCCGACCGAGGCGTCGAGCGCGACCAGCCCGATCGCCGCCGCGCCCGCGAGCGCGAGCAGCTGCTGGAGCACGAAGACCGCGCCGACCAACCCGAGAGTCTCGACGACCGGCGAGGGGCGGAGGTTCATCAGCCGTAATTGTCCCTCGGTGCGTATAAGCTCCGCCCCGCCGCGATCGGATATCAACACTCAATTCCGCCGGCGACGAACGACCGTACATGTCGATGCCCGCGCAGGCCCGCGACGCCGCACCGGCGCTGTTGGTCCCGGCGGCGTGGACGGCGACGGGGGCGGCCCACGCCGGCGCGCTGAGGACCGACGGACTCCTGATTGCCCACGCCGTCATGGCCGTCTTCATCGCCGCCTTCGCCGTCACCGGGTGGCGGGCGATGGATCGTGGGGCGTTGCGGATCTGGCGGGCCGTGCTCGTGGTCGGACTCGGGGTCACGCTCGCCGGACTCGCCGGCCTCCTCGCCTCGGTTTCGGGCCTGCAGGCGGTCAGCCTGATCGGCTGGATGCTCCTGCCGACGACCGGACTGGCCGCGACCGGACGGCTCCTCCCGGACGGCGAGCTCCTCTATTACGGCGGGGCCGCGATCGGGCTCCTCGGGGCCGGACTCTACCTCGCTGCGCTCGCGAATCTCGCCGACCTGGCGCTGCCGGCGATCGGCGCCGTCGGCGTCGGACAGACGATGGGCATCCTCGAAGCCAGCCTCCGGGATGCGTGACCGATGAGAAAATATTACGTATACAAGGAGTACATGTGTGTGGTATGCCGTTCGACCGGATCACCGAGCACGACTACGAGCAGGTAACGTACTTTTCCGACGCCGAGACCGGGTTGCGGGCGATCGTCGCGATCCACGACACGACGCTCGGTCCGGCACTGGGCGGGACCCGATTCTACGATTACGAGACGGAAGACGACGCCCTTGACGATGCGCTCCGGCTCTCGCGGGCGATGACCTACAAAGCGGCGGCCGCGGATCTCGACCTTGGGGGTGGAAAGGCAGTGATCTTCGGCGATCCGGACGAACTCAAAACCGACGCGTTACTCGAGGCCTACGGGCGGACGATCGCCAGCCTGGGCGGGCGGTTCGTGACCTCGGTCGACATGAACACGACGGCGGCGGACATGGACATCATCGCCCGCGAGACCGACGATGTGGTCGGCACACAGAGCGGGTTCGGCGATCCCTCGCCGGTCACTGCCACGGGCGTGCGACACGCGATCCACGCTACGGTCGAACGGGAGTTCGGCCGACGATCGCTCGACGGGATCGAGGTCGCAGTGCAGGGGCTCGGGAAGGTCGGCGGCGCGCTGGTCGAACAGCTGGCAGAGCGGGGCGCGGACGTGACCGTCACCGACCTCAGCGAGGACCGCATTGTGACGTTCCAGGACGAATACGGCGTCGACGCGGTCGCGTCCGACGCGGTCTACGAGCACCCGTGTGACCTGTTCGTCCCAGCCGCGATCGGCGGGGTGATCGACGACCGGACGATCCCGCAGCTCGACTGTGCGGCCGTGGTCGGCGTCGCGAACAACGTCCTGGCGGAGCGACGCCACGCCGAGGCCCTCGCCGACCGGGGAATCACCTACGTCCCCGATTACGTCGCAAACGCCGGCGGGCTGATCACCGTCGAACAGGAGCACCGCGGGGGCACGATCGAGGCGGCCCTCGACCGCGTTGAGGAGCTCGACGACCGACTCGAGACGATGTTCGCGCGGGCCGACGCCGAGGACACGACCGTCCTCGCGGCCGCGGAAGCGTACGCCGAGCAGCGACTAGCCGAGGCCAGCGGGGACCGGGACTGGACCGCGGCGACGATGCCCTGCTGACCGGCCGCGACGGTGACCACCGGACCGTGTCGAGCCCGTCCATCGGTCATCGCAGTCTCGGGGGGTCAGTCGGCACCCTCGGCGGCCGGCACCTCGCCCGGTCGGCCGCCGGCCGGCAGCCGTCCACCGCGGTACAGCGCCCACAGCCCGAGCACCACGGCGGCCACCCCGCCGGCGAGCAGCTGGAAGACGGTCGTGTACTCGAGGGTGCCTGCGACGGCCGTTCCGACCACACCCGATCCGAACGCTTGGACGCCGATTGCCGTCGCCGAAAACAGCGCGTACGCGCTCGCTCTGTGTCGGTCCGGCAGCGAGGCGAGCAGGTACGTGTCGACGGCCGGAAACAGCGAGTGGATCGCGTATCCCATTCCGACGCTCGCGACCGCGATCGCGGCCAGCCCCTCCGCGACGGTGAGCCCGAACACGGTGAGGGCGAACCCGCCGGTGATCGCCAACAGGAGCGGCACGTTCGGCAGTCGGTCGGCGAGCCGTCCGGTCACCACGAACGCCGGGAGGCCGGCCGCGAAGGTCAGCGACAACAGCAGTCGTCCGGTCCCGGGGTCGATTCCCTTCGCGACCTCGAGGTAGTCCCCGTAGAGGTTGAACATCCCGTTCCAGAGGAATCCGGCCCCGCCGACGAAGGCGATCCCGGTGAGAATCGTCGGCCACTGGGCTCGCCCGGCGGCGACGAGGCTCCGGTCTTCGGTCCCCGCGGCCGGGAGGTCGGTCCGGCGGGCCGCCCCGTACAGCGCGAGCGTCGCCGCGGCCGCGGTTGCCGCGATCAGCAGGAAGATGGTCCGCCACCCGCCGGCGAACAGGACTGCACTCACCGCAAGCGGAATCCCGACCGCGGCGAGTTGACTCGAGAGCCCGTGGATCCCGATCGCGGTGCCGACCTTGTCCGGGAACAGCTCGCTGACCAGCGGGTTGGCGGCGATGAAGTACATCCCACTGGACAGCCCCATCAGGAAGGCCCCGACGGTCAGGTACGCGACCGACCCCGCGAGGGCGGTAAACGAGGCCGTCCCGACGAGGAGCGCCCCGGTCGCGAGGATGACGCGGTGCCGAGGGGCCCGGGTCAGCAGGAACCCCGTCGGGAGCCGCGGCGCGGCGCTGCCGAGCCACGCGGCGCTCGTGACCACGCCCAGCGAGGCCGCGGCGACGCCGAACTCCTCGGCGGCGGGCTGGACGAGCGGCGCGAACACGAGCCGCGCCATGTTGACGAGAAAGACCATCGCACACAGCGAGCCAAACAGCTGCCGACGAGTCACGTTCGAACCTACGGACCGGTGGGCTTGAACCGTTCGAAGCCGGTTCGTGGCCGCGGTGTCCAGCCGTCGGGCTCGACCCGCGACGAGTTATGGCTGTTCGATCGTGATGTCGGACCGAACCTCGTACTGACAGGCCAACCGGACGGAGTCTTTCTCCTCGTGGCGCGCGATTCCGAGCCGAGTCCGCTCGCGCCCGGTCGGTTCGCCGTGGCGTTGCCCCGTTTTGTAGAAGCACGTCGCGGAGTCGCTCGCCGGACTCGCACTCGTAGGTCTCGCCGCCGTAGGTGACCGTCGGCATAGTCGCGCTTAGACTTCTCCGGTCTTTACTCTCCCGGAACTGCCGGTGTCGAGTGTGACTATAGACGCCGGTGGTCTCTCGTCGATCTCGCTTCTCAGTCCGACTCAGTCAAAAAAGGAGACGATCCCGTACCGAACGGAGTCGGCCCACCCGGTCCCGTCGTAGATCACCCGCCCGTTGCGAACCCCTTCCCGAAAGGCCGCGAACGGGTCCTCGGAGCGTTGCATGGCCCGGACGACGCGGTAGTCGGTGTACACCCGCACGTCCGGATCGTCGATCGGTCCGCGCTCGATCGAGGCGACGGTCCGGCCGTCGGTCACGACGCCGGCACGGAGGACCGAGCCGTTGGCTCTGCGAACGCGCAGCTCAATCCGCTGTGAGCCGACGATCCGGTCGAGTCGTTCGGCCACGTCCAGCTGTTCTGGCACGGCTGCCCGAAGATCCGCAAACAAGAGAGGATCGACGGCCGTGTCAACGTTCTCGCCCTCGATCGCGTCGGCCACCGCCGTCGTCTGCTGGCGGAGCGTCGCCAACCGGTCACGGAGCGTCTCGATCCGGCTCGTGTCGAGCTGTTCGCGGTCCTCGGCGGGGAGGCTCGCAGCGGCACGATCGATCTCCTCGAGGAGATCGGCGAGCGAGCGACTCTCGACGGCGACCCCGGCACGCGCGGTCACGCTCTCGCCGGACGCGTCGATCGTCCGCTCCAGCCTCGCGGTCCGGATCTCGAGTTCGTTTAACTGCTGGTCGAGCACCGCCGCACG
>PXQL01000051.1:13314-19355 GCA_003021335.1 Halobacteriales archaeon QH_10_67_13
GCCGACCCCGCGCGGTCCGTCTCTTCGGTCCGTTCTGGGTCGTCGGTCATTTGTTTCCACCCTCCGACTCGGTATCGGTGGCGTCGATCCGTACCTCGGGCAGCGTGAGAACGTTCTCCCGGCCGAGCCGGTAGACATCGATCTTTCCGGCGTCTTTGAGCTCGCCAACGACCTCGCTCGTTTTCGTCTCCGACCACCCGAACTCCTCGACCAGTCGCTGTTGTTTGACCCGCCCGTTCTGTGTCTCCAGTAGCGCGAGCACTCGCTCTTCATTGCTCAGTAGCTCGTCGTCAGGATCTGGCGTTCCCTCTGTCGCCGATGTTGCCGTCCCTGCCCCGCCAGCGGTCTGTGTCCCTTCGGAGGCGGTCTCGGCGTCAGACCCTCGGCGATAGCGTACGATCGTCGCAACGCCGACGATTCCGCCCAGCGAGATCGTCACGAGAGCTCCGCCGACGGTGATAAGCGCGAGGAACTGGTCGTTGCTCCCGACGCCCGGCCACGGCACGACGCCGAACGATCCTGACTCGGATTCGAGCACGACCCGGGGCTCGTCGGCGGCGAACTGTTCGGGGCCGCTCCAGAGCGCGGCGCCGTCGCGGCGCTCGTCCGGCCCTGGAGCCACCTCGGCCGGCGTCACCCCGCTCGGCCAGTTCATAATCAGCGTCGTCGAGTCCGGGATCATCTGCGGCAGGAACGCCCGCCCGGCCCGCATGGTGGTGCCGTCGTCGGCCACGTCGGCGAACCCGTGCCAGGTGAACTGGTACGTGATGACCCCATCGAACTCCCCGACCGGCTCTCTGAACGCCTCGACGGAGACGTTCTCGATCACCATCTCCCGGCCCGTCTGCTCCTGTGCGACTGTGGCGAACGTTTTGACACGCTGTGTGTAGTTCGTCCGGTCCAGAAACGCCGCCGGGTTCCGCTCGATCTGCCGGCGAATCTCGCCGAACGATGATTCCTCCATCTGACCGAGGTCGATGCGGTGCTCCTGGCGCCACTCGGCGGACCCATCCTCGTCGAGCTGGATCTCTATCACGACATCGTCGGCGCTGGGGAGGGTCTGTTGTTCGGGCTCCGAGTCGCCCGTCGGTCCGAACCCCGACTGTGCCGCCCCGGCGACCGCGAGGGCTCCAGCGAGGAGCACGCCAGAGAGGAGAAGAACCGACACCGGCAGTCGTGTTCCCATTGGGGGCTCGTATTTCGGTGACTTAATAAAGATGACGGACGCCCGGGAGCGGCTCCCGCGTTCGCGCCACGGCGGTCGCCGACGAGACTCTCACCGCGGGGACAGTCGACGCTCTTGAGAACACGCGACGGGGTCGGTGGGGGTCTCGGTCGGGGTCTGTCATTTGCGGACGTGTTGTCTGGTGCTCGGCGAGAGCCCAAAACGAGCAGCCGGGACTCACCTGGGGCGCAGCGGGACGGGCCGCGTGTGCGTTTCCGGCTCGATCGTGACCGTCTCGCCGTCGAAGGTCTCGACGGAGAGCTCGATGTCGTCGGCAATCCCCTTCGAGAGGGTCAGCTTGTTTTCGAGGTACCGGATCGCCGCGGCTTCGCCGAGGCGCAGGCCCTCGATCCCGTCGGAGCGGTAATGGACGCCAGCCCAGTTCCGGCCCAGCGACATGTTCGAGGCGAGCTTGTTGAGTTCGCCCCGGACGGTGAGCGTCTCGTTGACGCCCATCGCGTCGGTCTCCGCGGCGGTCAGGAGCTCCGTCCCGTCTCGCGTCGGCACCACCTTCTGGCCGGCCGGGAACTCGTAGTCGCCGTCGAACAGCGCCTTGAGGACCGTCACGCCGGCTCCTGCGGCGACGGAGTGGCCGGCCGGATACGAGGGGTGGGTCGGCGATCCCTCGGCGTAGGCCTGTGGTAGCAGGACAGTGCCGTACTGCTCGTTTGTTCCCATGAGGGCAAGCGAATCGAGCAGGGTGTCGGGGATCGCCGACTCGAGACCGTCCGGCGCAGTCAGCCCGTCGCCCAACACGGCCTGCACTCGGCCGCCGTACTCCTCGGGTCGGAGCCGGCGGTGGACGTTCCACTTCTTGTGCCAGGCCGCCAGCTGTCCGCGTTCGGTGGCCTCGATGACGGCCTTCTCGATGTACGTTGGACCGAAGTCGTGGAACGGCATCGTCGTCTGGGCGCCGAACGCGTCCATGTTCCGCTGGGAGCGGCTCGATTTCCCCGCGGGCTTGAGAGTAAACGGGATCCCCTCATCGAGCGGCGCGTTCATCGAGAAAACGAGCACCTGGGCCGCCTTCTGCAGCTGGTGGAACGGCAGGCTGTGAACGCGCTCGCACAGGTCCCGTCCGGTCACGATGTATCGGCCGCTGTCGGCGTACTCGTTGCCCGGCAGCTGCTGGTCCGCGGCCGGCGGCACGCCTTTTTGTACTTTCAGCCAGTCCTCGACGGTCGTGAGGTAGTTTTTCGGCGTCGTCTCGGCAACCTGTGGCTGGATCTTCTTGTCCTTCCAGACGAACTGCGAGACGTGTGGTCCGGTCGTCGCGCCGGGCGTGATGTCCCGGAAGACGTTGTCCACCGTAACGCGTCCGTCCGCCCCTGGTCCGTTGTAGGCGTCCAGCCCATTGAGTTCGATGGCGGCGATGCGGATCAGCGCGCTCTCTCCGTAGTCCCGGAAGTTCACGTCGCGGGCCAGTGCCCGCCAGTACAGCTCGACCATCTCCGCGCCGGCTTCCGGACTGTCGAACGCCGGCGGGGCAGCGGTGCGTAGCTCTGCGGGGCTAGCGCCTTGGCTGCTGTAGGTCCACGCCGACTCGGGCTGGACGAGCGGCCTGGGTTCGACATCCCCGATGTCGTCACTCGGTACCACGTTGTCCTCCGACGGCGAGATCGTCGGCTGAATGATTTGGTCGTAGCCGCTCCGGGTCGCACAGGCCCGCTCGAGCGACTCGTATGCGGTCACGGTCGGGAGTCCGGTCTCCTCGTCGTGAACCAGTGCCTTCCCGAACTTCCCGATCACCTGGTCGTCGCGTAGCCGATCGTTTGCCTCGTGCGGATCGGCGTCGGCCGCCTCCTTGAGCTGGTACCGTGCGTTGTGTGTGCGGACCCGAAGCTCGTCGTTCAGACGCTGCTGGAGGTCTTGCCCCGGCACGACCTGCGTCTGGGTCCGTTCAGCCGCCCCGGTAGACGCTCCAGGACCCGCGCCCGCGCCAAGCAGCGCCGTGCCAGCCCCGAGCAGCTTCAGCCACCCTCGGCGCGAGACGCGCCCGTCAGTTGATTCGTCTTCTGTGCGCCCGTGTCCCGTGTGGGAGTTGCTTGCGGTCATGGTCGACCTCGCGGGTCGATCTTGTGGGCGATACCACCATATAAAGGGTCGATACTCGGGGCGGCTCCGGCCGGATTCGTCCCGATTCGTCTCGATCCGTGTTACTGCTGTATTGCGGTTTCTGAAACGGGCACGTTTCTCCGGGGTAAACTAACACAAGTTTTATATGTCAAAGTCAGTCACGGAGGCGAGCCGCGGTCGTCGACGAGATTGGGTCGACAGCCGGGTGATCGGTCAGCGATTGGATCCCGGCAGTTAAGCCTCCTGCCCGCTGTGATAATCCGTGAGCGACTTGACTGCGACGCTGCACACCTCGGAGGGATCGATCGAGATCAAGCTGTTCGACGAGCGCGTCCCGACCACCGTTGAGAACTTCGTCGGACTGGCGACCGGCGAGACCGCTTGGGAGGAGCCAGACTCCGGCGAGCGCGTCGAGCGGCCGCTGTACGACGACGTTCCCTTCCACCGGGTGATCGACGGGTTCATGATCCAGACCGGCGACCCAACTGGCACCGGCCGCGGCGGCCCCGGATACACCTTCGACGACGAGTTTCACCCGGAACTGCGCCACGACGGCCCGGGAATCGTCTCGATGGCAAACAGCGGCCCCGACACCAACGGCTCGCAGTTTTTCATCACACTGGCCGCCCAGCCCCACCTCGATGACAAACACGCTGTCTTCGGCCGGGTGACTGACGGGATGGACGTCGTCGAGACGATCGGGAGCGTTGAGACCGATCGCCAGGACCGTCCGACGACCCCGATCCACCTCGAGTCGGTTGAGATCCACCGCTGAGCTCCGGCTCTCGCACGTTCCACCGGCGGCCCGTCGGCTCAGACCTCCAATTTCTGCATCAACTCAACGAGTTCCGCGAGCTCGAGGAAGGCGTACACCGTCACGCCGAGGTCCCAGGCGGGCGCGTGAACGTGTGTTGCGGTCTCTCTGGCGGCGTTCTCGCAGACGAAAATCGGATTCGTTCGGTCACTCGACAATGTGCGTAACCGACAGCCCCTCGCCGAACGGCACGAGTACGGTCTCTCCCGGTCGGTCGCGGACGTGCCGGAGGTACGCCGCGATCCCGCGGCTGGTGTCGCCGGTCTCGGGGAGGGACTCGCCTTCGAGCAGCGCCCGAACGGCTCCGCGGTCGGTCGGGCCGGCGAGAACGTTGTCGGCGACGACCACGCTCCCCGGTCTGAGTTTCCCCTCGACCGCCTCGAAGGCCTCCTGGTAACGGTCTTTCTCGTTGTCGAGCAACACGACGTCGAACGGGCCGTCGTAGCTCTCGACGATCTCGATCGCGTCGCCGCGTTCGAACCGAGCGCGGTCGGCCTCGCCGGCGGTCTCGAAATACCGCTCCGCGAGGGCGAGTTCGTCGGCGTCGATCTCCGTGAGGACGACTTCTCCGTCCGGCCCCATCCCCCGGAGAAACCAGGAGGCGGAGTACCCGAACCCCGACCCGAACTCGAAGACCCGGTCTGCCCCGACCGTCCCGGCGAGTGTCATCAGCCACGCGCCGACTCTGGGGCCGACGATCGGAAACGACTCCTCTCGTGCGTGGGCCGCCATTTCGCGCTGGATCGAACTGTGCTCGGGGCCGATCAGATCCGCGATCGCGTCCGCTTCCGGGTGGACTGACTCCTCGGACATGCTCCGATCTGAGAGCACAGTCGGCTAAAGCCCGGGGGTTCATCGCAGCCCGGGCCGGCTCCCGGGACCGTCGCCCTGTGTCCCGCGGCCCGAGAGTCGGCGAAGTGGTTATCGGTTCGGGCGCGGTACCAGTGATATGAGCGACGCGGCGTTCGTCCAGCAGACGGATCCGGACGCGGTGTTCGATCTGCTCGCAGACGAGACGCGGCTGTCTATTATCCGCGAGTTGGCCGACGCCCACGGGGCGGTGCCGTTCGCCGAGCTGCGCCAGCGGGTCGGGGTGCGCGATTCGGGACGGTTCAATTACCACCTCGATAAGCTCGTCGGGCAGTTCGTCGCAAAAACCGACGCGGGCTACGAGCTCACCGAGACCGGCGACCGGATCGATGGCGCACTCGAGGCCGGCACGTACACGCTCGCGGACTCGATCGATCCGGTCGCACTCGAGGATCCTTGCCCGGTCTGTGGCGGCGAACAGCGGCTCCACTACGAGGACAAGATCGTCCGTACCGAGTGTGACTGTTTTGCCGAGGCCCGGTTTCACCTGCCCCCGAGCGCGGTCGGTGCGTTCGACCCCGAGACGTTTCCGGACGTCTCCGATCGGTACCTCAAGACGACCTTCTACCGGATTACCCGGGGATTCTGTCCGTACTGTGACGGCCAGGTTCGCGCCGCGGCCGGACCTATCCTCTCGCCCGACGAAGCCCCAAACGAGCTCTCGGCGACCGAGATCGAGCGCGCCCGCGAGACGCCCCAGGCTCACTTTACCTGTACGCGGTGCGACCGCGAGTTCGGAGCCGGGCTCACCTCGGTGCTTCTCTTTCACCCCGCGGTCGTCTCGTTCTACTACGATCACGGGGTCGACGTCCAGTCCGAGCCCTACTGGCAGCTCAAAGGGCTCGCCACGGACCGCGAGCGGATCCGCGGCCGCGAGCCGTTCCGCGCGGCCGTGACCTATGCCGTCAACGGTGACCGTCTCACTGCAGTCGTCGATGAATCCCTTGAGGTTCTCGAGATCGACCGGTGACTCTACGGCCTTCTTTGCTCTCGATGCCCGCGGTCGGCTCGATTCTATAGCTCGTCGCGGATCGTGACATCCAGGACGTCGCCGCG
>PXQL01000055.1:0-3796 GCA_003021335.1 Halobacteriales archaeon QH_10_67_13
GACGCCGCCGGCCAGATGCAGGCCCAGGGGCCGATCATCAAGGGAATGAACCACGCGGTCACGGCGGGCGGCCTCGCCGCCGAAGCGTACCAGGAGGCGAAAACGCGGGGCGACCCCACGAACGCGGGCGACCTCTACGAGCAGAAGCTAGAAAACGAGGGCGTGATGGCGAAGCTCCGGCCCGCCCGGTACCGCTACTCGCGCCACGTCTCCGAGAGCAGCCTCGTCACCGGCCTCACCAACGGCCTCATCGACTCGCCGGTCGGGACCGCCTATCGACTCCGGGACGTAACCGACGAGCACACCCAAGAACAGAAGCTCACGGTGTTCAACCGAATCCTCCGTCACAACCTCCGCAACGATCTCGACGCGGTCCGCGGGTTCGCCGAGGCGATCCGCGCCGACGGTGCCGCCGATCACGCAGACCGGATCGTCGACATCAGCGGCGACCTCGTCGAGCTGACGACACAGCTCGAGACGGCAAACGAGATCCTGACCGACCACGATCCGACCGCAGAGGCGTGCGATCTCGTCGCCGTCGTCGAAGCCGCCGCCGAGACCGCCCGCTCCCGCGTCGACGCCGGCACGGTGACCGTCGCCCCCGACGGTCCGGCCCGCGTCGAGACCGACCGGAAAATTCTCCGCTTTGCCCTCGCGGAGCTGATCGCCAACGGGCTCGAACACTCGAACGAACCCGCCCCCGAGGTCACGGTCCGGCTCGAAGCCCGGGCGGAGGGAGCCGACATCGAGGTCCGCGACGACGGCCCTGGCCTCCCGGCCAACGAGCGGGCCGTCCTCGTCGGCGGGGAGGAGACGCCGCTCAGACACGGCCGCGGTATCGGCCTTTGGACGGTCCGGTGGGCAGTAAAACGGTTGGGCGGGAAACTCGCCGTCGCCGAACGCGACCCGCACGGTACCGCCGTCTTGGTCACGCTGCCGGACGATCGCGTCCGGTGACCGCCTCGCCGACCGGAGACACCGTCGGGGTTATTTCTCGTCGACCGGCTCGACGACGAACCGGTACTCCGGCGTCGACTCGTCGAGATTCGCCGGCGACTCCTCGCGGGCGTGGGCCTGACAGAGGTACGCCTCAGCATCGACGATGCCGGCGCCGGTCTCCTCGGCGTAGCGCTCTCGGGCGACAAACGCCGCCGCCCGATCGCAGCCGCGGCGGTGACACTCCGGACCTGTCATAGCCGAACTGAGCGGGCCGGGCGGTATAACGGCACCGCCTACGCCAGCCATTCCTCGGGTTTGGTGTCGTAATCGACGTTGGTCGCCGCGAGGTGTTCGACGGTCTCCCAGTCGAGCTCGCGCTCGGCGAACTCGACGCCGTCGTACCTGAGCTCCCGGCCCCGCTCGGTCGGCTCTGGCTCGCCGTCCCGGCGCCGGGCAACCTCGATGTCGTGCTCGTCGTACTCCTTGACGATCGTCCGCAGGGCAACAGGCCGTCCCCACAGCTCGAACACCCGCTCGAGGGTGTCTCTGGCCTGCTCGAGATCGAGCGCGACGCCGTTGTACTCGTGTTCGAGCAACAGCTCGTTGCGATTCCGGTAGTTGCCGTCCGCAACGACGATCGTCGGCTTCCCGAAGTTGGTGAACTCGAGCATCAGCTTGCGCTTTACGTCCTCGTAGTCCGTCGAGGTGACCCGGTAATCCTCGGAAGCGTGGGTGTACTCGTAGGTGAAATAATCGTGCTCGTCGACGAACTCCTGGGTCAGGAACTCATCGATGAAGGTCACGTCGTTGTGACTCTCACGTACCTCGTACATCCGGTCCCAGCCGGCGGTGTACTCGATGTCTTCGATCGCCGCGCGAACCGAGTCGTACCGGGCGTCGTCGAACATGTACCGCGCGATCCGCTCGAGATCCTCCAGGGCGATCCGTCCCAGATACCCCCGGTTTTCCGGCCTGACCAGCGAGTAGTGTCGCTCGGCCAGCCCCTCGTAGGTGAACAGCTTCCAGGGGTACTGCTCGATATCGAGCTCTCCTGCCCGGGCGGCCGCGAGCGCCTCCGCGTCGATCCGCGGGTCATCTGCTGACACCGCGGCCAGGGCGTCGGGATCCGGGTCGACGGAGGCGACCAGCTCGTCGGGCTCGAGCAGCTCTAACACCCGGTCGAAATCGACCTCGTCGTGGAAGTTCCGCCAGGTGACTCCCTCGACCCGGAGGAGCAGCTCCACGACGTGGCGCCTGTTGGTCCGGTTCTCGATGTACTGCCACAGCTGCAGGCCCAGACTGTACGGGTTCAGCCCCTCCGAGCCAAGCACCTGGGCCATGTGATCGGCGTAGGTGAGAAACTCGTCGTCGTCGGCGAAGTTCTCGCCGGCCATCATCAGCGACTCCCACTTCGAGTTGTGGTTGATCAGCCCGGCGGCGGCGTACCGGTGTGTCTCCCGCACGGAGATGTCGTACACGTCGGCCGTTCCCTCGGTGATCTCGACGATCTCGTCGGTCCACGACTCCTGTTCGGACCACGCGAGGCTCTCAAGATACGTTTCGAGGGCGGTTGCCTTCTCAGTGTAACCGAATCCGATCTCCTCAGCGAACCGTTCCGCCGAGCGTCCCGTCAGGTGAACGTGATAACAGCCGTCGGTCTGTTCTCGACGGCGGCTAAGCATCCCGAAGTTCGTCAGCAACAGCTGGACGGTCCGACTCATCGACTCGCTTTTCGTGCTCAGGATCGCCCCCTGATCGCCCGCGTAGCCGTCTGCGTCGAACAGCCCGCGGAGGAAGTCCGCGACCACCGGCTTGGGGGATCGTCGGATCTGTTCCGGAACGGTCTTTCTGACTGCTGCCTTCCCCTGCGGGAGCTCGAACGTCTCGGCGAGAAACGCTCGGAGGTTCTCCGAATAGGCGTAGACCCGCCAGCGCGAGCCCTGCTCGCTGACCGTCGGCTCGACATCGAACAGCTCGGCGACGAGTCCGGCAAACTCCTCGGCCCGAGCCCGCGACTCGCCTGTGAATCCGACGTGTCGAGAGTTCGACGGGAACTGGCCGTCACCGATAAACAACCCCAAAAAGCGGGCCACTCGCTCCGTGACCGCCTCAGGTACCCGAATCGTATCCGTCTGTGCGAGTCCCTCCGATTGGCCCCCGTAGGCCGCGAGCGCCTCTTCTATGGCGTCCGATCGCTCCGCGCGACCGAGCCGTCGGTACCGCAATACAGTTGAGACCGAGACGCCGGCCTCGGACGCGATATCTTCGAGCGTGACGTACTCCGGGTTGTCCCACTCCACCGAGACGTACCCGTCGGGCCAGAGGCCGTTTCCGCCGGATATTTCGATCGTACCGCCGGCCGACAGCTCGTCGAGTCGGACCCAGGATCCGTCGGGACGTCGCACGCGGTGGTTGTTCGAGCCGGTGAGCTCGAATCCCCGCCGCGTCGTTATCGAGACTGTCTCGTGATCCTCGATGACATGCGAGTCATACACCGGCCGCCGTGACTCGCCGTCCGACACCGCCGTGTGATCCTCGACGACTTCTTCCATCTCGATCAGCCCCTCTTCGGTGAACACCCGCGTATCCGGTGTCACGCAGGCCCACCCTTCGTTCATTATCTTTGTCATCTTCTGCGGTGCGAAATAGTACGATTCGCGCCGCAGGATCTCGATGACCTCGCGTTGCCACTCGGCCATCTCGACGGCCTTGCCGGCGTCGGCGTCGTACTGCATACCGTGCTCGCGCAGGAAGGCGAGCAGATCGGCCTCGGGCTCTGCGGGAACGCCGGCCGGGGAGTCCTCGGTCGGGCTTTCGAGGTCGTCGAAGACCTGCTGGCGGACGTCCTCGGAGACGT
>PXQL01000055.1:3816-10168 GCA_003021335.1 Halobacteriales archaeon QH_10_67_13
GAGCTGCTGTTCGACGGTGTCGGACTCGATCTCCTCAGCGTCCTCGGTCGGCTCGACGGACTCGTACGGCCGGTGTTGCTCGACGTTGTCCTCGAGACAGAGCACGTGATCGATCCACCGCTCGACGTCGGCTCGGTCGATCTCGGGGTCGTCGATGTACCCCTCGATCGTCTCGGCGTGGCGTTCGAGCAGGGCAGCGGCGTCGGGATCCCGGTCGAACAGCCCGAACCACTCGTTGTTGTTGAAAAAGTCGGCGTGGGCCTCGACGTGGGTGATCACGGCCTTCTGGTCGGCCCGGTCGGCGGCGGTCTCGAGCTGTTCTGCCTCGCGGCGCTTTTCGAAGTTACTCATCGTTTTCCTCCGTGCTCAGGATCTCGTAGATCGCGGTCGTGACATCTTCGGGACTAGAGACGTACGCGACCGCAACGTCGTCGGTCTCCCGGAACTGGCGCTCGACCTCCTCGGCGTGGGTGGCGTTGATCGCGTTGCCGGAGGGTTGGGTCTCGACGTAGGCGTGCAGGTTGGCGTCGATCGACTCCATCAGCGGCACGACGTTTTCTTCGGTGTCGTTCGAGGAGTTCTCCGAGTCGCCGGCCGCGAACACGTACCGGTTCCACTCCTGCCAGGGGTACTCCGCGTCGAGTCGCTCGGCGGCCAGCTCGTAGGCACTTGAGATCCGCGTGCCACCCCCCGAGCGGATGCCAAAAAACTCCTGTCGGTCGACTTCCCAGGCGTCGGCGTCGTGGGCGATGTAGACGAACTCGGCGTTGTCGTACTTACCCTGCAGGTACCAGTCAAGCGGCGTGAACGTCCGCTCGACCAGCTCGCGTTTCTTCTGGCGCATGCTGCCCGAGACGTCCCGGATGTTGACCACGACCACGTTCTTTTCCTGCTGTTCGACGGTCTCTGGATAGCGGTACCGCTCGTCCTGTCGGCGGAACGGCACCTGATCGATCCCCTCCCGGCGGATCCGCGCGGGGGTGTCGGTCCGCTCGACCTCGGCCTCCATCGTCGCCAGGTCCGGGTAGGTCTCGCGGTCGGTCTCTGATAGCTCTCTGTTTGCCTCCTCGATCCAGGCCCGCGAGACCGGCAGATTCTCCTCGGCGCGGGCCCAGTTGAAGACCTCCGCGGGACCCCAGCCCTCGATCTGCAGGGCCGCCCTCACATACTCCTCGTCGAAGTCCATCGCCAGCTTGCGCTTGAGTCCCTGCTTGAACAGCTGCTCGAAATCGAGCGTGCTGGTCGGCCCGGACCGACTGATATCGGTGAAATCGCCCTCTGTCTCCTCGACGACGGTCTTACCCTTTGGCTCTAAGTCGAGTCCGAGCTCGTCGTCCAGCTCCTCGGCGAACTCCTCGGGATCCATCTCGTAGTACTCGTGCTCGCCGCCCTCCTCGCCGGGCTCGCCGTCCTCGCCGTCGTTGCCGGGCTCTGGCTCGCCGACCGGGTCCCCTGGCTGGGGGGTGCCGTCGGCTCCCTGCCCGACCCCGCCCATGTCCCGCTGGTCGTAGGCAAATTCCGGCAGGTCGACGATCTTGATCGGCACCCGCACCGCGTCGCGGCTGCTGCCGTTCAGGTCGCCGTACTGGATGAACTCCGCCAAATCCTCCCGGCGTTGCTCACCAACCTGTCGGAACCGCTCTAAGTCGTCTCTCAGTCCCATCGGTAGCTCACCTGACTCATGACGTGGCGGCTGGTCAGCTCGGCGGAGGCCTCGCTGTAGCCGTACAGTTCGCGCATGTTCTCGATCGTGGCGGCTTTCAGTTCCGCCGTCTGGGTGCCTTCGGGCGGCGAGTCCCACTGTCGCGGGTCAAAGTCCTCGAAGGTTCGGGCGACATCGTCCCAGTCGTGGCTGCCCAGCACCGTCTTGATCACCGGGATTTCCTTGGGATTGACGTCTCCGACCCGGAACTGCTCGTCGCGATGACGCCAGGCGTGGCGGTTCAACGCGGTGATGATCTTCTCGATCCGGAACTTCCGGACCTCCTCGTGGGGCTTGTCGCCGGTGTAGTTGTCCTCGTCGAACCGGCCCAGATGTTCGATCTCGAAGATCTTCATCGCGAGCAGGTCCGGCGGCACCAGCTCGCCGCGCTCGTTCTCGATGCGCTCGCCCTCGGCCCAGGCGTAGACGTTCTCGACGTACTCCTCGACGGTTGCCTCGCTGACGCGCTTGTCCCGCATCAGGGCGTCCAGGACGTCCGCCTCTTGCCGGTCGAACACGTGGTTTTTCACCGGCACCACGCGCTCCTCGAACTCCCTGGCCTCGGTGCTTGAAAACACCGGCGCCTCCGAGAGTCGCTCGGCCATCGCGTTCAACACGTCCCGGGGCATCACGACGTCCCCGACCGGCAGCTCCTCGTGGACGCGGTCGGTGGCCTCGTGGAGCAGGTCGGCGATCACGTCCCGGGTGAACGTCACGGGAATCCCGTGGTCGCCGTCCGCGGCGGCGTCGTCGAACTCGAAGGCCTCGATGTCGATCTCCTCGTCGCCCTCCCGCAGGTACCCCCGATCGAACAGCAGCGCCTTCTCGACCAGGTCGACGTCCTCCGGGAGGTCGGTCGCGTCGAGTCGGGTCACGACCGCGTACAGCGCCGCCGCCTCGATCGCGTGGGGGGCGAGCTCGCGCTCCCGGACCACGTCCCTGCGGGTCCGGATTCCGACGGGCTCGCGGATCCGGCCTTCGAGTTCGTCCCAGCTCGCGGCGTCCCAGACCCGAGTCTGGTCGGTGAGCTCTCGGCGAAGCAGTTCCGCTTCGAGCGAGAGGTTCGTTAGGTAGCCGAACGTCCGCCGGTCGAGCCGGCGTTTGAGCGCCTTCAGCGGGTCCTGGCCCTCGCGGTCCGCGTGCTGATTGAGCTGGTTCTCGAGGTCCGGGTTCGAGATAATCACGAGCTGGGTGTCGACGTCCATGCCGATGCTCTTATCGAGCTTAACGTGACCCTCGTCGGGGACGTTCAACAGCTTCTGGAGCAGGTCGGCGTGCTGGGCGGCGTCCTCGACGACGGTGAGCAGGCCGTTGCCCTGCGAGAGCACGCCGTCGTAGGAAAACGCCTGGGGGTTCTTTCGCCCCCGAGAGTCAAGTTCCCTGAGCATCCCGTTCATCCACGTGCCCACGAGCCGCTCTTTGGGCGTGCCCTCGTCTTCGGAGTGGAGCACGCCGATCCCGCGGCCGACGTCGACGACATAGTTTTTTACCCGGAGGTGCTCGGGGTCGGTCACCGCCGAGAACAGCTCCTCGACGCCCTCCCGGCGGTACTGCTCTTCGAGGTACTCGTAGGCCTCCCGGCTGAACGGATCGAGGTCCGTCTCCGCCCGGACAGGGATGTGATCGTCCGCCCGGTCGTTGAGCGTCTCCAAGAGGTCGGCCCGCACGGAGTCGGGAAACACCGCGAGCGGACGGGTCTGGACCGGACTCTCGTACCAGTCGTCCTCGTCGGTGGGCTCGGTGTCCCCGTAGGTAACTCCGCGGGCGTCGCCCGCGCCACCGGCGACGTTCCACTCGATCGTGTACCGCCGGCCGGCCTCGGTCTTCGAGTACTCGTTGAGCCCGTTGACCAGACACCGCTTGAGTTCGGACTTGCCGGTCGCGGTCGGCCCGGCCAGCCAGATGATCTTCTCGTCTTTGCCCCGCCCGGCCGCGATCGACCGCAGGTCGTCGACAAACCGGTTGAGCACTTCGGTGTTGCCCAGGATCGCGTGTTCGCCGTCGTTCCACGGGTCGTCGAAAAACCGGTAGCGCTCTTTCTCCTCGCCCTCCTCGATGACCGTCCGGGTGCCGGCGTGTTCGATCGCGTCGAGCAGGTATTTCGGGGCGTGGGCGGCCATGCGCGGCTCCGAGAGCACGCGCTCGACGTACTCGTCGAGCCCCAGTGGCGCCTGGTAGGTCTCGTCGAGCGCGCGGTCGGCAGCCGCGACGTACTCGCCGCCGGCGTCGCGGTCGCTCATCTTACTCGCTCATCTCGCTTTTGGCGACCTCCGCGCCGGCGAACTCAAGTACTTCCCGAGCACCGGCCTCGGAGTACCCCTGCTCGATCAGCGCGTCGATCCACTCGGCGCGCTCGTCGTCGTCCATCTCGCCGCTCGAGACAAGCGCCGAGAAGTTGATATTGTGTTTCTTGTCCTCCCAGAGCTTTCGCTCGAGGGCCCGCCGGGAGACCCAGTTCGCGACCTCCTGCCGGAAGTCGTTTTTCCGGTCCTCGGGAATCTCGAGTTTCTTCTCGACGCCCCGGAGGAACTGCTCGTCGGGCTCCTGCTCGCGGCCGGTGATCTCGTCCTCGACGGTGTCGTCGTCGATGTAAGCCATCACGTGGTCCATGTACTTCTCGCCCTGCCGACGGATCTCGTCGATGTCGTACGCGAGCGCGGCCCGAACGTCTTCGATGGCCCGCTCCTTGTACTCCTCGCGGACGAGTTCGAGATAACGGTGGTACGTCTCGAAGTTCTCCTCCGGAATGGAGCCGTGGTTTTCGATGTTCTCTTCGAGGTGGTTGAACGTCGTCAGCGGGGAGAGGAACTCCCGGTCGCGGTGCATCGAGTCCATGATCGCCTCGGCGATCTCGTCGCCGATAAACCGCGGGGAGACCCCCTCCATGCCCTCGCCGAGCTCGGTCTTCTCCTCGGCCTCCTCGCGGAGCTTCTTCACGTCGATGTCCTCGCTCTCGTCGATTTCGCCGTTGTAGGCTTTGGCCTTCTGTGTCAGATCAACCCGCGAGGAGTCGGGCTCTTCGGGGTGAGCACGCCGAACAGCCCGGCCATCTGCAGGGTGTGCGGCTCGACGTGGATGTCGGGCACGTCGGCGTTGCGCAGCATCTTCCAGTAGATCTCGGACTCGGCCTCGTACTGGAGGACGTACGGGAAGTCGATCCGCTTGGTGCGGTCGTTGAACGCCTCCATCTTCTCGTCGCCCTTCTTCTCGCGGTACTCGGGCATGTTCGTCCGCCCGACGATCACCTGATCGATGTCGATCCGCGGGTTGTTCTTCGGCTTGATCGTCTGCTCCTGTGAGGCGTGCAGGAAGTCGTAGAGGAACTCCCGCTGGAGCTTCAGCAGCTCCTCGCCGGAGAAGATGCCGCGATTCGCGCGACAGAACGCGCCCGAGTAGTCGAACGCGCGGGGGTCGGACTCACCGTAGACGGCCAGCTTGGAGTAGTTGACCGTACCCGTCAGCTCCGTCTCGTCCTGATTCTTCTTGTCCTTCGGCTCAAACGTCTCGATGGCCTGTCGCTTGTTCTCGTCGGCGACGAGCCGGATCACCTCCACGTGGTTATCCAGAACGGCCTGCAGGTCGTCGTCGTAGTGGTCGAGCAGCCGGTCCATGTAGAACTCGCTGGCGGGGTCGAGCGCCTGCTCGTTGCTGATGGTGTAGGGCGCGTCGAGCCGCTCGTTCAGCTCCTCGATCACCGTGTCGCGCTGTGGCTGTGGAAGCAACACCAGCGGGTCCTGATTCATCGGCGACCGAACGGTGTCGTCCTCGGGGTCCTGATCCGCGATGACATCGCGGAGATTAGTCCACCGGAAGGTGTACATCCGGCCCTCCTCACGCGCCGTGTAATCCTCGAAGTAAAGTCGGATCTGCCGGTCGAGGTGTGACTTCCCGGAGCCGACCGGCCCGAGCAGGAGCTTGATGCGCTTCTCCGGCCCGAGACCGCGGGCACCGGACTTCACTTTGTTGACGAACTGGTGGATCGACTCGTGGACCTCGCGCCCGTAGAAGACGTTCTCGCCGTCGCCGACGGGGTCTTCGCTCGCGATGTGATACTCGACGACACCGTCTTCTTCGTCGTACTCGGTGCCGTAGAAGTCGAACATATCCGCGACTCGTTGGTGGGCGTTGCGCGCCACCTTCGGGTCCGAGTAACACTCCTCGAGATACCAGTCGAACGAGCGCGCCTCGCGCAGGTCCGTTGGGATCGAGTCTCGGTACTCCTCGGAGAGCTGTTGCAGGGTTTCCATGTCGCTCATTGATATCAACCGACTGCGTCGGTGTTTGTTGGGCCGGTCGGCGCCGAGACACGTGCTGTGATTCGTGTGTCCGGCTACGCTGAACACCTCCCGACCGGCGATGGAATTCGGGGAAGGCGTTTTCGTTACTACGTCCTAAACAACGGGTTGCGTTAGCATAACCCTTGTGTCGAAGCACACCTCACGTTCCGGCGTATCGCCGCGCTGAAGCGCTCGGGCGGCCATCGCTACGTATGCAGGAGCTACCCGACGGCTGGAAGCGGTGGAACGAGGGCGAACGGAAACTCGTGTGGGCCTACCGGCCCGACGTGTTCGACGGCGGCGCGTTCCCCCCGCCGTGTCTCCCGACCATCTACGTGACGCAGGGCCGTCGCTCTCGGCGTCCCGGCACCGA
>PXQL01000056.1 GCA_003021335.1 Halobacteriales archaeon QH_10_67_13
ACACCCCGGCCAGCCGCAGGGAGTCCTCCGCGACCCGGTAGGGCACCGATCGGGGGTGGAGGTTCATAACGCGTCGCCACCCTCCGCCTCGATGGCGAGTTCCTTCACGCGCTGTTGGAGGTCCTGGGCCTGTTCGGGCGTGAGCCCTGGGATCGAGACGTCAGCGCCCCGCGAGCCGGCGGTATAGACCACGAGCGTCGACAGCCCGAGCGCTCGCTCGAGCGGGCTCCGGCTGGTGTCGACGTGCTGGATTCGGACGTACGGTACGAGCGTCCGAACGTGGGTGGTGACGCCCCGCTCTAAGTAGAGAGCGTCGGCCCGCACCTGATACACCCACGCGCGGTAGCGCAACACCACCCAGACGAGCCCGACGACCAGCACGCCGCCGCTGATCGCCGGCGCGACCACGGGATCGATCTCGGCCGCCCCGGCACCCGCGGCGGCGGCGACGCCCAGGATGAGACTCGCGATCCCTACCCGGAGTCCCCAGTGGAGCTGGACCGTCGTGCTGATCGACCGGCGTTCGGTCGTGTACGAGTCGATCTCGGCCGCCTCGGACCGGTCCCGTCGGTCGTCTCCGTTCGTCGCCGGCCGCGTCCCGTTCGAGAGCGGGCTCTCGCCGGCGTCAACGCCCTCGTCGTCCCCGTCGACCGTCGAGTTTCCCCCCTCGACCCCCGCCTCGGAGTCGACGTCGGGGTCGCGCTCTCCGTCGCCGCCAGTCATTGTCGATCGTTGGGTGCGACGGGTGTTAAGACCGCTGATCGGGTCGAACGGCTTTCATATCCCTGCCTCCAAGGCGGAATAAGATGGAGGCGCTGACAGACGCGAACGTCGCGCTGGGCGTGACCGGGTCGATCGCGGCGGTCAAGACCGTCGAGCTGGCCCACGAGTTGCGCCGCCAGGGGGCGTCGGTTCGAGCGCTCACGACTCCGGACGCGACCGGGATCATCCACCCGTGGGCGCTCGAGTTCGCGACCGAGCGGCCGGTCGTCACCGAGATTACCGGCGCGGTCGAGCACGTCGAGCTGTGCGGTCGAGAGGGGTGGGCCGACGTGCTGTTGATCGCCCCCGCGACGGCAAACACCGTCGGCAAGATCGCGGCCGCCGTCGACGACACGCCGGTGACTACGGCCGCAACCACGGCGCTTGGCGCGGGGCTGCCGGTGGTGATCGCCCCGGCGATGCACGAGCCGATGTACGACCACCCGGGCGTGATCGACGCGCTCGACCGGCTCGAGGAGTGGGGGGTTCAGTTTGTCGCCCCTCACATCGAGGAGGGAAAGGCGAAGATCGCGAGCGCCCCGGCGGTCGTCGCCGAGCTCGCCCGGGCGAGTGCACCGGATCCCCTCGCCGGTCGAACCGTCGTCGTCACCGCTGGAGCCACCACCGAGTCGATCGACCCGATCCGAACGCTGTCGAACCGCGCCTCCGGCCGGACCGGACGGGCCGTCGCGCGGGCCTGCTACGCGCTCGGAGCGGACGTGGTCGTGGTCCAGAACGGGCCCGAGTTGCCCTGGGCCGAGACCGAGGCAGTCGAGAGCGCCGCCGAGATGCGAGCGGCCGTCGAGGCCCACGCCCCGATGGCCGACGCGGTGGTCTCGGCGGCGGCGATCGCCGACTACACCGTCGACACTGCCCCCGAGAAGCTCCGCTCCGGACGGGGAGAGCTCGTCGTGGAACTCGAGCCGACGCCGAAGCTGATCGACGCGGTCGCGGCGGAGCACGACCTCGCGGTCGTCGGGTTCAAAGCCGAGACCGGCGGCGACGACGCGGACCTGATCGCCCGGACTCGCGAGCTACAAGAGCGGGCCGGACTGGCCTTCGCCGTCGGCAACGACGCCTCCGTGATGGGCGAGTCAGAGACCCGCGCCGTGCTCGTCGACGGCGCCGAGTCGACCTGGGTCGAGGGCTCCAAAGCCGCCCTGGGCCGGCGGGTGGCGGAACGGCTCGCCGCGGCGCTGTAGTCGACAGACGGCAGGTTTTTTGTCCTCAGTTGCGGTACCCACCTCATGGACCGCCTCCAGGAGTCGTTGCTCGAGGCCCCGATCATCCAGAAGGGCGACTATCACTACTTCGTGCATCCGATCAGCGACGGCGTGCCGATGTTGCGCCCGGAGTTGCTCCGGGAGATCGTGATCGGCATCATCCGCAAGGCCGATCTCGACCGGGTCGATAAGATCGTCGCCCCCGAGGCGATGGGCATTCACATCTCGACTGCCGTCTCGCTGATGACCGACATCCCGCTCGTGGTGGTTCGCAAACGCGAGTACGGGCTCGATGATGAGGTTTCGATCTCGCAGGTGACCGGCTACTCCGAGAGCGAGATGTACATAAACGACGTCAACTCCGGCGACCGACTGCTGGTGCTCGATGACGTGCTCTCGACCGGCGGGACCCTCTCCGCGCTTCTGACCGCCCTCGACGGCATCGGCGCGACGATCGCGGACACGGTCGTCGTGATCAAGAAAGTCGGCGGCGGAAACGAACTCGAAGAGACCGGGTTCGACGCAAAGACGCTGATAAACGTCGATGTCGTCGACGGTGAGGTCGTGATCGTCGACCCCGACGGTGACGACTGACCGGGACCGAACCGGTCTCTTGTTGGGATCCCCGGACGTGATCGATCGTCGTCTGACCGCTCGGCTCGTCCTCGCGGCCGGTGTGTTGCTTGGACTCGGGACCGCGGCCGACCTCCTCCTGCGTGTCCCCGAGCAGGTCGGTCTCGCCTCGGACGTCTACGCCACCGCGGGGCGGGCGCTGCTCGACGGCCAGCCAGTCTACGAGGCGGCGCCGGCGGCCCACCCAGGGTACCGGTACCTGTACCCGCCGATCGTCGCGCTCGCCTTCGTTCCCCACGCCCTGATCGGCCAGACGGGGGCGCTCGCGATCCAGACGGGGCTGAACGTCCTCGCCGGCCTCGGGACGGCGCTCGTGATCTATCGTGCGCTCGCCCGCCGGGGCGTCGGGGTGACGGGTGTCGACTTCGGGCTGCTTGTCGGGACGGTCCTTCTATCGACGCACGGGAGCGGCCACCTAATCAACGGTCAGACGACCGCCTGGGTCGCGTTCGCCGTCGCGGCGGGCTTTGCCGCGCTCGACCGGCGCCGCGAGCACCTCGCTGGGGCTGCCTTCGCCGGGGCGGCGTTGATCAAGGTCTTTCCGGCCGCCGTCGGCTTCTGGCTGCTCCGTGCCCGAGCCCGGCGGGCCGTCGGCGTCGCGCTCGCGGTCGGGGTGGCCGGGTTGCTCGCCGGGCTCGCCCTCGGCGTCGAGCAGACCGCGGCGTACGTCGAGGAGGTGTTGCTCGGACGTTTCGAGGATCGCACGTTCGACGGCCGCCCCGAGCCGACAGACAGCGCCGGGGGTGCACAACGACAGGTCGCCGCCCTGTTCGGGCTTGGCTCCCCGGCGACCGCCCTGGTCGCGATTGCGGTCCTCGCGCCGGCGCTTGTGGCGGTGTACGCCGGCGTCGACCTCGAGGACGACGCCGACCGGCAGGCCGGGGCGCTGGCGACCCTCGCCGTGACGCTGCTCGCGCTCCCGCTTCAGCCCCGGTACGCGCTCGTTTTCCTTTACCCGCTCGCTGTGTTGCTCTACACGCTCCCCGGCGGGCGCGCCCGGACAGTACTACTCTTTGCAACCGCGGTGTCGTTCGTCCGCCTGGGGTACGAGGCGGTGCGCGGCTTGACCGACGGGGTCGACGCGACAGTTCTCGAGGCGGGTCTCGTGGCCCTGCGGGCCGGACTCACGGTCGTCCAGCCGCCGACGCTTGGGACGTGGCTGCTCGTGCTCGCGGCGGTGCTGATCGTCCGACGGTGACCGAACGGTTATGACCCGCCCTGTCTAGCCCGGGGTATGACCACCGTACGGGACCTTCGAGACGCGGACGAGCCGATCACGATGCTGACCGCCTACGACGCCGTCACCGCGGAGCTGGTCGCACGGGCCGGCGTCGACGTGATCCTGGTCGGGGACAGCATGGGAAACGCCGTCCTGGGCTACGACTCGACGCTGCCGGTCACCGTCGACGAGGTCGCCTCCCGGACCGCGGCAGTCGCCCGCGGGGCCGACGAGCCGCTCGTGGTGGCGGACATGCCCTTTCTCTCGGTCGGCGTCGAGGAGGCCGACAGCATCGACAACGCCGGCCGGATGCTCAAGGAAGCCGGAGCCGAGGCGGTCAAAATCGAGTCGAATGAACACACTGTCGAGCTGACCGACCAGCTGACCGCGCTCGGGATACCGGTGATGGCCCACGTCGGCCTGACCCCACAGAGTGTCAACCAGACCGGCTACGCACGCCAGGGCACCGAGCCAGAGGAGGCCCGCGAGATCGCCCGGCTGGCCCGCGAGCACGAGCGCGCTGGCGCTTTCGCCTGCGTGCTCGAACACATCCCCTCGAACCTGGCCGCCGAAATTACCGACGAGCTGTCGATCCCGACGATGGGTATCGGCGCCGGTCCGGCCTGTGACGGCCAGGTGCTCGTGATCACCGACGTGCTCGGCCTCTCGGAGCACCCGCCGCCGTTCGCGGAGGCGTTCGGCGACGCCCGCGGCGAGATCGAGTCGGCGGTTGCCGAGTACGCCGAGGCCGTCGAGTCCGGCCGGTTCCCGGCCGAGGAGCACGGTCACGAAGCCCCGGAACTCGACGACCTCGATGAGCTGTACTGATCGGTCGACGGCCGCCGGACTCCCCGCGAAACCGACAGCCGTTTTCGTCTCGCCCGCCCACGTTGGGGCGTGACGACGGACCTGTTTACGCCGCTCGCACTGCGCGAGACGAGGATTCCTAACCGGCTGATGGTCTCCCCAATGTGTCAGTACTCCGCCGAGGCGGGGCTCGCAACCGAGTGGCACCACGTTCACCTCGGCTCCCGGGCGGTCGGCGGCGCCGGCCTGGTGATGGCCGAGGCGACGGCCGTTGAGGCCCGCGGACGGATCTCTCCGGCCGACCTGGGGATCTGGACCGACGAGCAGACGGATGCCCTCGCCCGGACGGCATCGTTCGTCGACGACCAGGGGGCTGTTCCGGGGATCCAGCTCGCTCACGCCGGCCGGAAGGCCTCGACCGCGTCGCCACGGGCGGGCGGCGGCCCGCTCGCCCCGGCTGAGGGCGGGTGGCCGGTCGTCGCACCGAGCGGCGACCCCTGGCCCCACGACGACCCAGTGCCGACCCGGCGGCTCTCGACCGACGAGATCGCGGCGATCGTCGGCCGGGAGTTTCTACGAGATCCGTACTTCGGGCACACGGCCGCGCGGTCGGAGCCGGCTGGTCCGGGAGGTGACCCGCGCGGTCCGCGAGGTCTGGCCCGACGGGCAGCCCGTCTTCGTCCGGATCTCCGCGACCGACTGGCTCTCCGACCGCGACTCTTGGACCGTCGCACAGTCCGTCCGCCTGGCCGACCGGCTGGCCGAGGACGGCGCCGACCTCATCGACGTCTCGAGCGGCGGTATCGTCCCCGAGAGCGCCCCCGAGACGACCGGTCCCAACTACCAGCTCCCGCTGGCCGAGCGGATCGGCGAGGAGACCGACTCCGAGATCGCCGTCGGGACGGTCGGCGGCATCACGACTCCTCAGCAGGCCGACGCCGTGATCCGCAACGACCGGGCGGCACTGGCGATCGTCGGCCGGGAGTTTCTACGAGATCCGTACTTCGGGCACACGGCCGCGCGAGAACTGGATGCGACCGATCGAGCCCGCGCGCCCGTCCAGTACCGCGAGTGGGTCCACTAGTAGGCAGACAGTCCGTCGAGAAAGGCCTCAAGTGCAGCGGTAAACGCCCGGGACTGTTCGATCATCGCGAGATGGGCGGCGTCGGCGATCACTGCCCGCTCGCAACGGGGCAGCTCCGCGGCCAGGTACTCGTGGTACCACGGCGGCGTGAGCTCGTCGTGTTCGCCGACCACGGCAAGCGCCGGGGTCTCGATCGCCGCCAGCCGGTCCCTGATGTCGAAGACGTGGGCGGTCATGAAATCCCGCCGAGTCACGGCCTGGCCGACCGCCGACATCGCCTCGATCGAGCGGTCGAGGACCTCGGGGTCGGGGTCGTGAAAGAGCCGATTCTCCCGGTGGAGCAGCTCGATCGCCCGGTCGAACTCCTCGGCCAGGGCAGTCCGGTACTGCTCTGCGACCGCGAGTTTCGCCCCGGTCCCGGCGAGCACCACGCCCGCGGGGTCGTACGCCCCCTCCACGAGTAGCTCTAACAGCACCGCCCCGCCCAGCGAATTCCCGACCAACACGTCCGCGTCGGTGGCCCGGGCCACCGCGAGCACGTCCGCAACGTACGCCGACAGCGTCGCCGGCCCCGGCTCGGTCGAGATGTCTTCGGACCGGCCGTGGCCGCTCAGGTCGATCCCGACCG
>PXQL01000053.1 GCA_003021335.1 Halobacteriales archaeon QH_10_67_13
GACGAGTCGACGACGCCCGATGACCGCCCGGACCTCTCGGAGCTCCGTGAAGAGCTCAACGACCAGTTCGAGTCGATCAAGGTGTTGCAGCCCGGTCGGTACGAGCTCAACCTGATGGAGCTGTACGACCGCGAGGAGTACATCATCGCGTTGCAGGAAGACGGGAAATACTCCATCCAGCTCCCCGAGCAGTGGAACTCGGATCTCGAGTGAGATCGGCCCGCGCTCTCAACTCCGTCTTACTCGCCAGGTCGTCCCGCCGGTGTAGGCCCACCGCTCGATCTCCGGATCGACGGGGCGGTCAGCGAGCGTTCCCATGAACTGCCCGACCTGCTTGGCCGAGAGCTCGGCCTCGACGGCGGCCGCGATCTCCCGACTCTTCAGGTACAGCTCCCCGCGCCGCTCGACCCGGTCGACGAGGTACTCGCGGACGAGCCCAATCTTGCGCTCGGTCTCGGCCTCAAGATCGTCTGTGGCGCTCATCGAGCCTCCGGGACGTGCCTGTGTCCGACCGCCAGACACACGGCGTGAACGAGTCCGACGCCGATTCCCGCGAACTGTGTCGCTCCGCTCCCGGCGTACAGTAGGGGCAGGTAGACCGCCGGCAGACCGACTGATCCCCAAAACGCCGCCTGCCGCACCCCGGCGATCGGATTGAGCCGTCCCCGATCGAGGATCGTCCGTGCACCGTTCATGTCTGGGTCCAGACGGCCCGAATAAAAAGCTCCGACTCAGAGTCAAAGACGCGTTTGAACCGACGAGTCCGGCCGGCACTGCCCCGGCTCAAACGACCGTTTGAGTCGCCGCCGCGTACTTTCTTCCCCCGCACGTACGGACGAGTGCGTCGACCCGTCGGCCCTCCGCTCTCTCCCCTCGATCGGGTCGACGTCTCCCCCGCTGGCTCCCCTCTCCGACCGTCCGTACATTTTTATCGCCGCCGGAAGCGCTCCGGCGGGCCGGACCGACCTCGGGGAGCGTCCCCGGCTCGACTCTTCGCCCCAACCGATTAAGGAATATTATCATTATTATTCATAGGGTTTTAAAGTACCCGGGTGCTCCGAACGGTCGCGTATGACAGACAACACGGGTGAGGACGCGGTCGCATCGCGAGTCCGGGACACGAAGCCATTCGTCCGGGAGCTCGACAACCCCGCAGCCGAGCAGTTCCGGTCGCTACTCGACGAGCAGGAGTACGTGTTCGCTCCGGGACTGTACCACGCCCTTGATGCCCGGCTCGCGGAGATGGCGGGACTCGACGCGGTGTATATGTCCGGGTACTCGACGGTTCTGGGTCAGTTCGGCTATCCCGACCTCGAGATGGTCGACATGGGTGAGATGGTCGAGAACGCAAAGCGGATCGTCGAGGCGACGGAGCTACCGGTCGTCGCCGACGCGGACACGGGCTACGGCGGGGTTCACAACGTCCGCCGAGCCGTCCGGGAGTACGAGAAAGCCGGGGTCGCGGCGATCCACATCGAGGATCAGACCACTCCCAAGCGGTGCGGACACATCGCGGGCAAGCAGATCGTCTCCCGGGAGGACGCCGAGACGCGGTTCCGGGCGGCCGTCGACGCGAAGCAGGCAGAGGAGACGGTCATCATCGCCCGGACCGACGCCTACGGCTCCGCGAACGGCGACTGGGAGGAACACCTCGCCCGGGGCCGGCTGTACGCCGACTGCGGCGTCGACCTGGTGTGGCCAGAGATGCCCGATCCCTCCCGGGAGGACGCGGTCCGGTACGCCGAACGGCTCCACGAGACCCACCCCGATGTCCGGCTCGCATTTAATTACTCCTCGTCGTTTGCCTGGAGCGAGGAGGAGGATCCGCTTACCTTCGCCGAGCTCGGCGATCTCGGCTACGAGTACATTTTCGTCACGCTGTACGCGCTGCACTCGGGGGCCCACGCCGTCTACGAGGACATGTCCGCGATCGCCGAGGGCGCGGAGCAGGCCCAGTTCGACCTCGAAGGGCGGTACCTGGACCACGAGACCGAGAGCCACCACGAGCTGTCCTTTGTTCCGCAGTTCCAGCAGACAGAGGCCGCGTTCGATCCCGACGCGCGGCGCCGTCAGGAGGAATCGGACGGGTTCACCGAGGACGACCAGACGGTGATCACGAGCGAGGACGACTGATGGGCCCGGGTCTCGTCGGGCAGCGGGTGAGTCGGCCGCGCCGAATCGTCCCAGCTAGCCGACGGTCTTTAGTCTCGACCGCGGCAACGACCCTCTCATGACACGCCGACACGACCGGGCGTTCGTTCGGACTTTCTTCACCTCGCCGACGGCCGTCGAGGGAGAGGACTCAGCGAAGATGCTCAGGCGGGCGGCACAGCTGCGCGGGATGGAGGCGCCGGACGTCTGGGTCCCGGACAACGAGGACGCGACAGCGCCGGGAATGCGCGAGGAGGGGATCGCGAACATCATCGAGGTCGTCGCCGCCCACGGTGCCGACGTGCCGGCCGAGATCCACCCGCGGGTGGTCTGGCACCGCGACGACCCGGCGACCCGGGCGGAGGGATTCGAGCAGATCCGCCGGGTTGCAGCCAGCGAGGCGGCCCCACACGTCGACGGGTTCGTCATCCCCGAGGTCGGCGGGCTCGACGACTGGAAGAAAGTAGACGAGCTCATCACGCTGGCCGAGAACGAGGCCGGACTCCCCACGGGAACGTTCGCGATGTCGGTGATCGTCGAGAGCGCGACCGCCGAGCTCGCCCTGGCCGAGCTCAGGGATGCGATCCACCACCCCTCGAACGCCCTCGAGCGGCTGTTCTTGCTCGTCGACGGCGAGGTCGATTACACGAAAGACCTGCGCGCGATCACGCCGACGGGGGCGCTCCCGGACTGGCCCGAGCTGCGGCACAACACCTCCCGCGGGGCGAGCGCCGCCGACCTGATCGCCGTCGACGGTCCTTACGACGACATCCGAGATCTTGAGGGCTACCGCGAGCGGATGGTCGACAACCGCGCCCGTGGCCAGCTCGGCATCTGGGCGCTCACGCCCGACCAGGTGGTCACGGCAAACGAGGCACCGCTGCCGCCGGCGACCGGCGAGTGGCTGTTGGCGGTCGACGGCGAACAGGTACCGCTGACTCCCGAAGACGACGGCGAGCGGTTCGTCTACGAGGGTGAGCGCGTCTCCGTCGCCGACGCCGAGGACGGCTACCGACTCCGGATCGACGGCCAGACCCGCCGGGGGAGGAGTTCGAGGCCGCCAAGGCGGCCGGTCGGGGAGCGATCTCGATGGAGCGGGCGACCGTCGTCGAGATCGACGGCGTGACCGTCGAGATCAGTAGGGATCGGATGTGGGACGAGGCGACCTATCAGGCTGCGACGACCCCGATTGATCTGTTCCAGGATGTCTATGAGCACCGGCCCGACCAGCGCGAGGCCCTCGAAGAGCGGTACGGCGCCGATGTCGTCGAGCGGGCCACGCAGGTCGGGTAGCCGGTCACCCACAGCGTTTTGTCGCCGTTGTCGCTACAGCCCTTATGGAGATCGACGAGCCCGTCGCACGCGCAGTCGGACGGGAGCTGGCCGACGACGCCAGCTGGGAGCTGCTCTCGGAGCTGACGGCCCTGCCAGAACGCTTCGGTGGTCACCCAGGCGAACGCCGGGCGGCCGATCGGGTCAGTACCGCACTCGAGACCGCCGGGCTCGCCCCCGAGTTCCAGGAGTTCGAACTCACCCGCTGGGAGCGCGGCGAAACGACGCTTCGGGCCGGCGAGACGACCCGCGAGGCCGTCGCGCTGCCGTACTCGCCGGCCGCCGAGGTCGCGGGCCCGGTCGTCGATGTCGGTCACGGCAGCCCCGCGGAGATCGAGGCCGCCGACCCGGCGGGTGCGATCGCGCTTACCACGACCGCGCCGCCGTCGACGGGCAGACATCCCCACCGCATGGAGACGGTCGGTCACGCGGCCGAGGCCGGCGCGGCCGGCCTCCTGTTCGCCAACCACCACCCCGGTCAGCTCCCCCCGACGGGAACGGTCCGACCAGAGACGCCGATCCCGTGTGTCGGTGTCTCGAAGGAAACCGGCGACCGGCTCCGCGACGGCGACCGGCGGGTCGAGCTCGCGGTCGCGGCCGAGACTGCGCCGGCGACCAGCCAGAACGTCCTCGCAACCGTCGGGCCCGAAACCGATGAGGAGCTGCTCGTGCTCGCACACTACGACGCTCACGACATCGGCGAGGGCGCTCTGGACAACGGCGCGGGAATCGCGGTACTCGTCGGCGCCGTCCGGATCCTCGCCGAGCTATCGCTCGATCGTCTGGTCCGCGTGGCTGCGGTCGGCTGCGAGGAGATCGGGCTGCTCGGAAGCGAGGCCCTCGCCGAGGAGCGCTCGTCGCCCCGTGTCGTAGTGAACCTCGACGGCGCCGGCCGGTTTCGAGACGTTCGCGCGCTCACTCACGGCTATCCGGCCCTCGCCGATCCGCGCCTACAGCGACCACTGGCCGTTCCTCCGGGCCGGAGTCCCGTCCTTGCAGCTCCACAGCCGCCGCCCCGATGACCCCGGGCCCTGGGAGCGGGGCTACACCCACACCCGCGCGGACACCCGCGACAAGGTCGACCGCCGCGATCTCCGCACCCACGCGATCGCGGCCGCACTGATCGTCCGCGAGCTGGCCGCCGACCCGCCCGAGGCCCTCGCCCCGGCGACCGTTCGAGACCGACTCCGAGAGGCCGGCGCCGAACCGGGAATGCGCGCTGCCGGCTCCTGGCCCGTGGCGTGGGACTGACCGTCCCCAACGGTTATTACCCCGGCCGTCCGTGTCCTACATGAACGATCATTAACAATGACGCCACACGATCGCTTCACCGACGGCGAGAACACGGGCGCACCGCTGGTCCCCGATCTGAGTCCGGACTCGGCCGAGGGACGCGAAGAGACCGTTCTGAGCCACCGCCTGCCCGATCAGCCCTCGTAGGGCGTCTCGGCGACTTCTCGGACCCGGGTCGCGGTCACCTCGCCGACCCCTTCGACGGCTAACAGCTCCTCCTCGGAGGCGGTCATGACCGCCTCAACGCTGCCGAGTGCCTCGAGCAGCGACCGCGCGGTGACCGGGCCGACCTCCGCGATAGCGGCGACGACGTACTCCTGTTGTTCGGGGAGCGTGCGGGACTGTTTCTCGCCGTGAACGCTCACCTCGCGGCGCTCGTCGGTCTGCTCCCGGTTCGCGATCACCTCGAGTAAATCCGCGGTCTCCTCGGCGTTCCGGGTCCGGGTGACGCTCACCCCGAAATCGACCGTCAGCGACGCGAGCGCCCCGTGGATCGCCTTGGGGTGGACGTTTCGCCGCCCGTACAGGTCCTCGCCCTCGATGACGACCACCGGCCGCGCGTAGTGGCGGGCCGCGTCTCCGACCTGCTCGAACAGCGACCGATCCCCCCCGGTCAGCGTCGCCAGGAAGTCCTCGACGGTCTTACGCTCGACGACCACCCGATCGGAGAGCACGTAATCCCCGACTGCGAGCGTCTCCAGGCGCGTCTCGATGTCCGATCGCGTCGAGAGGTCCCGCGCGATCGTCGCCTCGAGCTCGCGCTGGTCGATCACGATCTCGGTCGCCCCGCCGTCCTCGGCCGGCTCGGCAACCGTCGGCTCTGCCGGCTCGGCGGAACCGGCGGAATCGTCAGAGTCCTCCCCGTCGGCGAAGGCGCCGAGTCCTGCCTGTCCAGACTCGTCTGATTCGGTTTCTGCCGTCTCGCCCGCCGTCGCTTCGGACTGCCCGCTCGCCTCGTCGCCCCCGGGCTCGGACCCGACCCGTGTCTCTGAGTCCGCCGACCCGGCGCCTGCCTCGGGATCGTCCGTCGACTCGGTTCCGGTGCCAAGCGTTGCCTGCGCGAGTTCGGCCTCGATATCGCCGGCGGCGCCTTTCAGCGCGCGCAGCTCCGATTCCATCTCCTGTTCGTCCTGCCGAGCCTTCCAGAAGTATGCCTCGTCGCGGGTGTCCTCGGCCAGCAACACCGCGACCCGTCCCTCGGCCTGTCGGCCGGTTCGGCCCTTGCGCTGGATCGAACGGATCGCCGTCGGTACCGGCTCGTAAAAGAGCACGAGATCGACCTCGGGAACGTCCAGTCCCTCCTCCGCGACCGATGTCGAGACGAGCACCTCGAACTCGCCCTGGCGGAACTGACCGAGAGTTTCCTGCTGTTCGGTCTGGGTCATCCCCTCGCTGCCCTCGGTGTCGGACTGGCCGACGAACCGCTCGGCGGCGAAGTGCTCGCCCAGAAACGCCGTCAGGGTCTCGGCCGTGTCTCTGGACTCGGTGAACACGATCGCGCGCTCGCCGCCCTCGATGCCGAGCGTCTCGGCGAGTAACATCCGCGCCCGGCGGTACTTCGGGTGAAGCCCGTCGTAGCTCTCTGCCTTGCGGACCGCCGCGGCGACCTTCGGATCCGAGACCATCCGCTGGTCGGCCTTCGAGGCCCCGGAGGAGCGGGCGGCCTCGCGCTGGCGGTCCATGTACTGCTCGAAGGCTTCGACGCTCTGGGTCTCGACGTAAACTAGCGCAGTCCGGAGCTTCCGGATCTCGGCGAGCAGGCTCATCCCCTGGTAGCCGGCGCTGTCGTCGTCGTCCATCAACCGCTGGACGCGGCGCTGGATCTGCTTGAGGTCTCGCTCCGAGAGGTCCGGACTGGTCTTTTTTGTCACGTCGAGCTCGGTGAGACTCCCGAGCCGGTCCCGGATCACCGCCCGTAGGTCCTCGCGGATCGCCTCGACGGAGTCGGGAAGCTCGACGCGTTTCCACTCGACGGTCGTCTCGTGGGTGTACTCGGCGACATCGGCGTCCTCCTCGGTCATCACCTCCACGTTGTCGATCCCGAGGTTCCGACAGACCTCGAGGATCGCCGCCTCGTCCTCGCCCGGCGAGGCGCTTAACCCCGTCACGAGCGGCTGGTCGGCGTCCTCGTGGTACCGGTCGGCGATGTATGTGTAGGCGTAGGCGCCGGTCGCGCGGTGACACTCGTCGAACGTGCAGTGGACGACATCGGCCAGCGAGATCCGGTTCCCGACGAGGTCGTTCTCGACGACCTGCGGGGTCGCGATGACGACGCGAGCCTCCTCCCAGAGGGCTCCCCGGTCGGCCGGCGACACCTCGCCGGTGAACACCACCACCTCCTCGTCGGGAATCGTCAGTGCCTCGCGGTAAAACTGTGCGTGCTGGGTGACGAGCGGCTTCGTGGGGGCGAGCAACAGCACTCGCGTCTCCGGGCCACACTCCTTGAGTCGCCGCGCGGTCACCAACAGCGAGACCGCCGTCTTGCCCAGCCCCGTCGGCAGCGAGACCAGGCTGTGCTCGCCCAGGGCGGCCTCGGCCAGCCGGAGCTGGTAGTCCCGTCGCTCTATGGCGTCGGTCGCGACCAGCGGCCACTCGACGGTCGCTGCCATCGGTCTTGGTTGTGCCCGCCGGCGGTTAAGCGTTCGCCGACCGCAGTGAAACTGCTCGCAGCCGGACGACGAAACCCATTTGCCGCTTTCTCTCGATGTGCTCTCATGCTCGCCTTAGGAGCGTGCCCGGAGCCGTGAGCGAGACGACAGACCGGGAGTACGACCGCGAGGCAGAGCCCGGAGTCGACGACTCCGCCGGACCGTTCGAGATCGACCGGTCCAGGCTGGTCGGATTCGCCGGGCTCGTGGCCCTCTGGCTCGTGACGATCCTCGGCGGGATGGCCCTCGCCGACGAGGTGGCCGCGACCGGTGCCGTGCTCTTCGAAGACCCCGACGAGGTCGGCAACGTCGGAATCTTCGGGGTGTACGTGCTCGTTGCCACCGGAGTCATGCTGCTCGGGTTCCGGTACGCGAGGCTCGTGCATCTACGCGTGGTCGGCGCGGCCGTCTTCGGGCTGTTCGCCGGGACGTTCGTCGCGATCGCGACCGGCGTCGGCTCGGTCGCTGGCGGCGGCGCGCTGACCGGACTCCCGACCAGTCCCGTTCCGATCGCCGTCGGGCTCGTCGTGGCAGCCGTCCTGTTTGTCTACCCCGAGTGGTACGTCGTCGATCTCGTCGCCGTGGCGCTGGGCGCGGTCACCATTCCGATGCTCGGCCTGGGATTTGGTCCGCTCCCGATCGTCGTGTTGCTCGTCGTCTGGGCGGCCTACGACGCCTACTCGGTGTACGTCTCCGGGCACATGAAAGAGCTCGCGACCGGCGCAGGCGATCTCAAGCTCCCGATCCTATACGTCGTTCCCCACTCGCTGTCGTACTCGCTGGTCGGCGACGGCCTCGAACTCGGCCTCGACGAAGACGACCCCAACGAGTCCGGAGACTCCGCCGCGGAGCGATCGGCGGACTCGCCGCCGAATCGGTCGGCCGAAGACTCAGAGGCGAGCGCCAAGGCGGGCCCGAGCGTCCAGCTGCTCGGGCTCGGCGACGCGATCATCCCGGGGATGCTCGCGGTCAGCGCCGGGACGTTTCTCGACGCTCCGGCGGTCGTGCCCGCGCTGAACGCGAATCTCCCCGCCCTCGGCGCGATCGCCGGCGGATTTCTCGGGATGGGGGCGTTGCTCGTGCTCTTGCACCGCGTCGAGGGCGCTCACGCCGGGCTCCCGCCGCTCAACGCCGGCGTCTTGCTCGGCTATCTCGCCGGCGCGGTCGCCGCCGGCGTTCCGGTCGCGACCGCACTCGGTCTGTGACGGTCCACGCTCTTCTCTCCGAACCTCCGATCGTCCCTCGAGTTATGGCGCTCGGACCGTCTGGTAACCGGGTTCGCGTCCGATAAAAAGGGGACGTCGACGGCTTACCTCCGTGGGTCGGTAGCCGAACTCACAACGGAGGAATCCTCGCGCTTCGGCGCGGGGGAGATGTCAACGCTCGACAGACCGGGTTCGGGCCGAGGCGCGTACGTCTTCGTTGGCCGCGGCCGATCCATCGTCTCCGGCCCGCACGTGGCTGACGGCTAAGGCCGTGAGCGCGCCGGCGGCGAACGCGAGCGTCACGACCGGCGCGCTCAAGGCGACGACGACGGCCGGAACGATCGCCGCGTACAGCGCCAGTCCGCCGAGCGTGTACTGATCGCGATACGACACCGTTG
>PXQL01000054.1:0-10095 GCA_003021335.1 Halobacteriales archaeon QH_10_67_13
CTCTGCCTCGCCGACGGGCCCGCCGCGGGCGACGCCGGCGTTGTTCACGAGCACGTCGATCCCGCCCAGCCGCTCGCGGTCGCGGATCTCCGAGACGACCGAATCGCCGTATCCGGCCGTCACCGATTCCACGTCCGGCGACGGATCCCCGGCCTCTCGCCAGTAAAAGAGCAGGTAACCCAACTCGGTGCGCGGGTCGCGGAGCTTCGCCGTCTCCCAGTCAATCACCGCCGCGACCGACGGATCGCCGGCCCAGGAAAACAAGACGTTATCGGGCTTGTAGTCCCCGTGTGTCAGTGCCGTCGCCGGCCGGTCCGGAACGGTTTCCTCGAGCCAGTCGAGGACGCCTCGGAGCCTGACGGGATCGTGACCGGCCGTGCCCGCAGCCGTCTCGAACTGCCGGGCGGCCCGGTCGAGCTGCTCGCGCAGGGGCACCCGCTCACAGACATCCGCGAACCGCTCGGTCTCGGCGCGGTGGAGCCCTGCGAGGCCGTCTATCAGGAGCCGCCCCACGCGATCGCGGGACCGCTCCTCGCGGTGACCCGCCGGCAGCGGCGCGTCCCACCCGAGCGGCTCCCCGGGGACGTACTCGGTCACGGAAAACGGCGACCCGAGGATCGACTCGTCAGCGCAGAAGTGTACCGGTGCCGGCGCCGGGATATCGGTGTCCTCGAGCCGGTCCAACACCGCGTGCTCGGTTCGAAAGTCGACAAATCCCGCACCGTCTCGACCCTCCGTTGGCTGGCGCAGGACGTACGCCCGCGGATCGTCCGCGGTCTCGATCCGGATCACGCGGTTTAATCCCTCCGCGAGCACCGCCGCGTCGACGACCCGCTCTCCGAGTCGGTCGGTGAGATAGGATCTGAGTCGCTCCGTCTCGACTGCACCCTCGTCGCTCATGGCCTCGACTGTTCGTTGCCCGTTGTTAAGTTGTGTCCCGTTTCACGACGCGAGTCCCGGCCTCGCACCCGCGACGCCGGCCGCGAGCCGCCCTCCCCGCGGCGGCGCATCAAAACCGGTATGTAAGTCTCCCGGAGTTTCTCTGCATGGAGTCGACGGACGAGATCGCGGTCGTGACCGGCGCGTCTTCGGGAATCGGGGCGGCGACGGCGCGAACGCTCGGCGAGCGGGGCTACGCGGTCGCGTTGGTCGCCCGCCGTGAGGACCGCCTGTCCGCGGTCGCCGACGAAATCGAGGCCGAGACGCTCGTCGCTCCCGCCGACGTCACAGACGAGAGCGCGGTCCGGGCGATGGTCGAGACGGTCCGCGAGCGGCTGGGCGGGATCGACGTGCTCGTGAACAACGCCGGCGTCGCCCGCGGCGGGCCCGTCGGCGAGGCAGAGCTCCTTTCTCCAGACCGGGGGGAGTGCCTACACCGCCTCGAAGTTCGGCGTCAACGGCTTCTGTCGGTCGTTGCGCAAGGAGCTGTCCGACGATCCGGTCCGGGTGACGATCGTGATGCCGGGAGCGGTCGTCACCGAACTCAACGACTGGGCCCACTGGGAGGGCCGCGCGATGAATCCCGCCGACGTCGCCGAGACGATCGCCTTCGCCGTCTCCCGGCCCGACCACGTCGAGCTGACCGAGGTTAGCGTCGACACGACCGACAAGTTCTGAGCGGAATCCGGCCCGGTCTCGGCGATCCCGACCGATCGACACCGGTCAGCCCCAGGCCTCGCCGCTCGCGAGGTCGCACTCGCTGTCGAGTCTCGAGGACGGGCAGACGTCTTCGAGCGCGCAGGCCTCGCAGTCGGGATTCCGAGCGGTACAGACCGCCCGACCGTGGCTGATAAACAGGTGCGTGAGCGACCGCCAGTCCTCGCGGGGAACGAGCTCCATCAAGTCTTCTTCGATGGCCGCCGGCCGCTCGCTGTCGGTCAGGCCGAGCCGCCGGGAGAGCCGCTGTGCGTGGGTGTCGACGACGACGCCCTCGACGACGTCGTGACCGTGCTGGAGGACGACGTTCGCGGTCTTGCGGCCGACGCCGGGGAGTTCGGTCAGCTCGGCCATGGTATCAGGCACCTCGCCGTCGTGCTCGGCGACGATCCGCTCGCAGCTCTCCGTGATGTACTCTGCCTTGCTGTTGTAGTAGGTAACCGAGTCGATCAGCGCGGCGACCTCATCGGGATCGGCGGCGGCGAAGGCCTCCGCGTCGGGGTAGGCCTCGAACAGCACCGGCGTGACGCCGTTGACCCGCTGGTCGGTACACTGCGCCGAGAGGATCACCGCGATCAACAGCTCGAGCCGGCTCGCGTACTCGAGCGAGATGGTCGCCTCCGGATAGGTCTCTCGATCACCGTCCTGGCCTGCTCGTCGCGGTCCGCGCGCGGCGTGCCCATAGACCCGACTCGCGTCGGTCGCGGTTGAGCGTTGTGGCCTACAACCCGAGCTCCTCGGCCACCAGGGTATACAGAAGCGTCTCGCCGCCCAGTCCGCCCCACTCCTCGGAGACGGGGACCCCCATCACGTCAAGCTCCCCCAGCTGGTCGAAAATCTCCCGGGGGAACCGGTGTTCGTCCTCGATCTCCTGGACGATCGGCTCGATCTCCTCCTCGCAGAACTCTCGCACGGAGTCTCGGATCAGTTGGTGTTCGTCTGACAGACCGAACTCCACACCTCCGTACGGACTAACCTTACATATAGCCGGGTGGTGGTCCCGGTGTCGATCGACCGCTAACACTAAAATGGCGTCCCCGCCTACCGTTCGTGAGTGGCCTTCCGAGAGCTTCTCCGCGGGCGCCTTCCCGAGGACGCCGTGCGGTCGATCGCGCGCGAGGTTGCCCGCCGGCACGACGAGCCACTTCAATCGGTTGCGATCGTCGAGGTCGACAACTGGCTGTCGCTCCCGCTGGTGGTCAACGACCACCTATTCGTGAAGATCATTAGCCAGCGGAACGTGTTCGTCCACCGACTCCTGACCGCCGGGCGAAACCTCGGGGCCGCCTCGACCGGCACCGGGGGCTTCTTCGGAGGCTTCGAGACGCCCGGCGAGATGGCCGCCCACGAGTTCGACGCCACCGAAGAGATGATTGGGGCCGGGGTCAACGCCCCCGAGCCGTTCGAGACGTTCGTCCACGACGGGTACGGGGTGGTCGTCATGGAATATCTTGACGGCTTCGACACCCTCGATGCGCGTCCCGCCGACCGCGTCGTTGAGCTCGTGCCGGAACTGTTCGCGATGCTCGCGACGCTGCACGACGCCGGGCTGGCCCACGGCGACCTCCGGGCAGAGAACGTCCTGGTCGTCAACGGAGAGCTGTACTTCATCGACGCTACCCGCGTCGACACCGACGCTGTCGAGGCAGCCCGCGGGTACGATATCGCGTGTGCGCTCGCGGCGCTCGAGCCACACGTCGGCCCGGCCGCCGCCGTCGACGCCGCGCTCGAACAGTACCCCGATTCGAGCCTGCTGACCGCCCGACGGTACCTCGATTTCGTGAACGTCCGTCCGGACCACGAGTTCGACGCCGCCGGCCTGAAAGGCACTCTCGACATCCGCCTGGGGTAAGAAGCCAGACGCCCCTAGCTATATACTCTCGTGTAGTTTTATATAGCCACGGTCCAACTCTCGGATATGGAGACGCGCAAGGTGCAGGTGACCGGCGGCTCGACGTACACGGTGTCACTGCCAAAAGAGTGGGCGACGGACAACGCGGTCGAGGCGGGGTCGGTCGTCGAGTTTCACTCGGAGGCGGATCTCCTGCTTGTGACGCCACACAGCGACGACGGCCGGACGGAGGGGCGAATGGACGTGACGGGACTGACCACCGACCACGAGCTCACCCGGGCGGTGATGACGATGTACGTCAGCGGGTTCGACGTAATCGTCTTGGAAACCGACCGGATGACCGCGGCCCAGCGGCGGGCGATCCGGGACGCCTCCCAGCGGCTGGTCGGACTCGAGGTGATCGAGGAGCGACCCAACGCCATGGTGTTGCAGGACCTACTCGACTCCTCGGAGCTGTCGATCAAAAACGCCGTCACCCGGATGCGGCTGGTGTCGCTGACGATGCTCGAGGACGCCGTCGAGGCGCTCGTGACCGACGACGACGCGCTGGCAGACGACGTGATCGAGCGCGACGATGACGTCGACCGGCTCTGGTACCTGACCTCGCGGGTGTTACGCCAGGTGCTCCGGAACCCGACCGCGGCTGCCGAGATCGGCTTCGCCCGCGAGACCTGTTTCGACCTGCAGTCGACGGCCCGCCAGTTCGAGCGGATCGCCGACCACGCCACGAAGATCGCCGAGCTGGCCCGCGAGACCGGCGAGATTCCGGCCGAAACCGTCGCGTCGTTGCGCGAGCTACGCGAGGAGGCCGCCCAGGTCCCCGAGACGGCGATGAACGGGGTGTTGGCCGACGATCCGGATCGCGCCGTCGAGCTCGCCGCCGAGGCCCGCGCACAGATCGGGACCGTCACCGAACGGACCCGCGCCTTAGACGCGGAGATCCACGACTACGACCCGCAGCTGGCCCAAACCTTGGGGCTGGTCCCCTAATCGAGCAAGACGGCGTTGCCCTGCCCGTCCTGTCCCGGACGGGAGGTCACTCGTGCCCGGCCCTCGCTGGTCTCGACGACCGCGCCCTTCGTGACGATGTTCCGGCGGGCGTAGTTGGGGTTTGCCGGGTTCTCGACGACGTCGAGTAGTTCTCCGACGACGACGCCGTCGTCGGTCGCGACGCTCGCGGTGTCGGCCCGGAGCGCGCGGATCTTCCGTTCGGTGCCGCGGATGTCGACGGTCTTGAGTTTCTGTTCGCCGATGGTCGGCTCGGTCGGCTCGGAGCCTTGCTCGTACTTGCGGCGATCCCTGTTGGGGCGCAGGCGCCCGCCCGATCGCTTCCGGAGGGATCGACCGTGTCCTTGCGTCGTCATACTCAACTGGAGGGCGAGCCGGCACTTCAACTAAACGGTAGCGCAGAGTCCCCTTCCGCAAGCGCGAGCGATAGGGAGAGGAGGAGCGCGTTCGTACAGATACTAATAACGTTTAGGGGCCCGGTCGCGTGTCGACAGGTTTAGAAGCCGCTCGGCCGGCGTACCGGTGATGAGTCTCCGTCGCGCCGTCGCCGCGCCCTTCCGCGATCGCGGCGCCGATCGGCTGACCGAGAGCGAACTCGTCGTCGCGCTCTCGCTTGACCGGAGCTGGTTCTCGCCGGATCAGGCAGAGCGCTCTGTTGCCCTCGCCGTCAGCGAGGGGCTGCTCGAACGGACCGACGACGCGGACGACCGGCTCCGCCCGACCTTCGACGCGGCGGACGTCGAACTGCCCGAGGAGTTCGAACCCGACGACGCGGTGCTCACGAGGCGCAGCACATTCGAGCGGCTGCTCGATTCGATCGTCGAGGCGGGCATCGAGAAGCAAACCGCGGTGGCCGAGATCAACGAGCTCCAGGGCGAGCTCGGGGTGACGATCGAGGCCGCCGGCGCCCTGTACGCCCGGCGTCGGGGGATCGAGGTCGGCGAGCTGGCGGCCCGAGCCAGGGGGGAGCTGTAGCCGTGGTCGAGGACCGCATCACCGACGGCAAGCGCATCGCCGAGCTGCTGAGCTCCGAGCTCGAGGGGCTAGAGACTGGCCCCCTGGCAGCGGTGTCGGTGGTCGACGCCGACCCCGAGCTGACGCCCACGCCCGAGGGCGCGCCCGCCTACCGGGTCAGCCACCGCGATCGGGTCGTCGGCCGGGTGGTCTGTTACCCCGACCGGGCCGTCTTCGAGCCGACCGCGGGAGACTGGCTCGGGGCCGACGACGAGCGGTTGGTGGTGTCGGACGGCGTCGCTGTCAAGCGGGCGGTCGACGCGATCAGGAACGGGCTCGCCGGTCGCTCCGAGTGAGTTTTACCGGCGCCCGCGCCAGTACGGGTATGACACCCGACTCCGCCGCGGGGCCGTTTTTCGACCGGCTCGCAGACCGGATCGACCGCGTCGACAGCGTCGTCTCGGTCGGCCTGGATCCCGATCCCGACCGGCTGCCCGAGGCCGTGGCGTCCGCGTCGCTGCCCCGGTGGGCGTTCAACCGCCGAATCATCGACGCAACTCACGAACACGCCGCCTGCTTCAAGCCAAACGCAGCCTTCTACGAAGATCCTGACGGCTGGCGGGCCCTCGAGGAGACCGTCGCCTACGCCCACGGCAAAGACGTGCCGGTCCTGCTGGACGCAAAGCGGGCCGACATCGGCAACACCGCCCGGCGGTACGCGACGGTCCTCGAAACCGTCGACGCGATCACCGTCAACCCGTATCTGGGCCGGGACGCGATCGACCCGTTCCTGCGGGCCTCGGGGGGCGTGTTCGTGCTCTGTCGGACCTCGAACGCGGGCGCCGCCGACCTGCAGGCGCGCGAGCTCGCCTCGGGTGAGCCGGTCTACGAGCGGGTCGCCCGGCTGGCCGGCGAGTGGGGCCCGGATGTCGGGCTCGTCGTCGGCGCGACCGCACCCGAGGAGCTGGCGGCCGTCCGCGAAATCGCCCCGGATCGGCCGTTCCTGGTGCCTGGCGTCGGCGCGCAGGGCGGGGACGCTGAAGCGGCCGTCGAGTACGGCCTCGCGGATGGCGTCGGCCTGGTCAACTCCTCGCGGGGGATCATCTTTGCCGGCGAAAATGCCCGGGAGTACTTTCCGGCCGCCGGCGCGGCGGCAAAACGGCTCAAGCGACGGCTCAACCGGTTTCGGTGACCCGCCCGATCCACTCCCGTGGAACCGACTCAGAAGCGAAACGGTTCCTTCTCGGTGTCGGTCGGGATCTCGCCGCCGCCGCCGTCGGCGAGACACTCGACACACAGGCCGGTCTCCTCGTCGAAGTGCTCGGCACAGACGAGCTGGCCACACCGCATGCACGTGTCGCTCACGCTGGCGGCGAGACAGATTTCGCAGGTCCCTGCGACACTCATATCTGTACAACGAGCCCCGGCGGCTTGAACGCTGGGACCGGGCCATCACAAGCCCCAATACCGCGCTGGTCTCACCGGCCGCATGGACTACGCGGCAAGCGCGGCGCTCGCGGACCGACTCGGCGCCTCGGTCCCGCCGCTCGCGGTCGATATCGACGGGACGCTCACCGACGACCGGCGGGCGCTCGATCCCCGCGCGATCCCGATCCTGCGGGCCTGGCCGGCGCCGCTCGTGATCGCGACCGGCAAGGCCACCCCCTACCCCGTCGCGCTGTGTGAGTTTCTCGGGATCGAGATCGCCGTCGTGGCCGAAAACGGCGGCGTCGTCGCCGTCGAGCGAACCGACGAGCTCCGGATCAAGGGCGACCCCGAGGCCGCCGACGCCGTAGCTCGCGAGCTGCGCGCCGAGGGACACCCGCCCGATTGGGGGGCGCTTGACCCCGTCAACCGGTGGCGCGAGACCGAACTTGCGGTGCCTCGCGAGCTTCCCCTCGACCGGGTCGCGGCGATTGCCGACCGCCACGGGCTGGTCGTCGTCGACACCGGGTTCGCGTATCACGTGAAGTCCCCGGCCGTGAGCAAGGGCGGCGGGCTCGCCGCGGCGCTCGACGAGCTTGGGGTCGACCCGACCGCGACCGTCGCGATCGGCGACTCGGAGAACGACGCCTCAGCCTTCGAGCTGGTCGGGGAGGGAATCGCCGTCGCGAACGCAGACGACAGCGCCCGCGCGGCCGCCGATCGGGTCACCGACGCGGGCTACGCCGGCGGATTCCTCGAGGCGGTCGCCTCGGTCGCCGACCGGCGGTGAGTCACGCGTCGGAGTCCCCGCCGAGCAGCGCCTCGGCGATCCGACAGACGACGTAGGCGAAGCCGTTGATCAGGTGCAAGACGACGATGGCGCCGACGAGGCCGACGACCGCCGCCAGCAGCGACTCGGGTAGGCTCTGGATTGTCCAGGCCACCGGCTCGTCGTTCACCTCGCCGAACTCGATCCGAGCGGGGTATTGCAGCGGCGCGAAAAGTAGCTGGACCGTCTCCGCGAGGAAGACGACGAGGATGATCCCGACGATTCCGACGTAGAACTTCACCGAGAGAAAGCCCAGCCCCCGCCAAGTGGAGGGCGCCTCGAGGTACCGGCGTGCGCTCTCGATTGGGCCGTCGCCGGCGCTGACGTCATCCGGTGTCCGCAACTCGACCGATAGCAAGGCGTTCGCCAGCCACCGCTCGATTCCGGCCAGTCCCCGAGCCGCGATCACGATGCCGAGCAGCACGGCCAGCCCGACGAGGACGATCGACAAGATGAGCCCGAACGCGAACCCGACCGTGAGCACCGACGCGTACACGATCGCAAGCGGAAGCGTGACCAGCAGGTACGCCAGGTTCTTGTAGGTCTGTGGGCGGGCTACGACCCCGACAAGCCGGGCCGGCGACCACACCCTTCCGAACGTGTCGCTCATGTGGACGACTCGCGGGGCCGACCGGAAAAGCGTCCCCGCCCGTCTCGGGCTCTGTGACCGTTCCCGAGCGAACGCTTTTGAGCCACCGTGTACAATAAGTGATATGGGCCCCGACCGGGCCGTCCTCGAACGCGCCATCGACCGCGGCGAACAGGAGGGCGGCAGCGTCGAGTTCAAAGAGCGGCTCACGAAAAATCTCCACCTGCAAGCCGACCGGCGAGACAGCCTCGCCGCTCAGCTCCGTCACCGCGTGCTCTCGGGGGACGGCACGGCGACGTACGTCCTCGGGGTGGCAGACGACGGCGGCATCGCCGGGATCGATCCCGAGGCTTTCTCTGAGTCGATGGACGTTCTCTCCCTGCTCGCCGAGGAGGCCGGCGCGTACATCGACGAGGTCCAGACCTGGGGTGTCGAGGACGGGCCGGACGACGGACCGACTGGCATCGTCGGCGTCGCGACCGTCCGCAAGGGCGAGGTCACCGACGACGATCACATCGTGGTCGGCACGGCCGGCCACGTCGATCACGGTAAGTCAACGCTCGTGGGCTCGCTGGTGACCGGCCAAACCGACGACGGCGAGGGCGGCACGCGGAGCTTCCTCGACGTTCGTCCCCACGAAATCGAGCGGGGCTTGTCGGCGGATCTTTCATACGGGGTGTACGGATTCGACGAGGACGGGCCGGTCCACACCGACAACCCAAACCGCAAGGACAGAAACTCGATTACGGCCTGCTCACCGTCGCGGCCGACGACGGCCCCACGCAGGTTACCCGCGAGCACCTGGGAATCCTTTTAGCGACGGATCTGCCGACGATCGTCGCGATCACCAAAACCGACCTCGTCGGTGCGGAGCGCACCGCCGCGGTCGAGCGCGATGTCGAGCGGCTGCTTCGGGACGTCGACCGGACGCCGCTGTCGGTTGATCGCTACGGCGTCGAGACCGCCATCGAGGAGATCGGCGAGACGGTCGTCCCGATCGTCCGCACGAGCGCAGTTACGGGCGAGGGACTCCCCGTGCTCGACGAGCTGTTCGAGCGGCTTCCGACGACCGGCGAGAGCCAGGCAGACGGCCAGTTCCGGATGTACGTCGACCGGACCTACAACGTCACCGGCGTCGGCGCGGTCGCCTCCGGGACGATCCAGTCCGGCCGGGTTGAGGCCGGCGACGAGCTGTTGCTCGGGCCGATGCAGGACGGCTCCTTCCGGCCCGTCGAGGCCCGGAGCATCGAAATGCACTACCACCGCGTCGACAGCGCGAGCGCCGGCCGGATCGTCGGGATCGCGCTGAAAGGCGTCGCCGAGGCCGACCTGGAACGCGGGATGGCACTCGTTCCCCGGACGGCCGATCCCGACCCCGTCCGGGAGTTCGAGGCCGAGGTCATGGTGCTCAACCACCCGACCCGAATCGGATCCGGCTACGAGCCAGTTGTCCACTTGGAGACGATCAGTGAGGCGGCCGCGTTTTATCCGGATGACGGGAAGCTCCTCCCCGGCGATACGGGGGCGGCGACAGTCCGGTTCAAGTTCGCCCCCTATCTCGTCGAGGAGGGCCAGCGCTTTGTCTTCCGTGAGGGCCAGAGCAAGGGCGTCGGAACCGTTACCGACGTCTCGCGTCCGTCTTGAGATCCCCGCGTTCGGCGAGTCACTCCCAGGGGCGATCGAGTAGATCTGCGGGCGTCTCGAGGACGTACTCCGGAGTCGGTCCGTCCTCGGGGACCGGCCCGTCGCGGACCCACGCGGCCTCGAGCCCGGCGGCGGCGA
>PXQL01000054.1:10109-13256 GCA_003021335.1 Halobacteriales archaeon QH_10_67_13
GATCGACGCCCAGCGCGTCGAGTTTCTCCGACTGTGCGTCCTCGGGGCCGTTCGTGACGGCTGCCAGGCGGTACCGGTCGCTCAGCCCGTCGAGGACCTCCGGCATCCCGTCCAGAAAGCGGACGTTCGTGTGATCGCGCGCGGTCTCGTAGGCCTCAGCGACGCGTCGTCCCGCGTCCGGCTCGACCCCGTGAGCCTCGGCCAGCGCGACGAAACACCGCTCACGCAGCTCGTCCATCCGGTCGACTCGCTCAAGATACTCTGCGTAGCGGTCCCAGTACTCTTCGACGGTGAAAAACGGCTCCTCGCCGGCCCGCTCGAAGGCCACCGGCAGCAGCTCCGGCGTCGAGCGCCGGTACTCACAGATCGTGTTGTCGACATCGAACAACACCGCTCGCGTCGCCGTACTCATCAAGGCAAACCAGTCGCCCGGCGAAAATAAGCCTGCCCTCCTGTCGCGGCGTCGGTCAGCCCCAGGCTTCGGCGAGGGTGTCCTCGCTCGTGGCGCCGACGACCCGGGTCGGGCCGCCGACGACATCGACGGTCACCCGTGCGGGCGCGAACAGCCCGCGGGGGAAGGCTTCGAACTCCCAGTCGACCTCCTCGAAGATCTCCCCGAAGGGACGCTCGTACTCCGCGGCGGCCGTCGAGGCGACCGCCTCGATGTCATCGGGCTCGGTCTCAAGGAGCGCGTGGACCTCTCCCCCGTACGCGACGGCGTCGGTACCCCAGGCCATCGCCGTCGCCTCGGCGTCGGGAACCGGCGCAACGGGTGCCGAGCCCGTGACCGAGAGCACGTCGCTCGGGTCGTAGCCGGACTCGACCAGCCGAAACACCGCGAGCTCCGCGGCCCGACTCGCCGCGACGACGCTGCCGGTGACCGAGGCGGCCCGGTAGGTCGGCAGGAAGACGCCGCTCTCCGCGACGCCGGTTCGTTCCGCAACCCGCGCCGCGACGGCCTCGTCCGGTAGACGGTCGGACTCGACGGCCAGGACCGCGAAGTCGGCCCGCTCGCGGTAGCCGGTCCGGTCGTAGACGGCCTCCTCGGCGACCAGGGCCCGGGCCGGCCCGCTGCCCAGCCCCTCGAACTCCCCGACCGACAGCTCCCAGCCGGCCTTGCCCGCACACAGCAGGGCGCGCACCGGGTGATCGGTCGACAGTTCTACGTGGGGGCGGGGACCGACGCCGGCCGTCTCGAGGCGTGTCCCGATCGTCGCGAGTCCCGCGGTCTGTATCTCGGCGAGCAAGAGTCCGGCCTCGATCCCGCCGGGACCCTCGACCCCGAAGTCGATCGCCGCGGCGTCGCCCTCAAGCGTGTGGACCGCGAGCCCGAGCTCGTCGGCGAAATCGATGGCCTCGTCGACCAGTTCCGTCGCGAGCCGGTTGAGCGTCTCCATACCCTACGTCGGGGAGCCGACCTCAAAAACCGCCCGCGTGCCGACGGGCTTTTTCCGGGCAACGGACCAATATGTGTATGAACACGCCGCTCCGGGCCGGCGCGGCCGTCTACAACGACGGCGCCTACCGCTGGGCCGCCGAGGTCTGGGACACCTCCGGGGGAAGACCGGACGGGGCCGACGCCCCCGACGCCTCCGATGTCCGGGCCGCGGCGCCGGCGGATCAGGGAACCCGCCTGCTCGATGGGCTGGCTGTGACCGCCGGCGCGATCGCCGCCGCGCGTGCCCGCGACTGGTCGGCCGCCCGAGACCGCGCCGGCCGAGGGATGGCCGCGCTCGACGGGTCCGTTCCCGAGGCGGTGGTGATCGCCCCCGTGTGTGCCTACCTCGCCACGCTCCAGACGGACCCGGCGGTTATCGAGCGACGCCGGTCGCCGCCGGTCGTCGTCGCCGGCGACCGACTCGCACGGTCGGATCTGGGCTTCGAGGCGACCGCGCTCGCCGCTCGCGCGCTGGCGACGCTCCGGGGCGACGATATCGAGCGCGCGATCGCATACGCAAGCGAGGACGTCGCCGAGGAGACCGTCTCGAGTCCGTTCGTCACGCTCGTCTTCGATTACGTCCGAGACGCGGACCACAGGGGGCTGATCGTCGAGCGTCTGACACAACACGCCGATCGGCGCCAGGCCAAAGACGACGACGTCGCCGGACTGTTCGACCGCTCCTGAGCACCGTCGGGATTTAGCCCTTCGGGGCCGACCCCTCGACATGGAGTCGATCACGATCCGCCCTCCGCGCCTGGAGGACGCAGAACCCCTGGAGGCGATGATCACGGATCACTTCGGCGAGGACGGCAGCTACACCGTCGAGCTGGGCATCGACGATCCGGACCTGCACGTGTTGGTCGCCGAGACCGACGCCGAACTGGTCGGCGTGATGGCCCTCGAGGTACACGACGACCGGGCCGGTGTCGAGGAGGAGATGTACCTGATCGACTCGCTCGATCCGGTCGCGCCGGCCGACCGGTACGGACTCCTCGAGATGGGGTACGTCCGAGAGGCCTACACCGGCCGCGGAATCGGGAGCCGACTGATCGAGCGCCTCGAGGAGGTCGGCTGCGAGCGGGGCGTGACCGTCCTCGTCGCCGACTCGTGGTTCCACGGCGGCCCTGACAGCCCCGAGCAGCTGTTCGTGGCCCACGGCTACGAGGTCCCCCACCGGCACTCGATTGCCGACGAGACCGACGGCCCCTGTTCAAAGTGTGCCGGCGAGTGCACCTGCGAAGCGGCACTCGCGGCAAAACGTCTCGACCCGGACGCAGCGGCCGGTGGGTGAGTTCCGACCGTCGAGTGGGTCCGGCGCGAACCCGGCGGCCAGCTCTCGGCGGCCCGGTCGCCGTCTCTCGGTCCGTGGCCCAGCCTGTCACCCGGTGGAGTCGATTGCCGCCTCGCCGGTCCGCTCGCGGTCCGATCGCTCTCCGACCGGCCGCCACTCGCCGTCTCCGGCGTAGCGAAACGCGTCGTGATCCTGCTCGGGGTCGATGACTGTCAGCGAGAGCCAGCCGTTCTCGAGCAGCCTGCGCGGACCGTCGTGTTCGGAGAGCGCCGCCTGTACCCGCTCGACCGGCGCGTGGACGACCGTCGAGAGCCGTAACGGCTGGTGGTAGGGGGCGCCGCGGGCGCTGGTCAGGGACTGTTCCGGCAGCCCCGTCAGCAGGGCGCCGCCGTTTCCCTGGTAGACGCCGACGCTC
>PXQL01000054.1:13351-16030 GCA_003021335.1 Halobacteriales archaeon QH_10_67_13
CCCGCGAGTCCCCACTCGGGCCGGGTTTCGGCCCAGTCAGCGCTGCGGCGTTCCGTCGCCCGGACGCCCGACTCGGGATCCTCGCCCATGTCCGCGGCCCGCTCGGCCGCGGCGCCGGCCCGCGCCGTCGCGAGGTCCGCTTTGAGCCGCTCGACGGCCGCCTCGTGGCTCTCCGGAACGACGTCGTCGTAGAGGGTTATCTCGTCGGTCGTCGTGGTGTGTTCGCCGGCGACGAAGATGGTGTCCTCGGGAATCTCGATGCCCCGCTCGCGGAGCCCGGCCCGGACCGCTGCGTCGTTGCAGATGACCGCGAGCACCCGAGCGTTCGGTCCGCCCGGGTGACCCGCGCAGGCGCCACAGTCCAAGCTCGCGTCGAAGGGGTTGTTCGTTGTCTCGCTCGCGTGGCCGAGAAAGACCACCACCCGAGCGAACTGCTCCCAGCCCGTGAGTTCGAAGGCCGCTGCCGCATACTCGATCTTCTGCTCGCGGGTCATCCCCGACACGGGATTGCTCTCCCCGTCCACGTCGACGCAGAGAAACTCCTGTTTGTCCGGTACCCGGGCCTCGATCGCGCCGACCAGGTCCCGGACGCGGGCCGGGAAGAGCGTCCGGGCGGCGAGGCCGGTCGCGTAGCCGACGCCAGCGCTCTCGACGAAACTAAATGCCGTCGCGGCGTTGGCCCGGAGCCGCTCGATTGCCGCCGCCCCGGCTGTCCGGACGGCCCGCCAGGCGCTCGACCCGTATCCCGCAAAGCGCATCGGGATCCCGAAGAAGCCGGCGTAGCCGTGGGTCTCGTACTCGCCGGCGGCCTCGACGTGCCGGCGGATGATCTCGGAGCGCGTGTCGATACAGAACACGAGCTGTGCGTCCGGGCGTCGGTCGTTGTCCTGGGATTCGTCTCCGAGCGCGGCGCTCGCGGTCGTGAGCGCCGCGATCAGCTCTGACCGGTAGCTCCGCTCCCACGCCCGCAGCCACGCCTCCTCGGGCGGCGGGTCCCCATCGACCGACCGCTCGGCCGTCTCCGTCTTCTTGACCGTCTCTTCGAGCGGGGACTCGACGAGGGGCCCACCGAACAGGTCGGCGAGCGTCAGCCGGACAGCGAGATAGCCCGCGAGCGTGATCGGCGCCGCGGACTGCCAGGCGTCGCCGCCGGCGATCCGTCGCTTGATCAGCCCCGTCCAGCCCGGGAGCGCCGTCAGCTGGTGCTCGAAGATCGACCGCAACCGGCCGGGGTCTGTTCCGCCGTCGGCATCTTCGAGTACCTCTCGAATCGCGTCGATCGGATCGTCTGGGAGCGACCCGATCGCCTCTCTGTTGGGAATCTCCCGGTCGTGGCGTGCGACCGACCGGAACGCCCGGTAGAACCCCTCCTCGCGGTCGGGCATCGGCCAGGCGGCCCGGCCCTCGTCGAGGAAGGCTGCCAGCCACTTCGTCACCACCGCGTCGACGCGATCCGCCGCTCCGTCTCGGGGCGAGCCGGACTCGGTGGACCTCGCAGCCATCGCTTCGAGGGTCGTCTCAGGGTCGTCGTACCCGCACGCGGCGAGTTCCTGCTTGAGTGTCGCCCGGTCGATCCGCCCCTCCGACAGGGCCCGCCGGAACAGATCGGGGCTCGGGTAGCCGTCGCCGCCGAAGGTCGATCGGCCGTGGGCGACGGCCTCGTGGAAGGGCCGGTCCTCGAACCCCGCGAGCGGGTTCGCGGTCACGAACGAGTGAAGCGGCCAGACGGGCGCGACCGTTTCCGCTGCCGCCCGGATCTCCGCCTCGATCCCCTCAGGCGTCATCGTACTCCTCTCTCGCGGTGACGACGGTGCTCGGTGGCGGTCGCCCGATGTTCAAAAGCGCCACGTACAGCCGGCGACTGTCCCGGTACAGCCCGCGGTCGATGCCGACGTACGCGAGCAGGAAGGCACCGACGACGAGCGCGTGAACGACGGTCAGCTCCGTCGGGGACGTGACCCCCGGGAGATCGCTCATCAGGGCCTCGACGGCAGTGAAGACGCCGCCGTAGACGGCGATCGCCGGGAGCGCGATTGCTGGCACCGCGCCGTACCGGATCGCCGCCGGGAGCGCGGCCCGCCCGACGACCTGTCGGGTCGCGTGGACGACCATCAGGACAACCAGCACGGTCAGCACGACGCCGCTGTCGAGTCCGGCCCCCTTCCCGACGAACACGGTGAACACGACCCCGCCGAGCAGGGCCGTCACGGCGGTCACGGCCAATCCCACCGCTCCCGCTGCCGGCGCCCGATCGCCGTCGTCAGGACGTTCGTGGGCGATCTGTGCGCCCGACCCCAGGAACTGAAACGCCTTGTAAAAGCCGTGGAGAATCAGGTGGGCGACGGCGGCCGAAAAGAATCCCAGCCCGGCCTGCATGATCATAAAGCCCATCTGTCCGACCGTCGAGCAGCCCAGCTGGCCTTTCACGTCTGCCTGTACGGTCTTGAGCAGCTTGCCGACCAGTGCGCTCGCCGCGCCGGCCGCGACGATCCCGAGCATCACGTCCAGCTCGGCCGAGACGACCGGCGCGAACCGAACGAGCAGGATTCCGCCGGCGTTGACGAACCCGGCGTGCATCAGCGCCGAGGCTGGCGTCGGCGCCGTCATCGAGGCCAGCAGCCACCCGTGAAAGGGAACGAGCGCCGACTGGACCATCGCCGCGCCCACGAGCGCCACCCC
>PXQL01000061.1 GCA_003021335.1 Halobacteriales archaeon QH_10_67_13
AGGTTGGACGAGTTCGCTGGCGTGGTGAGCCACGATCTCCGGAATCCGCTGAATGTGGCCACTTTAAGCGTTCAGTTGGCAGCACAGGAGTACGACAGTCCGCATCTCGACCGGGCCGAGCGGGCACACAGCAGAATGGAGACGCTGATCGAAGACCTGTTAACGCTGGCACGTGGTGGCGACAAAGTGGAGTCACCCGAACCAGTTGGCCTGCGGGGGTTAGCCGAGTCAGCGTGGGCGAATGTGGCGACCGATAAGGCACGGTTGCGTGTCGAGACCGGTGGTGATCGGACGCTCTTGGCCGACCAGAGTCGGCTCTCTCAACTGTTCGAGAATCTGTACCGGAATGCCGTTGAGCACGGCGGCAAAGGCGTGACCGTCACCGTCGGTGAACTCTCCCAGGCTCGTGGAATATATATCGAGGACGACGGCCCCGGAATCCCGACAGAAGAACAAGAGCGGATATTCAAGGCAGGGTTTTCGACCGCAGAAGACGGGACCGGATTTGGACTCAGTATTGTCAAGCAGGTCGCCGAAGCACACGAGTGGAACATCCGGACGACGACGGGTCACGACGGTGGGGCCCGGTTCGAGATTACCGGAATCAATTTTACTGAATAACTACTGTACCTCAAGCTTCTCCAAAAGGTACTATCTGGGTAAATAGGATCATGCTTCGCGGTCGCAACCGTGAGAGTTGTGTGCTCACAGCCCGGTCCGTACGGGTCCGGTGGTTCCGGTACCCTCAACGCCAACCTCCGGGTGATCTCGTTCCCAGAAGATCACCACGGCGCGTTCCGGCCGGCCCGACGGACCCATCGAATCTCAGCCTACACTCCGGAGCCGCCAGTCGGCTACACGCCAGCCTCAAACAGCGCCGTCGAGTCCCGGCGAGCAAGCTTGGATCTGCCGGTGGTCAGCACGCACACCGTCTCGCAGTCGGCCTCGGTCACGCTCTTTGTGACTGCCCGCACCTCGGCGGTCACCACGGCATCGGCGAGCTTGTGGCTCACCCGGACACGGACGCGGCCGGCCGGACGATCGTCCCAACGGTCACGGCGATTCGGATCGCGAGCGGCTCGCTGAACGCCGCAACGTGCGCTGAGCCTCGTCGCGAGGACCGGCACCCAAGCACAACCTACCGGGCCCATCCGGCGCTTCGCAATAGCCGCTGTATCACCCGGGCAAGATCGTCGCCCGCAGTCGGCGCTGCGAGCCGGACGAGCGGGAGTTCGCTTGAGTGCCCCTCCCGAGCAGGCTCACACCGGCGAGCGTTTCGATCGCAGCGAGCGGGCGACCGACGACGACCGGAACGACCCTCAGAGCACGAGCAAGCGGGCGACGGCAGGATCAACCGAACGTCCCAAGCTACTGCCAGGTCACGTACAACAGCGTCGCGACGGCGAACGCCTCTAGCACCTGCAACACCATCATCACCGTGACCGCAGAATCCGGAAGCGCTGGCGTCGCGTTGAGGTAGTACCAGAGCGCGATTAGGTTCTCGGCTAGCAGGAGTGCGGCGAAGACGATCGACCCGAGCGTTAGCGTCGACCGGATCTCCCGGTACAGCCGGCCCCAGATGACGATGAGCGCGGTCAACAGCGCGACGTTTGCGGCCGCCCCGATCCGGGCGATGTCGAGTGTGAGTGTCATCGGTCGTGTGTCCTCGTGTCTCTGTTGCGGTGCTCGTAGGTAGTTGGTCGCACACTCAGGCGTCGAGCTGGTTGAGGATCGTTTCGACGGTCTCCCAGTGTATTCGGGCTCGATCGCTCGGAAGGTACACCGTCCCGTACTCGGCGTCGGTACTGGTCACGACGTCGTTGTCCGCGAGCACGTCGAGATGATGGCGTACGGTGTTGTATGCGAGATCGAGATCCTCGGCGAGCTGGTTCGCGTTCCGGGGCCGATCGTCCAGCGTCTTGAGGATCCGTGCTCTGTTTGGACCCCCGCGTGTGCCCGAGAGAGTCTGCCAGAGCACCGCCTCCATTCCACCACCACTTTGCTACCCGTACAAAAGAACCGCCCGATCCAGTGTCGACACACGAGAGTGACAGGGCTTTCCAAGCGGCGGTCGTCGTCGACATGCACCGGGAGGCGGACACGTGCATTCGTTGCCGAATCGGGATCATATGGGTTTTGGTAATTTCGACTCAATTTCGCCGCACCTGCCGTCGGAGGCGGAGAAGTTGAGTTAGAATCTAGTCTAAGTTCCGACAACGAATATTACCGGCTGCAATAAATCTTAGTTCGCAATGCAAGAACCACAGACGACGCGGCGACGCGCACTGACTGGCGTTGCGACCGGCGCTGTCGTTGGCCTGGCCGGCTGTCTCGGCGGCGGCGATGACGACAACTCGAACGGCGACGGTGACACCGGAGACGACGACGCCGACACCGGCGGCGACAGTGACACCGGAGACGACGGAGACACCGGCGACACCAACGATGGTGAGGCCGCCCTACGGGTCGCACACCTCTCGCCGGACGCGCCGAACGTCGACGTCTACGTCGACAGCGAGGATCCGACCCTGGCCGACGTGCCGTTCGGCGAGGTGAGCGACTACCTCAACGTGCCGGCCGGCGACCGCGAGGTCGAGATTACCGCGGCCGGCGATCCGGACACGAGCGTCTTCTCCGGACCAGTTACCGTCGAGGCGGACGCCGACTACACGGTCGCCGCGATCGGCGAGCTGAGCGACGACGGCGACCAGCCGTTCGAGCCGCTGGTGCTCGAGGACGACAACAGCACCGTCGACGGCGACTCGGCGCGGCTCCGGGTCGTCCACGCCTCGCCGGACGCGCCGGCCGTCGACGTGACCGCGGCCGGCGGCGAGGTCGTCCTATTCGACGGCGTCGCCTACGGCGAGTCGGGCTACACAGAACTCGAAGCAAACGACTACACCGTTGAGATTCGCGGCGACACGGAGGGCAACGACGGCGAGGTCGTGGCGGATTTCGACGTGAGTCTCAACGGCGGCACCGTCTACACGGCCTTCGCGGCGGGCTATCTCTCTCCCGACGACGGGCCGGCCGACACCGCATTCGACCTGCTGATCGCACAGGACAGCAGCGCCTGACCGACACTCCGGTTCCCCGGCCCTCCAGACCGTTTATCCAGCCCCGACAAGCCGAGCACCGACGGTCGAGGATCGAGCGGATCGCACCGAGGCAGGCTCAGGAAAGCGTCGATCGTAGCGTCTCGACTGCCAGCTTCGGAATCCGGCGGCGGGCACCGTCGAGTGCCTCTCGGATGTGTGCAGCCGCGTCCTCGTCGATGCCCGCGCCGTGGCCGACGAGCAGCCGGTCCGGGCGGAACCGTCCGACCGTCCGGGGCGGCCGGATGCGCAACATCGGGTGGATCCCGACCGGCCGGTCGCCGGTCCTGAAATACGAGGCGGTTCCGAGCGTCTCGGGGACGATCAAGAGTTCGCGGTCTTCGTGGTACAACACGGCCTCCTTCCAGAACCTGCGGTCGATCAGCTCGCGGGCGACGTAGCCGGTGTCTGCGAGCTCGTGGCGGAACCGCTCGACCGGCGCCTCGACCTTGTCGGCGAGGTCGCTCATGAACGCGGGAACCCACACCGAGACGTCGTGTCGGCGGGCGAGCGCCGCGGCAGTCGACGGGATCGACGAGCCAGAGACCCGTCTGCGTCGACAGCGCGTGGCTCGCCCGCTGCATCGTCTCGTTGGGGCGTGCGATCCACCCGATCCCGCCGTCGAACCGGTCGATCACCCGAACCTCGCCGGGGAGTGTCTCCATACCGTCCGTTTGGACGAACCAGATAAAAGAGTCGCGTTGAGGCGGTCAGTCGGTCAGTCGGCGGGACACTCCGGTGCCGGCGGCTCCTCGCGGGGTTCCCCGGAGCCGTCCCGACGGTCGCGGATGACTCGCCCGATCGCGCGGCTACCGATGATCGCAAAGCCCGCGATGATGACGGCGAACCCGAGGACCGTCGCCCTGGAGATCGACTCGCCCAACAGCAGCCAGCCGCCCAGCGCGGAGACGATCGGGATGACGTAGAAGATCAGATTCGCCCGCGTGGCCCCACCGGCGTCGATCAGCGCGAAGTACGCGAGGTAGGCGATCGCTCCGGAAAACACCCCGACGTACGCGAGCGCGAGCACCGCCGTGGGCGTGACCGACACGCTCGATACAGACTCGCCGGCCCCGTAGCTAAACAGGTGCGTGAGCACGGCCGCAAGCGGGACACCCCAGACCGTCCGGGCCGTGCTCGACAGGTTCGCGTCGGCACGCCGGATCAACACGGCCCCGAGCGCGCTCGCGACCGCCCCGCCGAGCAGGATCAGGACCCCCGGGCCGCCGGCGAGTAGGCCGTCGGCGCCGGGACTCGCGACGAGGACGACCCCGAGCAGTCCGAGCCCCGTTCCGATCCCGCCGCGCACCGAGAGCCGCTCGTCTGCGAGCAGCAGGGCGGCGAAGACCGGCGTGAGGATCGGGTTGAGACTGAATACGATCGCCGCGACGCCGCTGGTGGTGTACTGTTGACCGACGAACAACAGGGCGTTCGTGAGTCCGATCACGAGCAGCCCCGTCGCCGCGATCCCGACCGCGTCCCCGATCGTCCGGGGCCGAAGCTCCTCTCTGGACAGTGCGAACGCGGCGTAGCCGGCCAGCACGATCGCGCCGATGTCGAACCGGATCGCGACGAACAAAAGTGGCGGCAGGTGCGCAAGCCCCGCCTTCGCCGCGACGAAGGTCCCGCCGAACAGCACCGCCGCGACCGCGAACAGTCCGATCGTCCGCCGGCGACCCGTCACCGTCGCTCTGCCCCGGCCCAATCCAAACCCCTCGTACTCGACTGTTCGAACATATCCATAGTAGGGACCGGAGAGTTATAAGGAAAGTTATGAAAAGTTGCACGACGCGGGACGGCCGCCCGTCGGGACGGGCTTGCAGTCCGTGCAATCTTTTCACGTCCCGAAAGGGGTAAGACGCGGCAGGACCTCATCAGGATATGGAGGCCGCGCTGGCGGAGGTCGAGTTTCTCGCCCGCTCGGAGAATCGGGTCCGGGCGTTACATTTGTTGGCCGAGGGAGCACACACCCGCGGCGAGCTCGGCACGACGATCGGGGCCTCGCAGGCGACGCTCGGGCGGATCCTCGAGGACTTTAGCGAGCGCTCCTGGATCCGGCGGGCCGAGGAGGGGTACGTCGCGACCGCAACCGGGCGGTTTGTCGCGGACGCGGTGACAGAGCTGCTCGAGACGGTCGCGACCGAGCGGAAACTCCGGGAAGTCGTCGCGTACCTGCCGACCGCAACGATGAGCTTCGAGCTCGACCGGCTTGCGGACGCGACGATCACGACTCCGAGCCCGACCAGGCCCAGCGCACCCTTGGAACGCGTGCTCGATCAGATGGCGACGGCACCCGAGCTCCGGGCGGTCTCACACGCTTTTAACGAGCGGAGCCTGGCCGCCGTCGCCGAGGCCGTCGAGGCCGGTACGCAGACCTTTCAGGGGGTGTTCGAGACCGGGACGATCGAGGCGCTGGCCGCTGACGAGCGCTCGTGGGCGCTGCTGACCGACCTGGCCGCGAACGAGGCCGCCGAACTCCGGGTGTACGACGGCGACGTGCCGATGGCGGCGACAGTCGGCGACGGGCGGACCGCGCTCCTGCTCCGAGACGAAGATGGAATCGTGCGCGCGGCCGTCGAGTCGACCGATGCGACGGTCAGGGAGTGGGCGGTCGGGGTCTTCGAACAGTACCGATCGCGGGCCATGCCGTTCGACCCGGCCGAATACCAGACCTGACTGGCGTCCGTCTGCGGGACTCAGACCGGCAGTCCGCCCGCGAGCAGGGCCGCGTCGGCGAGCAACAATGCCGCACACGCGCCGCTGGCGAGCACGTACGGCCGGGCTCGGGCGACGAGGTCGCTCAGCTCCGCACTCGGACCTAACGCGTCGGCCGGAAACCCCTCCTGCATGTACTCGCCGATCCCGACCGACTCATCGGAGGCCGAGCGGGCGCGCAACACGCCGACCTCGATCAGCGTGTTCATTACGCCCCACAGCCCGAACATCGCGAGTACCGCCCAGCTGGGTGTCAAAGAGCAGCCATAGCGGGGTGTACAGCTCCCAGATCATGTACGCGCCCGTCGCCGGGAGCGCGAGTCCAGTCCAGCGGTTGATCAGCAACAGGCGGTGGAGCTGCTCGACGAAGGCCCCGCGCCCGAACCGCTCGGTCCGCGCGGCCGGGAGGATCGCGTAGGCGACATACAGTGTCGCGCCGGTCCACAGGCCGGCGGAGACGACGTGGACCACGAACGCCGCCGTCAGCAGTATCATATCCGTCGGATAGGACCGAATCGTCCTAAATGCTGGCGACGGGTATCGGCCTCGGACCGCCACCGAATCGCATCTGTAAGGGGCCGTATTGATCAAGGCTGGCGACGGACTCGGTCTCGGACGGTCACGCGATCGCGCTGGTTGGGTGAGCTACAGGCGACTCGCGTCGAGTTCGACACCCGGCGGCGCGACCAGCAGGAAATCCCGGAAGTGCATCAGCTCGCCGCCCTGTTCGTGCACCGTTCGGCCGAACCCCGCGGCTAACTCGTTGAGATCGCCCTCGACGTTCAACACGAGCACGGCGCCGGACTCAACGAGCTCGATCCACTCGTCGTCCGGGGTCGTCCCGTTGAGCACGCCGAGCACGAGCCGGGCCGCGGGGTCCTCGCCTTCGCCGGAGTTGTCGTTCTGTTCGTCGAGCTGGCTCTCGACGGACTGGAGATCGAGCCCCTCGAAGTCGGTCATACGCCACCTGTGCGACCCGCCGAAAAAAGGATGCCGGCGGTCACCGGTCCAGCGGTCGAGACGGCGAGGAACGCGAGACGTGCGCCAGCCGATCGAACGACGCCGGGAGCCGCGTTTCGAGCGTCGCCCACGACGGGTCGGCCTCGGGGTCGTAGACGCTCCCGACGTGGCGAATCCGCCTGCGATCGGCGATCGCCGCCGGCAGCTCCCGCGGATCGACCGCGGCGAAATACGAGCGCAGGGGCGAGACGAGGGCCGCCGGCGCCGGGAGGTCGATCCCCCGGACCCGGACGCGCTCTGCCGGGGGATAGTCTGCGTTGTACGACTGCAGCCACCGGACAAGAGAGGACGGTGTCTGTGCGGTACCGCCACCCGTCGACCGCCGCGAACTTCGAGCGCAGGTCGCCCCGTCCTCGGAAGACCGACTCCCCGATCGGGAGCCAGTCTGCGGCGTCGGCCTCGACGGCTACCGTCCGGTAGCCGGCGTCTGCGACCAGCCGGCGGAGGAGTCGGGTCTTGAGTTCGAACAGCTCGTGACTCCCGTGGGTCGCCTCTCCGAGCCCGATCGTGCGGACGTCCTCGGGGACGAGCCGGTCGATCCCGACGGCCGCGGCGCCGTCGTCCATGCGGCTCGGTCGGAGACCGATCACATGAAGCACCGGCATGTGCTCAAACGGTCGGCTTAGCCGCTCTCGTCGTAGATCACCGGACACTCCGTGCCCGCTGCCCGGGACAACCGCGGATCGAGACGCGGGGTGTCAGTCGGACCGCAGCCGGTCCTCGCGGTCGATGTCGTCGATCTCGGCCACTACCCGCTCGTGGAACTCCTGCAAAACGGCCGACTCGTCCTCAGCCAGGACGACGTCCGAGGCCAGAAGCGTCGCGAGTCCGAACGCCGTCGGCGAGGGCGAGTTGACCCGGACCGTCTCGACCGCGAGCTCGCCGGCGGCGATCGCGCCGACGACCTCCTCGATGCCGGCCACGTTGAGCTTGTCCTCGAGGATCTCCCGGTAGGTCTCCTCGACGACGGCAAACTCCTCAAGCTCGCTCGCGAATCCCAGCAGCATGTCGCTGTCGACCTGCTGTTTGCTCGCCGATTTCTCGTGGCCCTTGTAGCGTTTGAGGATCATCAGCGACCGCGTCGCGTCGATCCGGAAGTACCGCTGGAGCAGGTCGGTACCCTCGAGACTGGCCCGTAGCTGGTCGCGGACCCGATCGGGATCGAGCGCGCGGACGATCCCCCCGAGGTCGACCTTCCGGTTGAGCGGCATCGAAAGGGTAAAGCCGTTGTCCGCGACCGCCACCTGGACGTTCGCCGTCGCCT
>PXQL01000062.1 GCA_003021335.1 Halobacteriales archaeon QH_10_67_13
CCGGTGGAGATGTAGACGACGTGGTCGGCCCCGCCCCGAAAGAGGTTCGTCATGATCGCCTGGTGTTTCGGCACGCCGCCGCCGACGGCGATCAGCCCGGTGGTATCGGCCAGCAGCCCCTGTTCGATCAGGGCGTCGTAGTCGTCGAGAATCTCGATGCCGACCTCGGAGTCGTACCCCTGCCGGTAGTAATACAGGAAGTTCCCGACCTCGGCGTCGGTCAGAGCTGGACAGTACACCGGCACGTCGTGGTCGGCCGCCTGTTTCAGCACCGAGTCCTCGTCCTCGAGGGTCGCCCCGAGCCCGCGGGCAAAGGCCGTCGGCGTCCTGACCTTCTCCTCCGCGAAGAAATCCTCGAAAAAGTCATACAGGTACTCCTCGAGCCAGACGTACCGGTCCGAGGGGACGAAGATGTTTCCCAGCCGGTTGATCCCCCGTTCGCGGAGCTCGGCCTCGTCCGCGTCCCACCGGCCCATCTTGAACGGCTTCGCGGTCTTGATGACATCCTCTGTCAGCGCTCCCGATGTGGTGATGAGCGCGTCGACGTACCCCTCACGGACGAGATATGCGACGGTCTCGCGCAGCCCCGAGGAGACGATATTCGAGGTGAAGGTGAGATAGATCGTCGCGTCCTCGGCTCGCATCTCCCGTACGATCTCGACCCCCTCCGCGAGGTGGGTCGCCTGGAAGCCCGTCGTCGCGTAGGCATCGAGCATCGACTCGAAGTCGAACTCACCGCGGAAATCGTACCCTCGAACATCCGGGTTATCGAGCTCGGCGTCGCTGCCGGGCACGACGTCTTCCCGGGTCTCATCGTCCATACCATAGCGAGGGCCCGCGACCTGTTGAACGGTTCGGAGTCCGATCGTCCCCGGCGGCCTGTGAGCCTGTGATGTTCCCGCGCCCGCGCGTGAGATAACTGCCTTTTTAATGGATGGCGTCGTACGTCGGGTCAAGCGATCATAATGTTCAAAGCCATCGTGCGCGCGGACACGCTCCAAGCGACGCTCGACTCCGTCGGCGTCCTCGTCGACGAGTGCAAGATCCACCTCGACGAGGACGGGCTCGATATCCGCGCGGTCGACCCCGCGAACGTCGGGATGGTCGATCTCTCGCTGCCGGCGAGTGCGTTTGAGTCCTACGAGGCCGACGGCGGGCTCATCGGCGTGAACCTGGTTCGGCTGCAGGACATCGCCGGGATGGCCAGCAGCGACCAGCTGGTCCACCTCGAGCTTGATGAGGCCACCCGGAAACTCCGGATCTCGATCGACGGGCTCGAGTACACGCTCGCGCTGATCGATCCCGAGTCGATCCGCGAGGAGCCGGACCTGCCCGAGCTCGACCTGCCGGCCGACATCGTAATTGAGGGCCGGGACATCGACCGGGCCGTGACCGCCGCGGACATGGTCAGCGACCACATCGAGCTCGGGGTCGACGACGAGGAGGAGCACTTCTACGTGAAAGCCCAGGGCGACACCGACGACGTTCACCTCGAGCTCGGCCCGGAGGATCTGATCGATCTCGTCGCTGGCCCCGCTTCCTCTCTGTTCTCGCTGGATTATCTCGAGGACATGAACAAGGCAATCCCCAAAGACGCTGAGGTCACGCTCGAGCTCGGCGAGGAGTTCCCGGTGAAGCTCCACTTCCAGATCGCGGAAGGCGAGGGGTCGGTCACGTACATGCTCGCCCCGCGGATCCAGAACTAAACCACCCAGACGTATATTCTTCGAGCCCGTCGCGACACATATGCCAGCAGACCACGACGGCGGGGGGCAACCCGGCGATGTCACGAAGTTCGAGGGCGGATTCAGCTGGATCGCACACCCCGAGCAACGCGGCCGGCGGGCCAGTCACGCACTCGCGACTGACGCAGGCGTCTGGCTGGTCGATCCCGTCGACGCGCCCGGGCTGGACGAGCGCATCGCCGCGCTCGGGGAGGTGGCCGGCGTGGTCGTCTTGCTTGACCGACACACCCGCGACGCCGCCGAACTCGCGGCTCGCCACGACGTGTCCGTCTCTCTCCCCGAGTGGATGACGCTGGGCAAAGAGAAACTCTCGGTCGAGCCCGTGCCGATCGACGGACGGCTCCCCGGGACCGAGTACCGGCTGCGCCCGCTGATCGAGACCGACGAGTGGGAGGAGGCGATCCTCGCAGAGGAGGCGACCGGTACGCTCGTCGTCCCCGAGACCCTCGGCACGCTCGCCGCGTTCGACGGCGCCGCCGGCAGCGGCGAGCTCGGCGTCCACCCGGCGATCGACGATCCCCCGAGCCGGCTCGCTGGGTACGAGCCCGACCGGATCGTCGTCGGCCACGGCGAGAACGTCACCCGGGACGCGACCGCGAAGCTACGGGCGGTCGTTCCCGCCGAGTGACAGCAAACGCCGGTCCGTTCGATCCGCTCGTGGCGCTCTCGCCCGAGCGGATGTCTGACTGGCGTCTGACATACCGTTTTGTGCCGGCGTCATCAACTCAGGGTATGCCGAGCCTCGATGAGGCCTACGAGAGAGGGGGATCGGTCCCACGGCCCCGTCGGGTGGCTGTCGGCCTCGCGCTCGTCGGAGCCGGCGGACTGGCCGTTCTCGGCGCCGTCGGGCTGCTCGGGCTCTCACAGACCACGACCGCGAAGACCCGGGCCGGCGTCGTCGCCGGACTGGGTGTGCCGGCGATGCTGCTCGGGGTGGTGATCGCCCTCCCGGCGGGCCGTCGCGCCCGGCTGGGCGTCGCCGCTGGGACGGCCCTCTCGACGGCTGGGGTGTGGCTGTTTGTCCGGGCGTACCCGAACCGTTGGACCCGCACTGCGGACTCGCTGGCCCTCGAGACGCTATCTCTCTACGCGCTCGGCTGCGCGGTCGCCCTGTGGTTTGTTTTCTTTGCGCTGGCTTCCTTCCGCCGGCGCAACGACCCCCAGGGAACGGTCTGGGTCGAACTCTCCCGCGAGGGCGAGCGCCGCACTGTCGAGGTGAGCCGCGAGCGCTACCGGGAGCTCGTTGGCGACGGCGGCGACGCCGCCGAGTTGATCCGCGAGCTCGAGGACTGACCGACCACGGGTCTTTTGCGGACCGGGCACAATCCCCGATCATGGCCATCGAGTCGCGTCACGCCCGCTACCCGTTTACGCGGGCAGCCCGGGAGGCCGTCGAGGCTGCCGATGTCGACCTGGCGGCGGTCGTCGAGCGCGACGGGCCGGTGGTCGATCGGGCCGTCGAGCGCGTCGAGCGGACTATCCGGGCCGCCGAGACCGGCGATCCCCACCGTAGACCCCGCGTCGAGCTGCTCTCCTATCCGGTCGCGCGGGTGCTGGTTTCGCTGATCGGCGAGCGCGCGCTCACAAAGAAGTACGCACAAGCAGAGGCGGCAACCGCGGCCGAACGATTCCGCGCGGATCTCGGCGAATCCGGCGACCGGCTCAAGAGCAGCCGGACCGAGCCGCTCACGCTCGCCGAGCTGCTCGCGGAGTTCGATCTTGACGCCGCGGTTCGGCGAGTCGAGGACGACGTAGCCGAGAACGCCTACCGGATCGCCGTCGGCCCGTACCTCGAGCTCGCGGCCGACCGCGAGGGTGACCGGTGGCGGCTGGTCAACCGCCGGCTCGCCGACGGGACGGTGCCGGTCGACCGCGACGAGCTGCTCGCGCTGCTCGAAACGGCCGTCCGGGATCGGGTCGTCGATGGGCTCCCGCTCTCGGTCCCCGAGCCGATTGCCGACGCGCTCGCCGCCCGGCGCGACCAGCTCCGGGAGGGACTCGCAGACGTCGACCTGCCCCGCGGAATCGATACCGTCGTCCCGGAGCTGTTCCCGTCCTGCATGTGGACGCTAACCGAGCGGGCCCGCGACGGGCCGATCGAGCCCCACGCTCGCTTTGCGCTCGTCTCCTTTCTCGTGAGTATCGGGCTCTCTGTCGAGGAGACTGTTGCCTTTCTCGACCGCGGCTCCGACCCCACGGCGGAGCCGATCCGTCACGCCGTCGAGCACGTTCAGGGCGCTGCCGGCCCGACCCAGTACGCGCCGCCCTCGACGGCGACGCTGCGCTCCTACGGCATCTGCCCCGAGTCAGACGAGCGCTGTGAGCAGCTCGGCAACCCGCTGGCCGCCTACGACCGGGCTCTCGGCGAGGCTGACGGGGGAGAGTTGGTCGATTGGCGCGATCGTCGATCAGAATCCGACTCCGACGCCGATCCCGCGGATCCCGAGCGGGCTTGATCGGTTTCGATCGTCCAATCTCCCGGGTTGGTCTCAGTCCTCGGAGCGTTCGATCAGGTAACCGACGATCGGCATCGCGACGATGAACACGGCGATCAGTCCGACCAGTGCGAGCCCGCCGGTCGGGGTCACCGCGGTGTCGGAATCGGTCGCGTCGACGGTCCCCTCAAATGTGCCCTCGAACGTGTCGTCTTCGACGGTCCCGGAGAGGGTCCCCGCGACCGTCCCGCTTGCAATCTCGTCCGCGATCGTCGCCTCGAGGCAGTCGCCGGGCTCCTCGCCGATCGCCCCGAACATCGACTTGTGTGAGTGCCCG
>PXQL01000063.1 GCA_003021335.1 Halobacteriales archaeon QH_10_67_13
TGACCATCCACACCGCCGAGCACGCCCCGCCCGAGGACGTCGCCCGCCTCGAGGAGATCCTTTGGACGGCCGACAACACCGACGAGGAGGTCCTCGAGGCCATCGAGATCATGCAGGGAGCCGGTGCCGTCGAGTACGCCCGCGAGCGGGCCCGCGAGCTGTCCGCGAGCGCCCGAGCGCACCTCGACGAACTCGAGCTGGCCCCCGAGCCCGAGAGGCGACTCCGGGAGTTCTCGCGGTTCGTCATCGAGCGCGAGGCTTAGAACGCGTCGAAACTCGCCTGCAGCGCCCGGCCGTCCTCGGCGAGCAGCTCGTGGCCGACCAGCCCCCGGAGGTCGGTCGCGTACGTGCTGCCGGCGCGCTCGATCACGAGCAGCCGGCCTTTCGTTCCCCTGACGGATCCGGCCGCGACCGTCTCCGCGACCGGCGGCCGATCGATCTCCAGTCCGTAGTCGAACTCGTGGGTCTCGATCGGATCGAACTCGGCGAGCAGCTCCGTCCAGGCGTCGTCGTCGACCGACCGACCGAAGCCGCGGCGCTTCGTCGAGAGTCGGACCCGGTCGGTGATCCCGTGCTCGGCCGCGATTTGTCCCTCGATCTGGCGTGCGAGGCGGCCATTTCGGACCGTCCTGACGTGGGCGGCCCGATCGGCGCCCTGCTCGCGCAGCCGGGTCCGGAGCCGCCAGGAGCGCGTGACTCCGACTTTGAACGTTTCCGGGGCGAACGCCGCCAGGTACACCGCGTGTTCCTCCCGGCAGGACGACAGCGGCAGCGCACACTCGCCGGTACACCGCGCGCAGGGCCACCGGCTCGTGTGCGTCTCACAGTACGGCGCCGCCGGCTCGGGACAGCGACGGTGAGCCCCGTCGTCGGCGACCGTCCCCGCGCAGTGACGCTCGCCCAGCCCGTAGGACAGCTCCGTTCCGGGCGACAGCTCGATCCACTCGACGAGTCCGCCGTCGCCGCGAGCCAGCCGTGCACAGGGCCGGTCGCCAACCGGCGCCGTCTCGTACCCGATAATCTGCACGTCTCCTGTTTAACCCGGGCAGACATAGACGGTTCGGTCGCGTCGGGGCTCGGCGAAGAATCGCCCGGCTCGGTCGCCAGCGTTTACTTTCCGCCCGGCGTACCCGTAGATATGCGGTCTCATACCGCCGGGAGGCGTCGTCCGTGAGCGAGGACGACGAGGACTGGTTCGAGCGCGGGCTCAGGGAGCTCTCGGAGGACTCCGAGGACGCAGAGGAGTCCGACTCCCCGACGATCCGGACCCGTTCCGGGACGCCGGACCCGGGTCCGAAAGTGGCGGGGAGACGGATCCGTTCGCCGGCGGTGATCCGGACTTGTTCGACGACGAGGGTTTTGGCGGGCTCGGAGACGAGGCGTTCGACGAGGAACCCGACTCGGATCTCCCGCGGATCGACCTCGGCATCGAGGGACTCGACGCGATGATCCAGGGCGGCGTTCCCGATCGTCACCTGCTTACGGTCATCGGCGGCGCTGGGACGGGAAAGACAACCTTCGGGCTCCAGTTTCTCGCCCACGGACTCGAATGCGGTGAAAAGTGCGTGTTCATCACCCTGGAGCAGAGCCGCCAGTCAATCCTCGCAACCGCCGACGAGTGGGGCTGGGGATTCAGCGAGTACGACCGCGACGACAAGCTCGTGGTGCTCGATATCGACCCGATCGAGATGGCAAACAGCCTCGACAACATCCAGGCCGAGCTGCCCGCCCTAATCAAGGAGTTCGAGGCCGACCGGCTGGTGCTCGACTCGGTCTCCCTCTTGGAGATGATGTACGACAACCAAGCCAAGCGCCGGACCGAGGTGCTCGATTTCACTCGAGCACTTAAACAGATCGGCGTCACGACCTTCGTCACCAGCGAGGCGAGCGAGTCCACGCCCTACGCCTCGCGCAACGGAATCATCGAGTACCTGACCGACGGGGTCTTCATTCTCCAGTACGTCCGCGGCGAGGGCCAGGAGACCCGACTGGCCGTCGAGATCCAGAAAATCCGGAACACAAACCACTCTCGAGCACAGAAACCCTACGAGATCACGAGCGAGGGACTCTCCGTGTACGAACAGGCGAGCATCTTCTGAGCCTGCAGCTTTCGACGCGGGTGGATCGTCGCCCGGCCGGGACCTCGGCGCGTCACGCAGCAGTTAAAAAGATCCGTCCCCTCCCCGCACCGTCGGACGTGTACTCCTGTACCTGACTCATAATTCTCTTTTGTCAGTCCGCCGTCGATTGGTTCGTTGTTCGCACGGTCCCGTCGTCGATCGGCGCCGTCGATCGAGATGCGGCCTGCGGATGTTTGCAACGATGAGCACAGAGACACCCCACGGCGTCCCCATGTTCGAGGTCACGCCACTGACCGATCCCGAAACGCTCGCGGACCGAGCCGTCGATTTCGGCCGCGAAACAAACGACCTCCCAGCAGAAGTCGTCAAACGGGTCGCCGCGCTCGATGACATGGCCGCAGTCGCCGTCGAGTCCGACGGGAAGCTCCTGTTGCGCCGGCTGACGGAGACCTGTTCCTGGAAGTTCCCCGTTGTAACCGTCGGCGACGGCGAGGACTACGTCGCGGCGCTTCGCGAGCAGGTTCGGGCGGCCGTCGGCCCGATCGAACTCGAGCGAGTCGTCACCGTTCGGGAGATTACCGTTCGGTCCGATGAGAGCGATCGGACGGCTTCGCGGACGTTCGTTACTTTCACCGGTCGCCTCAACGCGGGAACCGAGCCGGTGGAACTGCCCGTCCCGGAAGACGGCGCACACGAGGTCGGCTGGTTCGCCGAGCTCCCCGACGAGGCCGACGAACTCCCCGGAACGGCCGCCTTTTTCGACGGGCTCACCGGACGACGGTAACCGGGACGGAAGCGCGCCGCATCACCGACTCGGCGACGCTCCCGAGCAGCACCCGCGAGACGCCCTTGCGGCCGTGACTGCCCATGACGATGTGATCGATGTCGGCGCCGTCGGCGTACTCGACGATGGTCCGGGTCGGCTGGCCCACCTCCACCTCGGTGTCGGTGTTGGCGTCAACGGTTGCCCCGATCGTCTCGAAGATCCGCTCGGCGTGCTCGACGGTCTCTTCGTACCAGCCCTCGGGGAATGTCGGGATCGCCGCCTCCGCGCCGAACCCGACCTCTGTCGGGTTGACCACGTGGAGCAACACGAGCGTCCCGCCGGGAAACAGCTCCGCCGCCAGATCCGCCGCGCGCTGGGCGTGGTCGGAGTCGTCGACCGGCACCAGCACTCGGGTGCCGTCGGTGCTCATACCGGCGGTTGCCCGCCCCGGCGCTTGAGTGTTCGGGCGGGGGACTCCTCAGGAGGGTGTAGCGGTGAGCTTCTCGGGTCGTCAGCTCCGGCCGTGGCGGGTGAGACAGCGTTCGAGGCCGATCAGCTCGACGGGTTCGGAGTTATCCGGTGAGTGAACGACCATCTGGCCTTTCTCCATGTAGGGGATCTTCGACTCGAGATTCGCCGGGACGTTGACCGCCGAGATGGCGTCCTCGTCGCCCAGGTTTAGCACGACGGTCGTGTTGATCTGTTTCGAGACCGGATCGGCGATGTCCTGGGGATCCTGGGTGATCAAAAAGAGCCCGAGGCGCTCCTTGCGCCCCTGTTTGGCGGCCTCGGTGAACTTCCCGATGACCCGTCTCGCCTGGACGCTGTCGGCGTCGGTGAGGAAGTTGTGTGCCTCGTCCATCCCGACGATCAGCGGCGTCTCCTTGATCCGCTCGTGGTCGGGATCGTTCGAGAGTTTCTGATCGACCAGAAGCGAGGCTAACGCGAGCACCACCGTCTCTGCGTGGCGGCGCCGACCGATGTGGTAGGTCGGCACGACCGAGAGCCCGCCGGGACGGACGAACTGCGCGATCCGGTCGGTGATCGGCGGGGCGTCTTGATCGAAGACCGACCCGAACCCGCGGACGCGGCGCTTGACCGCGTCGAAGGTGGCCTCGTGGACGGCACCGGACTCGTGGAGTTCCTCCCGCAGGGCCGGATCGTCCAGGAAAGATCGGAAGGCGTCGTAGCCGCTGCCCGACTCGCGCCGGAACCGCCGGAGGAGGACGTTTACCAGGGCGTTGTACTGGTTATCGTTGAGCCCGCTGCCGGCGATCAGCCACGGGTTCGTGTGGACCATCTCGAAGGGGATGGTAAATGGCACCTGCTCGGCGTCGTGGTGGCTGGCCGCGTAACTGGCCGAGCCGACCTTCGGGACGAAGGCCAGCGTGTCCTCGTGGCCGCCGTGGGCGACTCCCTCGCGGTCGAACTCGCGGGCGCGGTCGGGGCCGTACTCGCCGTCGTCGTGCATCTGTGCGTACTCGTCTTGGGGGTCGAACTGTACGGCCGCCGGCCGGAGCGACCGGTTACCGCCGGTCTCGACGCGGTAGGATCGCTCGGGCGCGAGATACTGTCGGAGGATGTTTTTCGCGAGGTGGGTCTTCCCGGAGCCGGTCCCGCCGGCGATCAGCGTGTGGCGGAACACGAGCGGATCGCCGCCGTCGTAGTCGTCGTTGAGCCGGTAGTCAATCGTCGGCGGCTCCGCCGCGGTCCGGACCGCCTCGCCGCCGACCGCGAGCCGACCCAGGAACACCCCATCCGCAGGGATCTTCAGTCCCGTCTTGATCTCGGCTTTCTGTTCGGCCCGGCTGACGACGGTCTCGGGTTTCGGTACGCGGTCGGTCATGCGGCGTCTGAGCTCGCTGTCGTCCTCGTACAGCACCGCGACCGGTTCGAGCGTCGCGAGCAGCTTGAAATCCTGCTCGTCGATCCCCTCAGAGCGCATCGCCCGGCGGGCGTGGATCTCGGTCGCGTCGTCGGCGCGGTACTCCTGGCTGTACTCGAGGCCGGTTATCCGGCAGAACAGCCGCTCGCCGTCGGGATAGGGGGCAATCAGGTAGCTCCCGATCCGGACCCGGCTGCGGCCGTCGACGGTGACGTAGGCCCGGATCCGGGTATCCTCGCTGTCCTCGCTCACCCGCAGCCCCGAGGCGGCCGACAGCACGCCGATGCCGGTATCTCGGCCGGTCGGCGTCGCGTCGAATGACTCCAGCCGGTCGCCGTCGGGCCCACCGCCGGGTGTCGCGGACTCGTCGTCCTCGTCGTTGGACCCGCCGCCGAACTCGGTGAAGTCTTCGAGATTGGACATGGCGGTACCAATGAGGCGGTCACACTAACCCGTTTGGGGTGGGCTTATGCCTGCCGGGACCGTACCAGAGTGTATGATACTTGTCTGCGGCAGCGCCGGCGGCACGGCTCTGACCGGCACGATCTACGAGCCCGACGAGGAGCCGCCGACGTTCAACGGATCGCCGGACGACGGTGCCGCGTACACCTGGATCTGTGACGAGTTCTACGAGGTCGAGACCGGCGGTCAGCGCCAGCGGATCGACGACCGCGAGCTCCGGATCGCCTTCGAGTCGCCGCTCCCGCGGGGGTTCGAGCGCAGGAAAGCCGCGCTCGTAGCGGCCGAGCGCCACCTCCGGACCCAGTTCGCCCGCCTGGGCGTCGACCCCGATCGCGTGGCGATCGAGACCGAGCCCACGGGCGTGCCCGACGAGGCCAAAATAGATCGGTAGGCGAGCGGCCGGCGTATGCCGGCCGATCGTCCCCCGAGACTAATGTGATCGGCCTCGAACTGTCGATCATGACGGATATTACGACCTTCGGCGAAACGGCCCTTCAGCTGTCGCCCTCCGAGCGAGGTCGCCTTGTTCGGGCTGAGGAGATGGCGGTCCACGCAAGCGGTACCGAGAGCACCGCGGCGGTGGCCGCCGCACAGCTGGGGGCAGAGGCCGTCTGGCTCTCGAAGCTCCCTGAGACGCCGCTCGGTCGCCGGATCGTCGGCGAGCTGCGCGGCGCCGGCGTCGAGACAGAGATCGCGTGGGCGGATCACGGGCGCCAGGGGATCCGGTTCTCCGAGCCGGCGGTCGCCCCGCGCGAGCGACGGACGATACACGACCACGAGAACGTGGCCGCGGCGACCGCGAGTCCCGGCGAGTTTCCGATCCGGCTCGTCCGGGAGCCGCCAGTGGTGTTTACGGCCCTGAGCACCGCCGTGCTCTCGGATCAGCTCACCGAGACCACGCGGGCGCTGTTGAGCGCGAGCGCCGACGCGGTCACCGCCGTCGGGCTCGATTACACGCCCGGGATCGCATCCTCGAGTGCCTACCGGGAGACGCTTGAGGCCGTCGAGAGTGGGGACCACGACGTCGTCGCGTTCCTGGCGGGCTACGGTTCGGGGAAGTCGGTGTTCGGCGCGCGGTGGCTGCTC
>PXQL01000064.1:0-2498 GCA_003021335.1 Halobacteriales archaeon QH_10_67_13
TGACCTCAGAGCACTTCGAGCAGGCCTTAGATGAAGTCGGCCCGAGCGTCGACCCCGAGACCCGCGAGGAGTACGAACGACTTGAGGAGCGCTTCGACGGCACCGAGCCGACCGGTGCGCCCGACGAGCAGGCCACCAAGACCTTCTACTGATCCGGCCCGCCGGTCCCTGACCCTATCCCGGAAATACGCCGCACGCGCCGCCGGCCTTCGACACAAGTAAACCCCGGGACGCACAACCTCGGGTCGATGACAGCCGGGGGCGACGACGCGCTCGCACCCGAGGAGACCGCCGTTGAGCCCCAGCGCCGGTCGGGAGAGGGCTCTGTTACGCTCGTCGGCACCGCACACGTTTCCCAGGACAGCGTCGAGGAAGTCGAGGCGACAATCGAGGCCGAACAGCCGGATGTCGTCGCCGTCGAGCTTGACCAGTCCCGGTACCGACGGCTCAAAGGCGAGACGCCCGAGGACCTCGACGCCGACGACCTCATCGCCGGACGAACCGTCTACCAGCTGCTGGCCTACTGGTTGCTTTCCTACGTCCAGGCGCGGCTCAGCGACCGCTTCGATGTCGAGCCGGGCGCGGACATGCTCGCGGCCGTCGAGGCCGCCGAGCGTCAGGGTGCCGGCCTCGCCCTGGTCGACCGGGACATCCAAGTGACCGTCCGCCGGCTCTGGTCTGGGATGGGCCTCCGGGAGAAGCTGTCGGTGGTCGCCGCCCTGTCGGTATCGGCGGGTGGGCCCTGGCAGGTCGCGCTCGGGATCGGCTACTTTTTCGGAATCGCGCTTGCCGGCACGGTCGCGGGACTGTTCGACAGTCTCCTGATCGCGACCGTGATCGCCTTACTCATCGCGGTTCCGATCGGGACCGTACTCTCGCGGGCGGCCGGTTCGCAGGAACAGCTTGATGTCGACGTTGAGCGGCTGACCGACGCCGATGTCGTCACGGCGATGATCGAGGAGTTCCGGCGGTTCTCCCCGGGCGGGGCCGAGGCGCTGATCGACGAACGGGACGCCTACATCGCCTACCGGCTGCTCGCGCTCCGAGAGGCGGGCTATCACGTCGTCGCCGTCGTCGGCGCCGGCCACCGCGAAGGTATCGAGCGGTACCTCGTCGATCCATCGACCCTTCCCCCGCAGGAGTCGCTGGCCGGCGAGCCCAGCCGGAGCCGCCTCCGGTCGGTGCTGTACAAGACGATCGGGTACGCGTTCACGGTCGGCTTTCTGGTCTTTTTCCTCCTGCTGGCGATGGCCGGCGTGCGCTCGCAGTTCCTGCTAACGTTGTTTCTCGCCTGGTTTCTGATAAACGGCGTCATCGCTGCCGGGCTGGCGCGGCTGGCAGGCGCCCACTGGGCAAGTGCCGGCGTCGGCGGCGCCGTCGCCTGGCTCACGAGCGTCAACCCGCTGCTCGCGCCGGGCTGGTTCGCCGGCTACGTGGAGCTGCGGTACACCTCGGTCAACGTCGCCGACATCGGCCGGCTCAACGAGATGCTCAAAGACGACGAGACGCCGCTGCTCCGGCTTGTCGGCCGGATGCGCGACGAGGTGCCGCTCTTTCGGCTGCTGTTGATCGTCGGGATGACCAACGTCGGGAGTTTCATCGCGAGCGTGCTCTTCGCGACGGTTGTACTCCCCTGGTTCGCGGCCGATATCGGCGGGATGGCCGGCGCGGGTCGCGGGCTCGACGCTCCGGCGCGATCACCGTCGGCGGGGTCGCCTTCGAGCGACGGGAGCTGCTCGACCTCGGGGCGGCCTGGCTCGCGCTTGCGGTCGCGTTTACCCTCTTTCTCGAGACACCCGCGTCGATCGAGAGCGTCGCCGACCTCCGCGGGCTAGGACCGACACTCTTAGTGAGTCTCCTCGCAGTCGGAACCGGATTCCTGTTGCACGAACTCGCACACAAGATCACCGCGGTCCGGTTCGGACAGGTCGCGGGCTTTCGGGCCAGTTACCCGATGTTGGGGTTCGCGATCGCCTCGGGGCTCGCGGGCTTTCTGTTCGCCGCCCCCGGCGCGGTCTATCACCGCGGTCGGATCGGCGTCCGCGAGCGCGGGCTCGTCGCGGTCGCCGGCCCGGTGACGAACCTCGGACTGGTCGTCGCGTTCGCCCCGCTCGCGCTCGCCCCCGGACTGGCCGGTGAGATCGGCCGGTGGGGCGTGCTCGTCAACGCCTTCCTGGCGGCATTTAATATGCTCCCGGCCGGGCCCCTCGACGGCAAGACGGTGCTGGCCTGGAGCAAGCCGGTCTTCGGGCTCGTGTTGGCCGTCGCCGTCGCCGCGACCGGCGCGGCCGTCCTGGCGTTCGTGTGATTCAAAGGTGGTGACGGAACTCTTCCAGCGGTGGGAAAACGAGAGTCTCCTCGGCGGACTCGTCCCGGACCACCGGCGACAGCTGCCCGGCGGCCGGCAACAGCGGCGACATGAACGCCCCGCCGGTCACGTCGTTGACCGGTACGCCCGCGATCATGCGGTTGAACGTCGGCACGACGAGCACGTCCGC
>PXQL01000064.1:2567-11152 GCA_003021335.1 Halobacteriales archaeon QH_10_67_13
AGATGGCCTCGAGCAGCGTGTCGTGGTTCCCGGGCAGCACGATTAGCTCGGCGTCAGCCGCCCGGACGGTCCCCCGGAGCGCCCCGAGGGTCCGGGTGACGCCCCGTGGAACCCCCTCGAAGGAGTGAAGCAGGTCCCCGGCGATCACGACCGTCGACGGGTCGAACCGGTCGAGCAGCCCGGCGAGACGGTCGCGCATGTCCTCGCCGGCGCCGACCGGCAGCTCAACCGCCGTCTCGGTCCGTCCCAGGTGGGGATCGGCGAGAACGAGTGTGTCCCCGATCAGTGCCGCCCGGTCGCGCAGCTCGATCCCCGACAGCACCTCCATGCCTGCGGGTCGGTCCCGGAGACTCAAACCGTTGCCGACTCCCTGATGTGGCGAGCGTCAGGGTTAGGTCCGCGCGCCACGGCAAGTCGGTATGACACGGTTCGCACGCCGCGTCGAGCAGGTTTCGATCAGCGGCATCCGCGAGGTCTTCGAGGCCGCGGGCGAGGACGCGATCAACCTCGGACTCGGCCAGCCCGATTTCCCGACGCCGACACACGCTCGGCGGGCGGCCGTCGAGGCAATCGAGGCCGGCGAGGCCGACGCCTACACCTCGAACAGGGGGACCGAGTCCCTCCGGGCGGCGATCGCGGACAAACACGCCCGGGACAACGACCTCGCGGTCGACCCGGAGAACGTCATCGCCACGGCCGGAGGCAGCGAGGCTCTGCACCTGGCGATGGAGGCCCATGTCGACCCCGGCGACGAGGTGCTCGTTCCTGACCCGGGATTTGTCGCCTACGAGGCGCTGACACACGTCGCCGGCGGGGAACCGGTCCCGATCGAACTTCGGGACGATCTCACGCTCGATCCCGCCGCCGTCGAGGCGGCGATCACCGAGGACACGGCCGTGTTCGTGGTCAACAGTCCGGGCAACCCCACCGGCGCGGTCCAGTCGCCCGCCGACATGCGTGAGTTCGCCCGGATCGCCGACGAACACGACGTTGTCTGTCTCTCCGACGAGGTCTACGAGCGGATGCTCTTCGATGGCGAACACCGCTCGCCGGCGGAGTTCGCGACCGGCGACGGCGTGATCGTGGTCAACGCCTGCTCGAAGACCTACTCGATGACCGGCTGGCGGCTGGGGTGGGTGACCGCCGCCGAGGAGCGCATCGAGCGGATGCTCCGGGTTCACCAGTACATCCAGGCGTGTGCGAGCGCCCCCGCCCAGTACGCCGCCGAAGCGGCCCTCTCCGGGCCGCAGGCGCCGGTCGCGGAGATGCGAGAGACCTTCGAGCGGCGCCGGGACATCGTCCTCGACGGACTGGAGTCAATGGGACTCACGTGTCCGCGACCGCAGGGGGCTTTTTACGCGATGCCGGCGGTGCCGGAGGGCTGGGTCGAGGCGGTTCTCGACCGGGGGGTCGTGGTCGTCCCCGGCGAGGCCTTCGGCGCGGGCGGCGCCGGCCACGCGAGGATCTCGTATGCCACGGATACCGAGACGCTGCGGGAGGCCCTCGATGTCATGGCCGAGGCGACCGCAGCGGTCCGGTAGCTCCGACAGGCACATACTTGTTCGGGCCAACATAACACATGAATCAACTCGCCCCACAGCACGTCCCGGTCTATCGCTCGGCGGCGGAGCGCGACCGGATCTGGCAGCGGTGTATCGACGAGGGACAGCCGGTGGTCGCGATCCGCGACGCGCGCCGGGGACACATCGTCCGGTACGACCTGCAGCACCTCCGGGTCGAGCTCGTCCCGGAGGCCGTCCGCGAGCTTCGTATGGGAACTCGATCGTTTCGCTCGTATCCCACGAGCGGCGAGGCCGCCGGCCGTGCGACCGTCGGCGCGGACCCCCTCTCAGCGGCGGAGGGTGTTGGCGGCGAGGCCGGCCCCGTCTCGGGGGCGCTTCACGGGCCCAGACCGTACGTTCCGCCGGGCTTTCCGATCAGTATGAGTGACACGCCGCGGTTCGAGACCTACGTCGAGGACGGAACGATCTACGTAGGCTCTCCTGACGGGCCGCTCGCCGTCGGGAGCGTTGACGCTGTGATCGAGCTCCTCGGTGGTCCCTCCTGGATGATCTCGTACTCCGATGCGGTCGTCGATCGCCACCCCGAACTCGACACCGAGGACGCCGGGCTCACTGTCGACATCGTCGACATGATCCACGCGATGACCCACTCCCAGCGGTTCGTCGAAACGCTGGCCGCACAGCCGGCAACCGCTCGCCCGACGACCGACGACGCGGCCGGCCCCGCCGGATCCCCGGGAAACTCCGGGGCGAAAGACACCTCGGCTGCGGACGCGACCGTCGAGGTCTCTCCCCGACTTGGGCTGTTCGTCGGAAAGCTGCTCGAGAACCTCGAGAGCGGCATCGACTGACCCGGCATCACTCTCACCGATCACTCGCCGGCCGTCAGCTGGGCGACAGCCTCGACGACCCGTTCTACGACGGTCTCTTCGGGCTCGGTCGCGTCGACCCGGACGAACCGGTCGGGCTCGGCGGCGAGGAGCCGCTCGTAGTTCTCCCGGACCCGCTCGAGGTGGCTGACCCGCTCGAACTTGTTGGTCGCGCCGCTTCGCTCGGCTGCCGTCTCGGGATCGATGTCGAGGTACACGGTTACGTCCGGCGGGCGAGTCCAGGGGCGGTGCAGCTCCCGGACGAACTCCACCGGGGTCTCGAACCGATCGGCGAGACTCGCCCCCTGGTAGGCGTACCGCGAGTCCGAGTACCGGTCGGAGACGACAAGCTCCCCCCGATCCAGCGCCGGCCGGATCACGTCGGCGAGGTGTGCGGCGTGGTCGGCCGTGTACAGGAACAGTTCCGCGAGCGGGTCGGCGTCGTCGTCGTTGAGCGAGCGCCTGACTGCCTCGCCGTACCACGTGTGGGTCGGCTCGCGAGTGTAGGTGGCTGCCGGGATCGACGGAGACGCCTTGAGCGCCCCGATGCAGCTCGTCTTTCCGCTCCCGTCGAGCCCTTCGAGGGTAACGAGCACACCCGCGTTCAGCACCCGGCGCACGTAAACGCGCCGGTCGCGGCCGTCGGTGGTGTTCGGCGACGGCGGCGAGTTTCTCTCCTTCCTCCGCCGGGTGACGCCCCCGGTGATCGCGCCGCTTCCGGGCGGGGGCGAGACCCGGTTCCAGCCGATCCACGTCTCGGACATGGCTGCCCTGATCGTCGCCGCGCTGGCGCCTGACCACGCCGGCCAGACCTACGAGATCGGCGGTCCTGAGACGCTCTCGCTGGCGGAACTCGCGCGGCTCGTCCGCGGCCGCGAGGGACGCCCGCCGACCGTGGTGTCGGTTCCGATGGGGCTGGCCGGCGCCGGGCTGAAACTCGCCGACGCGGTGCCCGGGCTTCCGCTGGGGAGCGACCAGTACCGGGCGTTGCGGCTCGACAACACGACCGATGATAACGCCGTCGAGCGGCTCGGACGCCCTCCCGCGGAGCTGACGACGGTCCGGGAGTATCTTGACCGGTGAGCGTCGGACACCCGATGGACACCGTAGTCTCCCGGACAAAACACTTATTTGTCCGATAGGGCTGATCTGTATTTAAGGCAAAGATATGAAACTCGCGATGATCGGCTTCGGGCAGGCCGGCGGGAAGATCGTTGATAAGTTCATCGAGTACGACAAGCGGACAGATAGCGGGATCGTCCGGTCTGCGGCAGCGGTCAACACGGCGAAGGCGGATCTACTCGGGCTCGAACACGTGCCGGAGAACAATCGGGTGCTGATCGGTCAGGCTCGGGTCAAAGGCCACGGCGTCGGGGCGGACAACGAGCTGGGCGCGGAGATCGCCGAGGAGGACATCGGCGAGATCCAGGGGGCGATCGACTCGATCCCGGTCCACGAGGTCGACGCTTTCCTGATCGTCGCCGGGCTCGGCGGCGGCACCGGCTCGGGTGGCTCGCCGGTGCTCGCGAAACACCTCAAGCGCATCTACACCGAGCCGGTCTACGGGTTGGGCGTCCTCCCGGGCAGCGACGAGGGTGGTATCTACACGCTCAACGCCGCCCGGTCGTTCCAGACGTTCGTCCGCGAGGTCGACAACCTGCTCGTGTTCGACAACGACGCCTGGCGCAAGACCGGCGAGTCCGTCGAGAGCGGCTACGAGGAGATCAACGACGAGATCGTCCGCCGGTTCGGCGTGCTCTTCGGCGCCGGCGAGGTCGGCGTCGGCGACGACGTCGCAGAGAGCGTCGTCGACTCCTCGGAGGTAATCAATACCCTCGCCGGCGGCGGCGTCTCGACGGTCGGCTACGACGCCGAGTCCGTCGAGCTCGGCAACTCCGGCGGGTTGCTCTCCCGGTTCAAGAGCGGCGACGACGATGAGATAGCCTCGGCGAACACGACAAACCGGATCACCTCGCTCGTGCGGAAGGCAGCCCTGGGGCGGCTCACGCTGCCCTGCGAGATCGAGGGCGCAGAGCGGGCGCTGCTCGTGGTCTCCGGACCCTCGGAACATCTCAACCGGAAGGGTATCGAGCGCGGGCGCAAGTGGCTCGAAGAACAGACCGGCAGCATGGAGGTTCGAGGAGGCGATTACCCGATCGACGAGCCGAACGTCGCCGCGGCCGTGCTCCTGTCGGGCGTCCACAACGTCCCCCGGATCAAGGAACTCCAGCAGGTCGCGATCGAAGCTCAAGAGAACATCGACGAAATTCAAGAGGAGAGCGAAGAGAATTTAGACACCTTGGTCGAAGATGACGAAGATGAGTTGGATCCGCTCTTCTAAACCCCTTCTCGCTGGACTGTTGATCGTCGCGGCGCTCGGAATGGCCGGGACGGTCGCCGGACTCGAGTTCGCAGACGTCACCGCGGACGATGAGCTCGAGGTCGGCTCCCAGGCCGAGGTCGAGGTCGTGATCGAGGAACCGTTCGACGGCGAGCCAGACGAGTACACCATCGGCGCCTCGACGGAGTTCGTCGACGGGTCGGTCACCATTACCGCGGACGGGCCCGCGAACACCGACAGCGCCTCCGGCGAGAACCCCGAGCTGACGGTCACCGCCGAGGACGGCTACGACGAGATCACCATCACCGCCTCCGGCGAGGTGCCACAGATCGGCGAGGGCGGACCCGGCGAGTTCAGCTACGAGGACCCCGAAAACGAGCAGTTCACGGCCCTGAGTGTCACGCAAAACAACGGCCCGGTTGACTCGGTAGCGGTCGACCGGTTTACCACCGAGAGCCAGACCGCCCGCGAGCGCATCGACGAGGCTGTCGAGGCCGCCGGCGAGGACGACGACGACATCCGGGCCGCGATCGAGCTGTACGACTCGGGGAGCTTCGAACAAGCGATCACTCAGGCCGAGAACGTCATCGACGACGCCGAGAGCTCCGAGCAGCGCTCGCAGCTGCTCCTGATCGGCGGTGGCGTCTTGATTGTCGCCGCTTTGATCGGCGGCGGCTACTACGTGTACTCCCAGCGCCAGCAGGACACGCATAAGCTGCAGTAGCGGATGCGCGTTCTCGTTCCGTTCGACGCCCGACGGCCGAAGACCCGACTTTCGCCCGTGCTTTCCGAGTCCGAGCGACACGCCTTCGCCGAGGGGCTGCTCGCGGACGTCCTCGCCGCGCTGGCCGAGACTCCCCAGGAGCCGACGGTGCTCGCGACCGCCCCGGTCGAGGTCTCGGTGTCCGTCGAGATCGACGAGCGCCCCCTGACCCAGGCGGTCAACGCCGCGCTTTCCGAGGCTGACGGTCCGGTCGCCGTCGTCATGGCGGATCTCGGGCTGGTCGCGCCGGCGGCACTCGAGCGACTGTTCGACGCCGGCCGGGTGGCCGACGTGGCGATCGCGCCGGGGATCGGCGGCGGAACGAACGCACTCGTCGTCGATCACCCGGACTTTCGCGTCGATTATCACGGCGTCTCCTACCGCGATCACCGCGAGCGGGCCCGCGAGCTCGGCGCAACCGTCGAGACCGTCGACTCCTACCGTCTGTCCGTCGACATCGACGATCCGGGCGACCTCCCGGAGCTCCTGTTACACGGCAAGGGCGAGGCGACGGCGTGGCTGCGGGAGGCTGGCTTCGCGATCACCGGGGCGGGCGAGCGTCGGATCGAGCTCGAGCGCTCGGAGACGGAGTCGGGTCCGTGAGGGATTTAGGCGTTCGGTCGTAGTACTGACCGTGTTTCCCGGGGCCGAAAAATACGACATCGACATTGAGCTCGCGGAGACGGCTGTCGAGGAGCTGCTCTTGGTCGGCCCGGACGACGTCGACGCCGCCGACCGGCTCACCTTCTCCCGAAACGTGTTCGTGCCGCTGACGACCGCCTGCCGGTACACCTGTACATACTGCACCTACTACGACCCGCCCGGCACCGAGGCGCTGTTTACCTTCGGCGACGATCCCGACGATCGCTACACCGCCGTCCACGACCAGCTCGATCGGTGGGGCCACGACTCGATTCACGCGTACCTCCGGCAAGCCTGCGAGATCGCCCTTGAGGAGGGCCTGTTGCCCCACGCCAACCCGGGCGATCAGACCCCCGCGCAGATGCGTCGGGTCGCGGATGTCAACGCGAGCATGGGCGTGATGCTCGAGACGACCGCCGACGTGCGGGCCCACGCCGGCCCCCGCAGTAAGTCCCCGGGACAGCGCCTGGCGACGATCCGGACCGCCGGCGAGCTTGCGGTGCCGTTCACGACGGGCATCCTGGTCGGCATCGGCGAGGGCTGGCGCGACCGGGCGGAGAGTCTCCTCGCGATCCGGGCGCTGCACGAGCGGTACGGCCACGTCCAGGAGGTGCTCGTCCAGCCCGTCGTCGAGAACGACCGCTGGCGCGGGGGCTCGCCCTCGGTCGAGACGCTCCGGCAGGCGACGGCGATGGCCAGGGCCGCGCTCCCGCCCGAGGTGTCGGTCCAGGTGCCGCCGAACCTCGCGCCGGCCCAGGAGCTGCTCGACTGTGGCGTCGACGATCTGGGCGGCGTCTCGCCGGTCACCGACGATCACATCAACCCCGAGCACGCCTGGCCGGCCGTCGAGGAACTCAGGGAGGTGGCTGCGAGCGGCGACGCCACGCTCACCGAGCGACTGCCGGTCTACGAGCGGTATCTCCCGGGGTCGCTCCGGTCTGACTCCTTCGAGGGCGTTCCGGCCGACTCGACCCGGGACTGGCTCTCCGAGCGGATTCAGACGGCGATCGGGGCCGAGGACCGGGCCGGCCGACGTTACCGGCGGGCACTCTCCGCGGGGCCTCCGGCCGCGGCACCCGGCCAACTTCGGTAGGCACTTCTCTCGTTGGGGATAACTGCCCTCGTCGATGGTCGCTCTCGAGAGCCTCGTGCTCGTCTTTCTCGCGGGGCTGGTCACGGCACTTGCGACCGGCATCGGGGCGCTTCCGTTCTTTCTAATCGAGGAGATCAGCACCCGTCAGAACGTTGTCCTCTGGGGATTCGCCTCCGGAGTCATGGTCGCCGCCTCGCTGTTCGGTCTCGTCGAGGAGGGCCTGACGGCGGGCACACCGGCTGAGATCGTGGTGGGTGCCGCCGCCGGGGTGGCGCTGGTGGCGGTCTCGAGTTTCCTGCTGTCCGACGTCGATACCAACCCCCGACGGTACGAACAGGCTGACTTCGGGACGCTGTTGCTCATCCTCGGGGTCCTGACGGTTCACAGTTTTCCGGAAGGAATCGCCGTCGGAGTCTCGTTTGCCGACCTCGGGCTCGAGGCCGGGATCGGGCTGTTCGGGCTGAGCGTGCCGGCGCTCGCGGTGTTCATGACGATCGCGATCTCGATCCATAACGTTCCGGAGGGAACCGCGATCTCGATCCCGCTGCGAGCGATGGGCGTCTCGAAGTGGCGGATGGTCTGGTGGTCGGTGTTTTCGAGTCTCCCGCAGCCGATCGGGGCGGTGATCGCGTTTGCGTTCGTTCGGGTCGCTAGGGACTTCCTTCCGATCGGATTCGGGTTCGCGGCCGGCGCGATGGTGTATCTGGTGGCGACCGAGTTCGTCCCCGAGGCCCTCGAGTCCGGCCGCGAGCTGTCCTCGGGTGGCTATCCGGAACTGCTTGCCGGGCTTGCAGTCGGAGCCGGATTGATGTTGCCGCTGTCGGTTATGTGAGCCCGAATCGCCGACCGCACTCTCACTCGAGATCAGCGGCGCTCGGCCTCAACCAGCGGTGTGCCGTCCGCGCGCGGCCCAAGCCGCGGGCCGAAGGGCGGATCGTCCGGGTCGATCCGGCGGCGGCGCTCGTAGTCCGTCGAGCGCTCGACGGGCACGCGGCCGATCGCCGTGATCATCTCGACGTACTCGTCGAACGAGCGGGCCTCGCCGAACCCGCCGCCGGCCCGCTTAGTGATCTCTTCGGAGAGGATCGTCCCCATGAAATCGTCGGCCCCGCAGAAGAGCATCTTCAGCCCCTGTTGGTCGCCGTATTTCACCCACGAGGACTGGACGTGCTCGACGTTGTCCAAGAAGAGCCGCGAGACGGCGATCATCAGCTCGTCCTCGTCGGTCGTGGCGCCCCCCTCGACCATGCCCCGGTCGTACAGCGGCGTGTTCGCGTGGACAAAGGAGAGAGGCACGAACTCGGTGATCGCACCGGTCCGGTCCTGGAGCTGCCGGATCCGTTCTAAGTGTCTC
>PXQL01000065.1 GCA_003021335.1 Halobacteriales archaeon QH_10_67_13
CGGGCCTGCCTGGCCCTCGCTTGTTGCGGTCGGGGCTTCCTGGTTCTGTGTCGGGACTTGCATCCGGCCTGGACACAGCGGTTCCAGACTCCCCAGGCGGCTTCCCTTCACGGGCGGTTCGGAGTGTCCCACTCCGACTGATTGGACACTCGGCCACAACCGACGGTGCGCGCTTTGTGTCGCGCTTGAACACCGCCGGAGACGTGGCGAGCATCGTCCTACTTTGTTCGACCGCCAGAGGTGGTAAATGTGGCGAAGAACGTGTCTGCGAACCGTGCGGCGCTGTATCCCCTCCATACTCCGCTCCCTCCGGTCGCTCCGTGGATGAAGAGGGATTAGCGCCCTCACCGCAGAAGCTAAAACCCGGACAAAGCCGAAGGCTACAGCCACAGCACTGCGAAAACCCGGATGAACTGTCTCGAGGAAGTAGCTGGCTTGCTACCTGTGTTACCCTTATCAGTACGTGAAGACAATGTATGTACAGAGGAAGGGTCCACCGATGGGCACCACGCGTCAACTTCCGCATCCCCGAAGACCTGATCGAGAAGGCTGATATCGCAGCCAAGATCACACACAGGAACCGGACCGATATCGTGACAGAGGCACTTCGCGAGTACCTCGATGAAATCGAAGACAAGGAAGCGTTCAGAGAGGACGTAATCGAGCTGTACTTGGACGACGGGGTCGGGTTCGAGACGCTACAGGAGTTCATCGGGCGGCAAGATGCTGAATCCGTCCGGGCCTCAAAAAACTGCTTGACGAAGGCGAGAAACTGGCTGACGAGTTGGCAGAGCTGGAGTAACGGTGATCGTCGTCGATACGAGCGCCTTCAGTTCTCTTACCATCGCCGATGTTCTCGACTCCGTCCTCACGGAGTACGACATCCACACGACACAGCACGTCGTCGACAAACTACGCACCACAGCGGAGTATGACGATGTCCACGGCACAGCTGCCGACCACGTCCTCGCTAGGACACGCTATATTACCATCGATGCGGTCGACGACCCCGAGCTCCGAACCTCGCGGATTGACACGGGCGAAGCCACCTGCATCCAGATCGTCCAACGACGCGAGGCTGACTTTCTCAGTACCGACGATCTTTGCGCACTCCCCGAGCTCCAACAGCTCACCGACGCACAGGTAGCCATCTCACCACTCCTCCTCCGAGTACTGGTCAAACGCGGCGTCCTCACGAACGATGAAGCGAGAGAGAGGTTGGAAAAAATGGCTGCGTCACGGGACTGGCTGGGCGCACCTATCTACCGTCGCGTACAGCAGTTGTTCAACGAGTGAACGCCAGCAGTATCGCCTAATCAGCCCTGCTTAGGACTCGTCACCCGGGCGTCTGCGAGCCGCGGCACCGGCGGCGAGAGAAATGAAAATGGTCTTGTCGCCGGGCCAACACGGCTCAGGTATGGCCCAGTTTCCGGACTATGTCGACGTAGAGTACGACGCCGGCGAGGGCGAGTCGCCGGACGAGTATCCAACCCTCGAGGGGAAAATCGAGCAGGCGATCGACGTCACGCGCCGCGGGCTCGAGGAGTACGAGCAGCCGGCGGTGATGTGGACCGGCGGCAAGGACTCGACGCTGACGCTGTATTTCGTCACCGAGGTGGCAGCGGAGTTCGGCTTCGAGGTGCCCCCGGCGATTTTCATCGATCACTTCCAGCACTTCGACGAGATCCACGACTTCGTCGACCGCTGGGCCGAGCAGTGGGGCGTCGATGTGCATTACGCTAGCAACGACGACATCGGCGCGTACGTCGAGGAAAACGCCCTCGACCCGGGCGACGAGATCCCCGTCGAGGCCCTTGACGGGCACAACCGCCACCACGTCCGGGAGATCCTCGAGTACGAGGAGGACACCTTCCCGTACCTGCTCGACACCTACGTCGGCAACCACCTCCTGAAGACGGTCGCGCTCAACGACGCCCTGCGCGAGTACGAGATCGACGGCGTGCTTTCGGGCGTCCGCTGGGACGAACAGGAGGCCCGGGCGGGGGAGACGTTCTTCTCGCCGCGACACGACCCCGACACCTACCCGCCCCACGACCGGGTCCACTCAATCTTGCAGTTCGCAGAACGAGACGTCTGGGACGCCTTCTGGCAGTACGTCGTCCCCGAGACCGTCCCGGAGTTCCCCGAGGGACACGTTCCCCGGTCGGCGACGGACCTGCCGGCGGGACTAGAGTGGGCCGACATCCCGGTCTCGCCAAAGTACGTTGCCGGCTACCGGTCGCTTGGCTCCGAGGTCTCGACCGACAAGACCACCGACGAGCCCGCCTGGCTCCAGAATCTCGAGGGGACCACCGAGCGGGCCGGCCGGGCCCAGGACAAAGAAGACCTGATGGAACGGCTCCGCGATCTGGGCTACATGTAAACGCGGCGGAACAGGCTACCGTCGAGACACCGGCAGGACCAGCGTCTGGACGCGGGAAACATGGCTCCGAATTTCGGAGCCGATCGGCGGCAGAAGGGTGTTAGTTGGTGAGTCAACTGTTCTATCGGACCGAAGGTCGGGTGTTACCGGATAGATTCTGACATCACCTCACCCTGTGGTATGTGATACCATCACATGAATCTTGTGCTGAATCCACCCGTTTTGAGTCCGATAATCGCGAACTCGGGGACCGTGTGTTAGCGCGCGGCGGCGATCTCCTCAAGTGCGTCGGGATTTTCGATGCTCGAAAGGTCGCCGGGCTGGTCGCCGGCGTAGACATCGGCGATCAGCCGGCGGACGATCTTGCCGCTTTGGGTCTTGGGGAACTCATCGACGAACAGCACCTCCCGGGGCCGGAAGGGCTTGCCCAGTTCCGCGCCGACCCGCTCGCGGAGCTGCTCGCGCAACTCGTCGCTCTCCCCGTGGCCCGGCTCGAGGGTGACGTAGGCGACGACCGCGGTGCCGGTGGTCTCGTCGTCGGCGCCGACTGCGGCGGCGGCGGAAACCGCCTCGTGGTCGATCAGGGCACCCTCGACCTCCGCGGGGCCGACCTTCCGGCCGGCGACGTTGAGCACGTCGTCCGACCGGCCGTGTAGGAACCAGAAGCCGTCGTCGTCGCGCTGGGCCCAGTCGCCGTGGTCCCAGGTGTTCTCGAACCGGCTCCAGTACTCCTCGAGGTACCGCTCGTCGCCGCTCCACAGCGACTTGGTCATCGACGGGGCCGAGGAGCGCGCGACCAGGTAGCCCCGCTTGCCGGTCTCGGCGATCGACTCGCCGCGGGCGTCGACGATATCGACGTCCATACCCAAGGCTGGACCGCCCAGCGTACAGGGTTTCAGCGAGTGGGTCGGCAGCGGCTGGAGGAAACAGCCGAAGATCTCGGTACCCCCGGAGATGTTCATGATCGGTACCTCGCCGTTCCCGACGGTCTCGTGGAACCACTGCCAGGACTCGGGGTCCCAGGGCTCGCCGGTCGAGCCTAGCAAGCGCAGCGAGGACAGGTCGTGTCCCTCGAGCCATCCCTCCCCGCGTTTTCGCAGCGCCCGAACGGCGGTCGGAGAAACGCCGAAAACCGACAGCTCGTGGCGGTCGATCATCTCCCAGTACCGGTCGGGCGTGGGGTAATCGGGCGCACCCTCGTACATGAAGACGGTGCCGCCGAAGGCGTGGGTGCCGATCAGCGTCCACGGGCCCATCATCCAGCCGATATCCGACACCCAAAAGAACCGGTCCGACGGCTGGTGATCGAACGAAAAGTACAGCTCCTTGGCAGGCTGGACCAGGCCGCCGGCGTGGGTGTGGACGATTCCCTTCGGCTCCCCGGTCGTCCCCGAGGAGTACAGCAACATCGACTCCTGATCGGCGGGCAGGGATCGGGTCTCGAAGCTCGCGGGCTGGTCGCCAACGGCCTCGCCCCAGGGCTCGTCGCGGTCGGTCCAGTTGACATCGGCGCCCAGCCGGTCGTAGACGATGGTGTGCTCGACGTGGCCGGCCCGCTCGATCGCGGCGTCTGCGTCGCCTTTCAGCTCGATCTCCCGGCCGCGGCGGTAGAATCCGTCCGCGGTAAACAGCACGGAAGGCTCGGCGTCCTCGATCCGGGTAGCGGTCGCGTCGACGCCGAACCCGGAGAAGATCGGCACCGCGATCGCGCCGACTTTGAACGTTCCGTAGAGGATCGCGATGATTTCCGGGACCATCGGCATGTACAGGCCGACGGTGTCTCCGACGCCGACGCCGCGCTCGGTGAGGGCGTTGGCGACGCGGTTTGCCTGCCGGTGCAGCTCCTGGTAGGTGACCTGTCGGACCTCGGTCGGCTCGGCGGTCGGATCGCGCTCGGTTGAGTCGTCGACGGCCGCGCTCTCGTGAGGTTCGCCCTCCCAGATGCAGGCCACCCGGTTGCGCGCCGCCGCGTCGTGGCGGGCGTGTCGGTCGAGGGTGTTGTGTGCGATGTTGAGCCGGCCGCCGACGTACCAGTCGGTGAACTGCGGGCCATCCGAAGCGTCTCGGACCCGGTCGTAGGGCTCCGTTGCTCCCCTCGCGGAGCCGCTCGTCCGGCTCGTAGACGATCCGCTCTGTCTGGTCCAGCCCGCTCATGTCTCCGTGAGGGGTCGGCTGGCTCATAGCTGTTTGGCTCCGCCTCCGACCGGTCTCGCCCGTCGAGGAGAGCAGCCTCCCGGTAAATGCTTATATCGGCGACGCATAACCGTTTGTATGTACGTTCGGGACGCGAAAAACAGAGACGAGGTCTGGCTGCTCGATCACATCGAGGAGATGGGACTCGACGAGACGGCGTTTCGCTCCCGAGACTACGTGATCGCAGTCGAGGAGACAAACGACGAGCGGGCCGGGTTCGGTCGGGTCCGAGTCCACAAGACCGACGCCGGCGAGTTCTGCGAGCTGACGAGCATCGGCGTGCTCGAGTCCTGGCGCGGCCAGGGCGTCGGCGCACACGTCATCGAGCGGCTGCTCACGACCGCCGCCGACGAGGGGTTCGACGTGGTGTACGCACTCACCGACGCCCCCGAGTACCTCGCGCAGTTCGGCTTCGAGCGGATCGATCGGGAACAGCTCCCAGCCCAGCTCGAGGCGCGGCTGACCGACAAGCGCGAGACGACCGCCCCCGAGGCCGTCCCCTCAGCGATTGAACCCGGCCGGTTCCGGATGCCCCCGCGGCTCCGGGAGGCGTTCAAAGACGCCCAGGCCGACGACGAGCCCGACGAGCCAGAGGAAGGCCCCGAGGACTTTGGTATCGACCCCGACGAAGCCACCTACAAGTACGACGTATGACATCCTCCGCGCCGTGAACGGCGCGGTTTCTTCCGTGGGAGTCTCAGTCGGTCTAAGATTTCCCGGAGGCAACATTCCCGTCACGGTGGACGGTACTCGGGTCTGTGCGCTGCTCTTTGGGACTTTCATGAGAGCGTGATAACTCCGACCAGTTGTGGTCGTCCCACTC
>PXQL01000066.1:0-3535 GCA_003021335.1 Halobacteriales archaeon QH_10_67_13
TCCCACGACGTCGGTGTTGAACGACGACGGCACGTTCAAATCCGCGGAGGAGCTCCAGGAGCTGTACCGCGAGGCCGGCATCACCGAGGACCAGTCGGTGGTTACCTACTGCCGGGTCGGCGAGCGCTCCTCGATCGCCTGGTTTGCCCTGCACGAGCTTTTGGGATTCGGCGATGTCGAGAACTACGACGGCTCCTGGACCGAGTGGGGCAACCTGATCCGGGCCCCAATCGAGACCGGCCCCGCCGACGACTGAGTTCTCCGCGTGTTCGGCTCCCGAGTCAGGAGCGCCGCCGTCTGGCGACCCGCATCTCGGTGGTGTTGGCCGTCACGAGTTCGTAGAGGATCGCCCGCCGGTCGTCCTCGCCCGGTCGGAGGATTCGCCCCAGCCGCTGGGTGAACTCCCGTTGGCTGCCCGATCCCGACAGGACGACTGCGACCCGCGCGTTCGGAACGTCGACGCCCTCGTCGAGGACGTTCGCCGCGACGACCCGCTCGTAGGTCCCCTCGCGGAACCGCTCTAAGATCTCCCGGCGCTCGTCGGTGGGGGTCTCGTGGGTGATCGCCGGCAGCAGGAACCGCTCGGAGAGTTCGTACACCAGGTCGGTGCTGGCGGCGAAGACGATGATCCGGTCCCCGCGGTGGCGATCGAGCAGCTCCTCGAGTCTGTCGATCTTCCGGCTCGCCCGGGTCGTGATCTCGCGGGCGCGCTGTTTCGCCAGCAGCGCCTCCCTGGCCCGCGGGTCGGTGCCGGAGCGCTTGACAAGCTCTTGATAGTCCGCGCCGCTTGCGAGCGTGATGTTCGACGCCTCGAGGTAGTCGGTGAAGATCCCCTGGTTTCGCTCGTAGCTGGTCCGCTCCTCGTCGGTGAGCTCGACCGTGATGCGCTTGATGTCGTAGGGCGCGAGGTACTCGCCGGCCAGTTCCTCGGCTGAGAGCCGGTAGACGACGGGCCCGACCAGCTCTGCGATAACTTCGTGGGCGCCGTCAGCTCGCTCGAAGGTCGCGGTCAGCCCGAGTCTGGCGGGGGCGGCCAGCAGGCGCGCGATGTCGCGGTAGCCCTCCCCGCCGAGGTGATGGGCCTCGTCGAAGACGACCAGCCCGAACCGGTCGCCCAGCTCCTCGGCCCGGAGGTACGCCGAGTCGTATGTGGCGACGGTCACGTCAGCGACCTGCTGTGTGCCCCCGCCCAGGCGCCCGATTTCGACCCCGAACTCCCCGTCGAGTTCGCGCTCCCACTGCTCGAGGAGGTCGATCGTCGGAACGACGACCAGCGCCGGCCGCCCGTAGCGCTCGATCGCCGCGATCCCGATCACCGTCTTTCCGCTTCCGGTCGGCAGCTCGAGTACTCCCCGTCGGCCTGCTTCGATCCAGGCCTCGATCGCCTCGGACTGGTACGGACGCAGGCGATAGCCCGACTCGATCGCGATCGCCCGGTCGTCGAACACGTTGTCTGTTACCGACACCGACCGATCGGCGAGGGTCTCGCGGAGCACCCCGTACCGGTGGGCCGGCGCCCGACCCGACTCCGAGCGTTCGTCGCGGGTCACGCCTGGGAGATCGAGCCCTGCCGCGCCCGCGACGCGGATCGTCCCGTCCTCGTAGGTGAGCCGAACGTCGGTCACTGGCCGGGCCTCCGAGAGCGATCCTGATAAACGTCCGGTAGCCGCGAGCCCAAGCACAATTCCTTTGCTCGCCGCCGCACAACTCGTCTGTAATGGTGGAGTGCGACGAGTGTGGGGAGGAGACGAGTATGCCCTACGAGTGTCGACACTGTAACGGGACATACTGTGCCGAGCACCGCCTGCCCGAGGCCCACGACTGTCCGGGGCTGAAACAGTGGGAACAGCAGGGACCGGTCTTCGACAGCGGCTTCGACGACTCGGTCGCCGGCCAGGAGGAGTCGGGACTGGCCGACCGGCTCGGCATCGACACTGGCCGCGGCGGGCCGCTCGCTTACTTCCGCGGGAATATGACCTACGTCTTCCTGGGGTCAAGACGCTCACGACGCGCTGTTCGTGTTCTCGCCGGAGAATCCGCTCTTCGTCTGGACGTGGGTGACGTCGGTGTTCGCCCACTCGCCCGAGGGGATCTTTCATATCCTGTTTAATTCCATCGTGATCTACTTTTTCGGACGGCTGGTCGAGCGGGCGATCGGCTGGAAGAAGTTCGCGGTGCTATTCGTCGCGAGCGGCGTGCTTGCTGGAGCCGGCCAAGTCGGGTTCAATATCGCCCAGGGTGGTCCCGGCGTCGTCGGGGCCAGCGGCGCCGCCCTCGCCCTGATGGGCGTGTTGACGGTCTTGAACCCGAACCTCACGGTCTACCTGTACTTCCTGCTGCCGGTGCCGATCTGGCTGCTCACCGCCGGCACGGCGCTGATCAGTCTCGGTCTCATCGCGATCGGAAATCCGGGCGCCGGCGGTATCGCACACGTCGCTCACTTCGTCGGGCTGGCGATCGGCGTCGCGTACGGCCAGCGGGTCAAGGGCCGGGTGCGCGTCCCCGGCCAGGTACAGTTCGGCGGCCCCGGCGGTCCGGGGGGGCCGGGCGGACCGGGCGGCCCAGGTCGAGGACGAATCTGATCACCGATGGAAATCAATCGACCGCGGCTTCTCCCAGACACCGGACTCTCCCGCGCGGAGATGAAGTCCCTCCAGCGGGAGGTCGCCGACTGCGCCCTGTTTCGAGATGACCTGTCGATCGGCGACGAGTCCGCGATCGAGACGGCGACCGTCGCGGGCATCGACCAGGCCTTCGATGGCGATACCGTCGTCAGCGCGGCCGTGCTCGTCCGGGACGGCGAGGTCCTCGAACGAACCGTCGCCCGCGTCGAGACCGAGATGCCCTACATGCCAGGACTGCTGAGCTTCCGCGAGGCCCCGGGCGCCCTGGCGGCGCTTCGCGCCCTCGACCGCGACCCGGCGGTCGTGCTCGTCGACGGGAGCGGCCGGATTCACCCGCGAGAGGCGGGTGGAACCCCCGAGCGATCGCTCGACTCGCCGCTCCCGGCGGGGACTCGGATCCCGATCGCGGCCGACGACTCGGTGACCGCCCCGGACGGGACGACGATCGGACACGCCGTCCAGACCAGACAGTTCGACTCGGAGCACAGACACGTCAACCCGGTGTACGCGAGCCCCGGCCACCGCGTGAGCGCGGCGACTGCGGCCGAGGTGGTCGAGCGGACCACGGCCGGGTACAAGCTCCCCGAGCCGATCCGGCTGGCCGACCGCCACGCCGGCAGGCGGTCCTGACTCCGGACCGACGCCTCAGCCGTCCAGTCCCGTCCGCGCGGTCTGCATCATCGCCGAGTTGAACGCCGTCCCGCCCTGGCAGTCGGTGTCTGCGACGATCACGCCGGCTGTCGCGCCAGTCTGCTCTTCGAACGCCGCGATCGTCTCCTCGGCGGCCCGGTCCGGCGGCGTGCCGTCCGCGACGGCCTCGACGGCCGCGCGGGCGAGGCCGAACTCCGCAATCTGCTCGCCGGCGCCGGTCGCGCTCGCGGCTGCGCAGTCGGTCGCGTAGAAACCGGCGC
>PXQL01000066.1:3646-8095 GCA_003021335.1 Halobacteriales archaeon QH_10_67_13
GATCGCTCCAGAGGTCCTGCCCGGTCGCGACCCCGCGGGTCTCGGCCAGCTCGACCGCCCGGTCGCCGGCCACCAGCACGTGCGGGGTCTCGGTCGCGACCGTGCGCGCGACCTCGACGGCAGCCTCGACGCCCGGCATCGAGCAGGCCGCACCCGTCGCCTCGGGGGTCATCACGCCCGCGTCGGTCCGGATCCCCCCGTCGCTCTGGACCGCACTGCCGACCCCGGCGTTGAACCGCGGGTCGGCTTCGAGCACGCGCCGGCGCGGCTTCGGCTCGTCGGGATCGCTCCCCGCGCCGCCGTGGACGAGTACCTGCATACACGGACAGGGGAACCGACGGTACTAGTCTCCTGTGGCTCGGTGTGTGGTGCGGACACACGGATGCATCACCCCTTTGTCCGTCCGTCCGGAACCCGACCCATGAGCTACGATCAGATCACGGTGCCGGCGGACGGCGAGCCGGTGCGGGTGCGCGACGCCGAGGCGGACGAGCTCATTGTTCCGGAGACGCCGATCGTCCCGATATTGTACGGCGACGGGATCGGCGCGGATGTCGGGCCGGCCGCTCGGGAGGTGCTGACCGCCGCCGCGAACGCGACCGGTCGCGACGTCGCCTGGATGCGGATCTACGCCGGCGAATCCGCCCGCGAGCGGTACGGCGAGAACCTGCCGGCCGACACCGTCGAGGCCATCGAGGAGTTTCGCGTCGCGATCAAAGGCCCGCTGACGACGCCGGTCGGCACGGGATATCGGTCGCTCAACGTCGCGCTTCGCCAGCGACTCGACGCCTACGCGAACGTCCGGCCGACCTACTATATCGAGGGGGTCCCCTCGCCGGTGGTCGCACCCGAGCGCATGGACATGATCACGTTCCGGGAGAACACCGAGGACGTCTACGCCGGCATCGAGTTCGAGGCCGGCACCGACGAGGCAGAGCGGGTCCGGGAGTTCATCGAGACCGAGATGGGCGTCGAGGACGCCACCCACGACGGGCCGGTCGGACTCGCGTTCAAGCCGATCAGCGAGTTCGCCACCAAGCGTCTCGTCAGGAAGGCAATCGAGTACGCGCTCGAACACGACCGGGAGACGGTGACGCTCGTCCACAAGGGAAACATTATGAAATTCACCGAGGGGGCCTTCCGGGACTGGGGCTACGAGGTCGCCCGCGAGGAGTACGGCGAGGCGGTGATCACCGAGGACACTCTCTGGGAGGAGCGCGACGGCGACCCTCCCGAGGACGCGGTCGTGGTCAACGACCGGATCGCCGACAACATGCTCCAGCAGCTGCTGACCCGGACCGAGGCGTACGACGTGCTGGCGACGCCGAACCTCAACGGCGATTACCTCTCCGACGCCGCGGGCGGACAGATCGGGGGGCTGGGGATCGCCCCAGGGGCGAACTTCGGCGACGGGCTCTGTCTGGCCGAGCCGGTCCACGGTTCGGCGCCAAAATACGCTGGCCAGGACAAAGTCAACCCGACGGCGATAATCCTCTCGGGGGCGCTACTCTTCGAGTACATGGGCTGGACCGACGCCGCCGAGCTGATCGAGTCGGCCGTCGGCGCCGCGATCGCCAAGGGGCGGGTCACCTACGATCTGCACCGACAGCTTGAGGACGCCGAGAAGCTCTCGACATCTGAGTTCGCTGCTGCGGTGGCCGAGCACGTCCGCCGGCTGGCCTGACTCACCGCTCTCCCATCGCCCCGCCGGTGACCGCCCGCTCGTGGGCGTGAGACACCTCGGAGTGTTTCTAGAGAACCTCGATGACATCGAGTTCGATCAGCCGGTCGTCGATCCCCTCGATCGATGTCTGTTCCGACAAACTCCGCGATCGCAAAGGGCGAGACCCCGGAGTACAGGGCGGTCACGACCTGGCGCTCGATCGGATCGAAGTCGGCCTGGTTGCGCTCGGGGGCTGTGGCGAGGGGCCGCTCGAGCGCCGAGACGCGTTGCTCGTTGCCCGAGGGGTACGTCTCGACGCTCCGGTCGTCTCGGTCACCGCCCGCTCGTCGACCGACCGGCGGTCGGCACGCCTCAAAGCCCGGCGTCAGGACGGCGTGGAGTCGGTTCGCTCCCCGTGGACTGCGAGCGCGAGGCTTCCGAGCATCAGCGCCAGCGCGTACAGCTGCAGCGTGGCGAACCCGCCCGCCTGCACGACGACCGGCGCGATCGCGCCGAGATGCGTCTCGGCGAACTCGATGACCTCTCCCGGTCTGGCGGTGATCGACAGCACCAGCCCGCCGGCGACGAACGCGTACCGCTCGAGCGAGCGGCCGTGCCAGGCGTACAACAGCGCGGCCAGCGGCGCGAACAGGATCGTCAGGTACAGCCGAAACGAGGGCATGACCACCAGCGCGACGACGACAGTCGCAAAGACCGCCGCCAGCCGCTCGGTCTGGGTCTCGGTCCGCCGGTAGAAGTAGGCTAACACACCCGCACAGACGAGCACCGAGGCAATCGGCAGGAGAATATACGGCGCCCCGGGCCAGGCCAGCCAGAGCCAGTGCGAGAGAGGCCGCTGGACGGTTACGTAGTAGAGCCCATCGGCCGGGTAGCCGCCGACGAACAGCGACGAGTCCGTCCGGTCGGTCATGACTTCGGTGAAATACTCGACTGTGGGGTCGATCCCGAAGGCGACGAGCCCGGCGAGGATCGCACCCGCCCCGACGGCGGCAGTCGTCGCCGCGGCGACCCACCGGCGATCCCGGAGGAGCCACAGCCCGACCAGCGCGGGGAAAATCTTGAACACGCCGGCGATCGCGAAGGCCGCGCCGGCGAGGACCTGTCGGTTCCGGGCCAGCGCCCAGAAGCCGGCGGCAGAGATCACGCCCAGCAGGATGTTGATGTTTCCGTACAGAACCGTCGCGACGACGTGCGTCGAGAGCACGAACAGTCCGACGAGCAACGCGGCGTCGAGCCACCCCAGCCGGGCGCCCTGGGACTCCGCGTACGAGATAGTCAGCCAGGTTCCCCCCAGCGCGGCGAGAACGTTCAGCCCGATGAAGACGGTGTAGCCGGTCGTCCACTCGAAGATCGTAAACGGGTAGAAGGCCGCGACGGTGATGGGCGGATACAGGTAAATGTACCCGTCGGAGGCCGGCTCAGGGGGGACCCCGTAGAACGGTTCGCCGGCGATCGCCTGCTCGGCGGCAACGTGATAGACGTGGAAGTTCACTCCCATGTAATTCGAGACGTACGTGTACCCGACCTCCCAGGTGGTCGGGCCGATCATCCAGAGGTCGTTGTACGTTCGCAGTCCGACCGCGATCGCGAGCCCGAGCACAAGCCAGGCGCCGACATGGCGGCCGGCGACCAGCGGGCGACCGGTGAGGGCGGCGATCGTCGGAACACGACGGAGGGCCGAGAGCGCCTGCACGCTTCAATCCAGGAGGATCCGAAATATAAGCCTCCGGGGTCTCCGCGACCAGTGCCGGCTGTCAGGGCCGTCACGATCACGCGTGACGGGCGATGTGCACGTCGTAGTCGTGATCTTTCGAGACGGAGCTGCCGGCGCTCGTGACCGGCGTCGAGACCCGGCCGGCGTTGTCGCTGCCGACGAGGACGACCCCGGCGCCGACCTCGTGGCCCACCATCCGGATCGTCCGCGCGATCTCGTCGTGGACCGTCGCCATCGCCGGGGTCGGAAAGTTCGGCCGTTCGACGCGGAAGGTCGCTGCCTAGACCGATTCCGGCCGCGAGGGTCCGACCGGCGCCGAAAGGAAAAGCGTGTTACCGCCGGGCGGCGATAATACGGTGATGCTGATCGAGACGGCCCGACGGGCGCTCGCAACCGGACCGGTGTGTGACAACTGTCTCGGCCGGCTGGTCGCCGACCGGAGCCACGGGCTGGGCAACGACCGCCGCGGCGAGGCCCTACGGGTCGGGCTGGCACTCGCCGACGACGAGCCCCTCTCGGCGGTCGCGCTCTCCGATCCGGCCGACTGTTGGGTCTGTGAGGGCGAGCTCGACCGGATCGAGTGGTGGGCCGACCAGGCCGATACGACCGTCCGGGGCTACGAGTTCGAGACCTACCAGGTCGGCACGAAGGTGCCGCCGCTGCTCGAGGAAAACGACCGGCTGCTCCGCGAGGAGGCGGGACTGGACCCGGAGGCCGGCGAGTCGATGAGCAGCGAACTCAACCGCGAGATCGGAAAACGCCTGGGCGAGCTGACCGACGCGACGGTCGATTTCGAGCGCCCGGACGTGCTGGCGGTCTGTGATCTCGCGACCGACGAGGTTTCGGCCCAGATCAACTCGGCGTTCGTCTACGGCCGGTACCGCAAGCGAGAGCGGGGGCTCCCCCAGACCGAGTGGCCCTGCCGGGAGTGCAACGGCACCGGGCGCCAGCGTGACCAGGTCTGTCCGGGCTGTGACGGGACCGGCTACCGCTACGACCTGAGCGTCGAGCAGCTGGTCGCGCCGCCGATCCAGGCGGCCCTCGACGTCGG
>PXQL01000067.1 GCA_003021335.1 Halobacteriales archaeon QH_10_67_13
CGGCCGGTGGATCCACCGCCAGGAGAAGTACGACGCGGCCGTCGAGGCCGGCGCGGTCGGCTTCGTCTTCCGGAACCACATTGAGGGGACGCTCCCGCCGACGGGCTCGATCGGCGACGCCGAGGGGCCGGGCGCGATCCCCGCGGTCGGCGTCTCGAAGGAGCTGGGCACCCGGCTCGTCAGACACTGCGAGGGTGAGGTTGCGGCCAAACTCGCCGTCGAGGCCCGGACCGAGCCGACGACCTCCCAGAACGTGACCGGCGTCACCGGCCCCGAGACCGGCGAGCAGATTCTCGTGACCGCCCACCACGACGCCCACGACATCGCCGAGGGGGCAAACGATAACGGCGCCGGCTCGGCGCTGGTCGCCGAGGTCGGTCGGCTGCTCTCGCAGGTCGAGCTCGGGACGACGGTCCGGTGTGTCACCTTCGGCGCGGAGGAGGTCGGCCTGTTCGGCTCCGAGGAGATGGCCGCGACGGCCGACTGCGACCGGATCCGCGCGGTGGTGAACCTCGACGGGATCGGCGAGTCCCGCAACCTGCGGGTGGCGACCCACGGATTCGACGCCCTCGGCGAGGCATTTGAGACGCTCGATCCGGCGCTGACCGCCGGCGTGACCGTCGACGACGGGCTGGTTCCCCACAGCGATCACTGGCCCTTCGTCGAGCGCGGCGTCCCCGGCGCGATGGTCTCCTCGGACTCGGGGGCCGACCGTGGCTGGGGTCACACCCACGCCGACACGTTGGATAAGCTCGATCGTCGGGACTTCCGAGAGATCGCGGTCGTCGTCGCGGCGGCGGTCGCCCGGCTCGCGGAGCCCGACCGGACCACCGAGCACGCGAGCCCGGAGACGATCGCGGAGCGGGCCGCCGACCGCGAGGACATCGAGATCGACGTCGGCGCGGACGAGTAATACCACCCGGAAACCCGAGTTCGTTTATTTCTGGGACAAAAACGGAACCCATGGACGAGCCCGAGCAGGAGCTCGGCATCACCGAGTCGAAAGAATACAACACCGGCGACTGGTACGCCGAGGTGGTCCGGAAGGCACAGCTCGCGGATTACGCGCCCATGGGCGGATTCATCGTCACCCGCCCGCGGGGGTACGCCATCTGGGAGCGGATCGAGTCACACCTCGACGGCTGGTTCAAGCAGACCGGCGTGCAAAACGCCTACTTCCCGGTGTTCATTCCCGAGAGTTACCTCGAACGCGAGAAGGAGATTGTCGAGGGCTTCGACCCCGAGGTGGCCTGGGTCACCCACGGCGGGTACGACGAGCTCGACGAGCGGCTCGCGGTTCGACCGACGAGCGAGTCGATCATCACGCCCTACGTCTCACAGTGGATCCGCTCGCACCGAGACCTGCCGCTCAGGCTGAACCAGTGGTGTTCGGTCGTCCGGTGGGAGGCCACGGAGACCAAACCGTTCTTCCGCACGAAGGAGTTCCTCTGGCAGGAGGGCCACACCGCCCACCGCGACCGCGAGGGCGCCTGGGAGGAGACGATGACCCGACTCGGGCAGTACGAGCGCCTGTACAACGAGGTGCTCGCGATCCCGCCGCTGGTGGGGCGCAAGCCCGAACACGACAAGTTCCCCGGGGCCGACACGACGACGACCGTCGAGGCGCTGATGCCCGACGGCAAGTCCGTCCAGGGCGGGACCTCCCATTACCTGGGGACGACCTTCGCCGACGCGTTCGACGTGACCTACGCCGACGCCGACGAGCGCGAGCGGACCGCCCACACGACCTCCTGGGGGCTGTCCTGGCGGTCGATGGGGGCGCTGATCATGACCCACAGCGACGACCAGGGGCTCGTGCTCCCGCCGACGCTCGCTCCTGAACAGGCGGTGATCGTCCCGATCTGGGACGACCAGAGCAAGGCGGCGGTACTCGAGTACGCCGGCGAGGTCGAACGGACCCTCACCGAGGCCGGGGTTCGGGTCCACCTCGACGACCGGGAGAACCGCACGCCCGGGTTCAAATACAACGAGTGGGAGCTCAAGGGCGTCCCGCTGCGGATCGAGGTCGGCCCCAACGAGGTCGCAGACGGCGAGCTCACGCTCGTCCATCGTCCCGACGGCGAGACGATGACCGTCGACAGCGCGGGCACTGCCGGCACCGTCGACGAGCATCTTGAGACGATCTACGCGAAGCTGTACGACGCCGCCGAACAAACCCTCGAGGCGGGAATCCGAGAGGCAGAATCTCGCGAGGAGATCCTGGGGACGATCGGCAAACACGGCGGCTACGTCAAAGCCGGCTGGTGTGGCGACGAGGCCTGCGAGGCCCCGATCAAAGATGCCGTCGCCGCCGAGATCGTGATGGTGCCGCTCGACCCGGACGAGGAGCCGATCCACGAGGCGTGTGCGATCTGCGGCGAGCCCGCGGCCGAGACCGCCTACTTCGCGAGGACCTACTGACACCGCCGACGCGTCCGCTTTCCGTGGGGCTAAATGCCCCCGGCCACTCGTCGGAAGTGAATGGGACTGCCAGCAAACGACCGCTCGATCGCGGCGTTCACCATGCTCGGCCACGGGCTGGTCCACTGGTTCGAGATGTCGATCCCGATCTTCCTGGTGGTCTGGATCGACGAGTTCGCCGTCTCGGTCGCGCTCGCGGGGCTCGTGGCCGCCTTGGGCTACGCCCCGTTCGGGCTCGGGGCCCTGCCCGGCGGCCTGCTCGCCGACCGCTTCGGCGCCCGGCGGGTAATCCTGCTCTGTTACGCCGGGATGACGATCTCCTTTCTGGCGCTCGCCCTGGCGCCGACAATTCGGGTCGTCGCGCTCGCCTTGATCCTGTGGGGGATCGCCGCGAGCGTCTACCACCCAGCGGGGATGGCGCTGATAAGCACCGGCGCCCGGCGCCGCGGGACGGTCTTTGCCTACCACGGGATCGCCGGCAACACCGGGATCGCGCTCGGACCCTTCGCCGCCGCGACGCTGCTCGCGGTCTTCGAGTGGCCGATCGTCGCGGCGCTGCTCGCCGCGCCCGGCCTGCTCGCGGTAGCCTACGGACTCCGAGCGAGTTTCGACCCCACCGCCGCGGTCGACGATTCCGAGGCCGGGGCCAGCACCGCCCTCAGCGCGCGGACGCTGCTCGCGAACAGTCGATACCTGTTTGCCGGGGGCTTTCTGGTCGTGTTCGCGCTCGTCGCCTTCGAGGGGCTGTACTACCGGGGCGTGCTCACCTTCCTGCCGGAGATCCTCCAGGACCTGGAGGCGACGAGCGATCTCGCCCCCGGGACGGGCCTGGCCGGGATCGAGCCCGGCGATTACGTGTTCGTCGGACTGCTGGTCGTCGGGATCGCCGGGCAGTACGCCGGCGGGAAGCTCACTGAGCGCGTGGCCGTCGAGCGCGGGCTGCTCGTCGTCTTCGCGGTCCTCGCGGTGCTCGCGGTCGCCTTCGTCCCGGCGACCGAGCTCGGCGCCGTCGGGCTGCTCGCGGTCTGTGGGCTGCTCGGCTTTTTCCTGTTTGCGATCCAGCCGTTCTACCAGGTGGCGGTCGCCCAGTACAGCCCGCCGGACACCCGAGGACTATCCTACGGGTACACTTACCTCGCCGAGTTCGGCTTCGGCGCGGCGAGCATCGCGATCGGGGGCGCCGTGCTCGGAGCCTACGGGCTCGGGGCCTTCTTTGCCGTGCTGGCCGGCTTTGCCGTCGTGGCCGGCGGACTGGCGATCGTGTTACTGGTCGGGAGCGACCGGTTGAGCTTCCTCGAACCGCGGGGGGCCGAGGCAGCCGACTGAGCGCAGACGACGCCGGTCCCGTAGCCCGATCTCGGTCTTCGAGGCTCCGTCGGCGGTTTCGGGTCCGTCTCGGGGAGTCGTGCGCGTTCGATTTTTGAGCGTTGGCTCAAACAACCTCTGGGTCACTCGAGAGCCGGTGGACACCACGGAAACGAGCCGTTCAGAACCCGTCGTCGGCGTCTCGGTCGGTTCTGCGGTTCCACTTCCAGGCCAGCCACTCAGTACGCGCGGAACGGCGACCGGGACTCCGGTGTCCACAGCCGTCGGGAGATCCCGACCCGCGAACTGGACGAGCAACGGGACCAGCGAGAGCGCGGTCACAAACAGCAGGTTGCGAACGTCCCGAGCGAGTTCGTCCTCTCTCTCGGCCCGGAGTTCGCCCGCCCGATACCCCACGACCAGCCCAACTGTACCACTCCGGTCGATCGCATTCCCGAGCCTGACGAGCAGTGCCATCCTCCCGACGACGATCCCGATACCGACCGCGGACGTACACCATGTTCGTTGACGAGTTACATAACTGTGCGAGCGCGCCGCAGAACAGTCCACGTAGACGGTCGACGAGCGTTGCCACGCGCCTGGCGTCGTTGGCACCCGAGCGATCGTTCGTCATCCGGCGGTTCGAGCGAGCCGAGTCCGGTCGTCGCTAACGGGCGGCGATCACTTGCCGCCGTCGTCTCGCTCGACGTCGGCTGTCGTCACCGTCGGTCCCATCGGTCTCGTCGGCGCCGGTCGTGTCGGTGCCCTCGGAGTCGGCCTGTCCGTCCGTTTCGTCGTCGGGTGCCTGTTCGACGTCGACCGAGACCTCCGTCTCCGCGACCTGCCCGTCGTCGTCGACGACCCGGAGCCGGAGGTCGTAGGATCCTGCCCGCGGGAACCGGAGCGTTGCCTCCGGCCCGGCGGCGGTCGCCACGGCGTCTTCTCCGGCGGTCGCGCGCCAAGCGAACGCCTGTAGCTCCGCGCCGTGACCGGTCGATCCGGTCGCCGCGACGGTCACCGGCTCGCCGGCGCGGACGGACTCAGGTGTGTCAAGCCCTGCGACCGGCCGCCGACCGACGCCGCCACCGTCGTCCGGTTCGACGCCGCCGCCCATGTCCTCGACGGACTCGCCCGCGATGCTCCGCCGGTGAAACTCGACGAGGTCGTCGATCACCGGCTCCGGCGTGTGTTTCACTCCCTCGTATATTCTGAACACTGTTCCGTCGACTCCGGCCTGCTCGTAGGCCCACTTCGTGTACGGGAACCGGTCTCGTTGCATGCTGGGACCGTAAACCAGGTACTCGATGCGCTCGTGGGTCCCGTCCTCGATCTCGCGGCGGTCGACGGTGTCGTTGAAATCGAGTGATCCCATGTAGAGGAGCTGGTTCACCTCGCTGTACGCCTCCGCGTCGAACGGAGATCCGGTGAGTTCCTCGACATCCGCGACGCCGACGTGAAAGTCGAGATCGAAGCCCTTGGCCCGCTCGCGCGGAAGGATTCCCATCCCGTTGATCCCGCCGGCGGTCACCGACACCACCTCGCCGGGGTGCAGCGCGGCGAAGCGGTTCACGAAGTTCCCTGACGCCGAGAACCCGTTGAGTGCGAGTCTCTCCTCGACCGGGTAGTCGCGATCGTCCAACCGGCGTCGAGCGTCGTCGGCCATCGCGAGCAGCTGCCGGTCGATCCGTTCCAGCTCGGTCCCCTCGATGGCGAGGGTCTTTCCGTCGAGCTGGTGGGTGTAATGGGTGAAATCGACCGGATCGCTCTCCGGTCGGGGGAAGACGGGGACGAGAAACGGAACCGCGAGTTGGTCGCTAATAACCCGGCCGACGCCGCCGTTCCAGTCGCCGTTCGCGAGCAGTCGAGCCCTCTCGAGGTGCTTCCCGAAGTCGTCGGTGGTGGTTCCGGTGTTGTTGGGTTCGACGAGCAGCGGCCCGCCGACGTCATCCTCGGGGGCGGTCGGAGCGTACAGGAAGTACGGGAACTCGAACCCGGCCTCGGGGTCCGCGTCTATCAGGGTGGTCTCGAACCCCTCCCGAAACTCGATTCCATCGGGAACCGTAACGGTCGCCTTCGGATCCGCGAGCGAACTGCCGCCGCTCTCTGGATAGACGCTGAACCGGAGCCGTCTGGTTTCGGTGAGTCGCTGATCGAGCGTGATCGTGTACTCCTCGTAGCTCCCGGCCTCGATCGTGCCGGTCGCGTACTCCGTGCCGGAGTCGGTTGCGGATACCCGGTAATACAGCGGCCGGTCGGTTTCGAGGCGAGCGACCGTTACCCTCTGGCCGTTCGAGGTCTGGTCCTCGAACCGAACCGTCACCGAATCCTGCGCGGCGGCCCTCGACGCGGCAGTCGACGCGACCGCCCCGGCGGCGGCCACGCGAAGCACGTCGCGACGATCGACCGGGA
>PXQL01000108.1 GCA_003021335.1 Halobacteriales archaeon QH_10_67_13
GGGTCGTGTGGTAGTTCGTAGTTGGTAAATGGTAAGTCGTGTTCATCGATCGCTCGACACGCGCCGCTCGACGGCGAGGTAACGGCCGTAACCGACCGGTCGATCGAGATCTGCCGGCGGTGAGACCGGCGACAGTCGCCGCGATCTTGGAGGCCCTGTCTGTGAACCCCCACAAAAACGTCAATACGACTGTCGCCGAAGCCCGCGCATGGACGTATCGATCCGCGAGGCGACCGCCGAAGACGTAAAACGGATCCGCGACGTTCACCTGCGGTCGATCGAGGAACTCAGCGGCCAGGCCTACGACGAGACGCAGGTCGAGGCGTGGGCTCACGACCGCGACCCCGAAGAGTACCCCATCGACGCCGACGAGACACACGTCCTCGTCGCCGAGGCCGACGGGGTGGTCGGGTTCGGCTGGCTACGCGAGGGCGCCCGAGAACACCTCCGTGCGGCCGTCGAGGGTGAACTCGTCGCGGTGTACGTCCACCCGTCGGTCGCGCGCCGGGGGATCGGATCGCGGCTCTGCGATGCGCTTGAGGCCGAGGCCGACAGTCGGGGACTCGGGTCGCTCGGCTTGTGGGCGTCGCTGAACGCCGTTCCCTTCTACGAGGATCGGGGCTACGACCGCGTGACGGCACACGCTTACGAGTACCGCGACGGCGTCGAACTCACCGTGATCGAAATGCGAAAGCCACTCTCTCGGTAGTGGACGACTCGGCGTGTCATGGAATCATTCGTTATTGGTCAGTTGCTCTGTGTATTGGCCGGTGAGGGTGCTGATAATCTTCGTATGTTTTTGGAGACCGTGCGAGATACAGGGCGCGTCTCTTGTATGCCATCCCGGTGACAGCGTCATTATCCAAATTTTCAATACCACGTAATAAGCGAACGCATGTATTCTGAATTCTAACACGTATCGAACAACAGTAAGCACACTTTCATTAAACGCAACTTAAAGAGAAGATAATAGCTATTTTAGACGACGGGCGATCCGTTTATAATTGGTGAAAACGAGAGACACATGTAGATAGTAATGAAGATACTATCGCGTATCTTCTCGAAAGTGACTGGCGTTGTACTCGGTATTATTGATTATATTGCTGTCCATACCATACCAGTTATTCTTGGGTTCGTCGGCGTTGTTATTGTGGCTGTTGTGACCGGTCTTTTTTATCCGCTTATTATGGGTTCAGGAGTTACACAACAACAGTTCGCCGGTGTTACTGGAGCTATTGTAATTGCCACGTTCTTTTTTGCTGGTGTTAAACTCTTTATCTGGATCGATTCAATCGGAGGTTCAGGTAACGAACAGTATCATCTCGAACTGTCAGATGAGACGGTGAATGAACTCGTGACAGAGCTTACTGCGCTTGAACAGTCGCTTACAAAAATCCGTCACCACCAACGGCAAGTACAGACTGCGGCGTGGGATGGTGATACGCAGGCGCTTTATATGGAACTGAACGCGCTAGCAACGGAGTGGGAAGATGTCGAGACCCGTGCAAATGGCATCAACAAGCTGCTATCTAATGTCTACAGTAAGGCCCCAGTGACTGACGACAGCATCATGACTGTGTGGGGAAAAGTAACCGCACACTGGACTGAACTCGGTCCAAACGAGGAAACTCCGCTAATAACTGTCCCACTCCCACAGATAGAGACGGTTGATGATCTTGACACCAGTACGCTAACGATCGTTGCGTGGGCGCAGGATCGAGCACAATTCAATGAGGATGTATCACTCGTTGCGGCTGACGACCCGGAGACGATCAGTACTGCGATCAAATATAGATGGTCACCGGAGCGAATTTCTCGTGCTATTGCTGATAGTCAAGAAACTGACTATATACGCTGACCTCCAACAGAGTAATTACCTGCCGGCGTGAAATAAACAACATAGTATCTCAGATCGGTTCGTGCGTCTGGGCGTCGGTCTGTGAGATACCAGTTGCCAGTTAATTCGGCGGGGTGGGTTCACACAGACCGGCGGGCAATGTATCCACCGGCACTACCGAGTACGAGCGGGTAGGCTATTCCGACCGCAACGTACGCAACAATCATCTCTACGAGAGGCGGTGTCACCTGAGTATAGATTGCCGCCAACGCAACCGACGCACAGATGATATACCCAATGGCGATCGCCGCACCTTGTTCCAGTCCGCCGGCAGTCTCTCGCGCCGAATGATACGCTCCCCGAGATCAATCGGCGGCCTCGGAGACGGTCAGGCGAGCAGCCCCGTCAGGTCCGCTGTCGTCTTCGATTCGAGGTCTTTGATCGTCTCGACGATCTCCTCGCGGCGCTTTTGCCCGTAGACGTTCGCAGCCATCGGGTGGAACTTCTCCTCGAGTTCGGCCCAGTCCATGGGGTCGGTCGGGTGCCCCCGGAAGGCATCTTTTTCGACGTGGTGGACGGTACCGTCTTCGAGTTCGACGTCGATCGCGGCGGGCATCTCGCCGTCCTCGAAGCGCTCGGTGAAGCTCTCGTTTTCGGTGACGGTGACCGTCCCGAGTAGCTCTTGTACGTCCGGGGACTGTATCCGGTCGGGCTCGTACTGTGCGTTGTGCATCTCCCGGTCGAGCAGCGCCGCCGCGAGCATGTAGGGAAGGGAGTGATCGGCCTGGGCTTTCGTCTCAACGACGTGGCGGTCGCCCTCGCCGCCGCCGATGATCAGCTTCGCGCCGTGGAACGTCTCGAGGTGGTTTCGGCGACGTACCGCTTTGCCATCACGTCCTCGACACGGCGACAGGCCGGATCGAGGTCCACCTCGAACTCTCCCGAGATGATCTGCTGCCAGCCTTTCTGTCCCTCGAAGAGGTTCTTTGGGCCCTCCATGCCCTCGTCCGCGAGCAGGGCGGCGTAGGCCCCGTTGCGGGCGGCGTTGCCGGCCGCGACGCCTTTCCACTCGTTGATGCCCCCGGTCCGGGTCACCCGGAGAGCGTTGTGGGCGGTGCCGGCGATCCCGATCGCGTCCCGGATCGCCTCGCGGTCGAGATCGAGCAGCGCGGCCGCCGCGGCCGCCTGGGTGATGACGGTGTGGGTAACGTGATCGAACCCCCGGTCGCGGACGGGCGCGTTCCAGGCCAGCTCGCCCTGTAGCTCGTAGGCGATCGCGGCCGCCTCGATCAGCTCCCGGCCGGTCGCCCCGACGGCTTCCCCGACCGCGACGATCGTGCCGACGTTGTCACTCGGGTGTGGCGTCTCGCCCGGGGCGAGAAACGAGTCCATGAAATCCAGGTATCGGGTCAGCGTCGTATTGTACATTGCCGCGCCGGCCGGCGAGGCGGTTTCGCCGGCCGCCCACAGCGACGCCCCGTCTCCGCCCTCCCTGGTGACCGTCTTCCGGACGGCCTCAACCGGCGGTTCGCCGACCGCCCCGAGCCCGATCCCCACCGAGTCCAGCAGCCGGCGCTTGAGCTGGTCGACGACCTCCGCCGGCAGGTCATCGTACTCGACGGTCTCGACGAACGCCGCGATTTCGGCTGTCGTCGTCATGTGCGTCGTTCGCGCGGCCCGAATAAAAGCCCCGGGCGAGCCCGGGCCCGTCGCACACGGGCGGTCAGGGCCGCTCTTCGAGGCTGGCCCCGCCGGGGTGGATCCGACAGGCTGCCGGCTCGTAGCCCGCGTCGGAGAGCCCGGTCCCGAGTGCAACGACGGTCTCGCCGAGCATCCCCATCGTCGCGCTGCCGCCGGCCTCGGCGACCGCCTCGATCGCCTCCCGGACCCGGTCGGTCAGCAGGCCCGACTCCCGGGCGAACCGCCGCGAGGCCCGCATGAACCGGTCGACCGTCGGCTCGGCTACGACCGCCGAAAGGGCCCGCTCGCCGGCTGCGTCGATCGCCTCGGTTTCCTCGCCGACGACCGCGGCGGTGTCTACCTCCCCGAAGCTGTGGTACTCGATTCGACCCCGCGCCGGGATCGCGTCGAGCAGGTTGTCCTGTGGCCCGCCCGGCTCGAGCCGGATTGGCACGCCGCCCCGGGCCTGGGCGACCACGTCCCCGAGCCCGGTGCCCGACTGGACTTCGGCGCCGTGGGCGATCGTACACAGTTCGTTTTCCGAGAGCCGGCGGTCGAAGGCGGCGTTCGCGGCGAGTGCGGCCCCCAGTGACGCGGCCCCGGAGACGCCAAAGCCCGCGCCGACCGGTAGGTCCGTCGCGATCTGTACCTCGGCGGTCGCCTCGAGGGCATCGAGCACCCGCTCGACCGGGGCCATCTCGATCGATTCGCCGTCCAGGAGAACCTGTCGCCGGTCGGCGGGCCGGACGGTCACCGTCGCGCCCGAAGAGAGGACGATCCCGCCGCCCCGCGAGCCCGCCCTGGTCGGGTCGTCGTCTTCCTCGACGCTGAAGAAGCCGGTCACGTGTCCCGGGACGAACGCCCGCGCCAGATCCGTCATGGCCCCAGCCCGGTGCTCCGTCGACTAAACGCCGGCGGCTCGCCCGCCGGCCCTCGACGGATCCGGGGTCCCTCGGTGGTCCTGAGGACAAGAGCCAGGTGTCTCCGGGGCAACCGTCGGTATGGACGAACCCGAACCCGTCGAGGATTGGCCGGATCGCCCGCTCTCGGAACCCGAAGCCGTAGATCGGGTCGAGGACGGTATCGCGGTCTGGGTCATGGACCACGAAAGCGGCGTCCGGTCGGTCGCGGTGCCGCCGGACGCCCCCGAGGACGCGGTCGTCGACCTCGTTCTTGAGACCGAACGCGCGTTCGAGATGTACAGCTACACTCGCGGGGAGTGGCTGGATTACGGTACCCAGCGCAAGGACGACGAGGAGGCCCCGCCGATGGCCGGCACCCTCGAGAGCTACCGGCTGCTCGCCGGCGAGTCGGAGACCGCCGAGTAGTTACGGAAGTTCGAGGAGAAAGCCCCGCCGCTTACCGCGGGGATGAATCCGACACCTCCGCCACAACCGCCGGAGTTAAGAATCCTGACAGCATATTGTCGAACAAGCACAACGGGCAAAACCTGGCGGTTGGATTGGGGTCCGTCCGGACGACGAAGGCCACCATACTGTTCCCGAGAGGGCGTGCAGGCAGGCCGATGGCACGGCCCGTGCTCGGACGCCCCGAAAGGGGTGACCGGGGGCATCCCAGCCGTCTCTCCGAGACGAATGGGATGCACGGTGCAAGCGGATACCGTGTCCGAACGGACGCGCAACACGCCACACCCCTCGCGGGGCCGACGTATCGCGCACGAATCCGGTATCGCCTCGCCGGACCCCATCCGGCAGGCGAGACGTTGCCAGCAGGGACACGGGACCGGCCCGCTGTCCCGCGCTGGAATCCTCGCCCTTCAGCGCGGGGAGGATGTCAAGGGGAGAGTCGCTGGCGGTCCCTGGGGAAGAGCACGGCCTCGCGGACGTTCTCCAGCCCGAGCATCGTCATGACCAGCCGGTCGGCCCCCAGTCCCCAGCCGGCGTGGGGGGGCATCCCGTACCGGAACATCTTCGTGTAGTACTCGAAGGCCGCCGGATCCAGCCCCTGTTGTTCGAACCCCACGACCAGCCGGTCGTGGCGGTGCTCGCGCTGTCCGCCCGAGGCCAGTTCGAGGGAGGGATGCATCAGGTCAAAGCCCGTCGAGACGTCCGGATCGTCCGCCAGATCGCGGATGTAGAAGGGCTTGATCTCGCTGGGCCACTCGGTGACGAAGTAGTGTTCACCGACGGCCCCGCCGAGGGCCCGTTCGGCCTCCGTCGAGAGGTCGTCGCCCCAGACCAGCGGCTCGGCGAGCTCGCCGGTGGCGTTGACCCGCTCGATCGCCTCCTCGTAGGTGAGCCGCGGAAAGTCGCCGTCGGGAACAGAAAACTCCGCGAGCCCGAGCGCCTCCAGTTGGGACCGACAGTTCCGGGCGACGGCCTCGTAGGCCCCGGTGACGATCGCCTCGGCGGCGTCCATCGCGTCGCCGGCGTCGAAAAACGCCGCCTCGAGGTCGATCGAGGTCGCCTCGTTGAGGTGCCGGGGGGTGTTGTGTTCCTCGGCACGGAAGATCGGCCCGACCTCGAAGACCCGCTCTAGCCCCGACCCGATCATCAGCTGCTTGAACAGCTGCGGGCTCTGGTTCATAAACGCCTCCTGTCCAAAGTAGGTGATCGGGAACAGCTCGGTGCCGCCCTCGGTGCCGGTGGCGACGATCTTCGGCGTGTTGATCTCCGTACAGCCAAGCTCGCGGAACTGCTCGCGGACCGCGCGCAGTACCTCCGCGCGGATTTCGAAGATCGCCTCGACCTCGGGTTTGCGGAGATCCAGCGTGCGGTTGTCGAGCCGCGTCGGGAGTTCGGCCTCGACCTTCCCGGAGGGATCGAGTGGCAGCTCCGGATCGGCCGGCGAGATCACTTCGAAGGCGTTGGGAACGACCTCGACGCCGGTCGGCGCCCGGTCTTCGGCCTCGACAGCCCCCGCGACCGAGACCACGCTCTCGCGGTGGATGTTCAGGGCGGTCTCGACCAGCTCGTCGTCGAGCTCGTCTTTCTCGAATTTCACCTGGATCTTGCCGGTCGTGTCTCGCAGGATGAGAAAGGCGATACCACCAAGATCGCGGATCTCGTGGACCCAGCCGGCAAGGGTCGCCTCCCGGCCGGGCTCGGCGTCCGCGGCGTAGGTTCGGGTTTCGGGATCTACAGCCATACCCGCGGTTTCGCTCGCCGGAACTTAAGCCCCCTCTTTCGGACGCTCAGCCGGCGAGCTGGCCCTGCCAGTCCTCGAGCCGCGCGGCGCTTACCCCCTCGACGGTCTCGGCGACGGTTTCGGGGTCGGCGCTCGCGAGCGCCTGCGGGGAGTCGATGCCGGCGTCCGCGAGCTTCTCGGCGGTCGCCGTGCCGATGCCGTCGATGTCTTCGAGTTCCTCGGCGGCCTCCCGGGCTCGGTAGGCCCGATAGTTACAGACCGGACAGCCGATCTCCCAGGGCTCGTCGTCGTCGGCGTCGATCACCAGCTCGGGCAGGTCGTGGTCCTCGCAGCGCTCCTCGGTGACGGTGATCTCGCCGTTCCTGGGAAGCGGTAGCGAGTACTCGCAGTCGGGGTACCGCGTGCATCCGGCCATCCGCGAGCCCGACCGCAGACGCTTTATTGCGAGTTCGCCGCCCTCCCCGGCCCCACCCTCCGGGCAGGGGCCGATGACCTCGTCGTCGGTGTTCTCGGCCTCGGCGGCGGCACACCGCGGACAGCCGTGGACGAACGTGTCCCGGCCGGCCAGCAGCTTCACGTGACGCAGGTCGTGGTCCGCGCAGGTCTCCTCGAGCACCAGCGGCTCGCCCGTGCTCGGCAGCGGGAGCGTGAACCGACAGTCGGGGAACCCGTCACAGCCGACGAAGTACGACCCGCCCTGAGACTGCCGGACCAACAGGTCCTCGCCACACTCCGGGCAGGGACCGAGCCGGCGGTCCTCTTTCAGCGACTCCTGGAGGTGCTCGCCGATCGCCTCCCGGGAGCTTCGTAACTCCTCGAAGACCCGCCCGAGCATCTCCCGGGACTCCGCAGTCACCGCTTCGAGGCTCTTCTCGCCGTCCGCGATCGCCGTCATGTCGGCCTCGAGCCGGGCGGTCATCTCCTCGCTGACGACGTGTTCGGCGAACTCCTCGGCGGCCGCGACGACCGCCTCCGCCAGTGCCGTCGGGCGGGGCGGATCGCTCTCGATGTACCCGCGATCGTACAGCTTCTCGATGGTCCGGTGGCGGGTCGCCTTCGTGCCGAGCCCGCGATCTGCCATCGTCTCGATCAGCCGCGACTGGCCGTCGCCCTCGGCTAAGGCCGGCAGGCTCGTCTCGGTCGCGTTCGGGTACGGGTAGACCGCGTAGTAGCCCTCCTCGACCAGGCGCTTGCCGTTTGCCTTGAGCCGCTCTTGTTCGACCGTCGCGACGACCCGGAGCCGCTTCCAGGTCGCGGGCTCGGCAACGGTCGCGAAGAACCGCCGGACGATCAGCTCGTAGACTTCCCACTCGTCGTCGCTCAGCTCCCCGCGCTCGGGCAGGTCGCCGGTCGGGTGGATCGGCGGATGGTCGGTCGTCTCCTCCTCGCCACGGGTGGGCTCGATCTTCCTCCCAGATCCGCTCTTGCTCGCCGTCGTCCTCGTAGAAGTACTGTGCCTCGAAGCTACCGTCGTCGTCGGCCAGTTCGGCGGTCAGCTCCCAGTAGTTCTCGGGCTCGAAGGCCTCGATCTCGCGCTCGCGGTCGACGATCAGCTTCAGCGTCGGCGACTGGACCCGGCCGACCGAGATGAAGTCGTTCCCGAGCTGGCGGGCAGCCAGCGACAGGAACCGGGTCAGTGCGGCCCCCCAGACCAGATCGATCACCTGCCGGGCCTGGCCCGCGGCGGCCAACTCGAAGTCGAGCTCGTCGGGATCCGCGAACGCCTCCCGGACCTCCCGATCGGTGATCGAGGAGTACCGCACCCGCTTGATTTCCGCGACCGCGTCGGCGATCAGCTCGTAGGCCTCCTTGCCGATCAGCTCGCCCTCCCGGTCGTAGTCGGTCGCGATGATCGCCCGATCCGCCTCCGCCGCGAGCTCTTCTAAGGTTCTGACGATCGCCTCTTTGGTCGGCTCGGTGACGATCTCGGCGTCGATCAGCTCGACGGGCTCGGCGTCCCGCCAGTTCTCGTACTCCTCGGGGAAATCCAGTCCGACGACGTGTCCGGAGAGTCCGACGACGTGGGTGTCGCCCCACCGGTAGACGCTCACGCCGTTGTGCCGCGTGACGCTTGCGGCCCCCTCGCTCAGTATCTCCGCGATCCGCCGGGCGGCGTTTTCCTTCTCCGTGATGATCAGCTCCACCGCCGATCACCTCGAACGTACATTACCCACTGATAGCTCCTCGGCGGTGCTAAGACTTTCGTCGGGAACCGACCGACGACGCGGGCACGCGCTCGCGAGGGTGCACGACGATTGCCCGAACGGGTCGAGGGGATTTCTCGCGTCGACCTACGCGAGTGCCCGACGAGAAAGTTGAGCGCGCCGTCCTCGCCGTCGCGGTAGTCCGCAACCGCATCGGGGTTCTCGTCGATCGCGGCCGCGACCGCCCGCTCGACTGCGTCGCCGCTCGTCTTCCCGAGCCCCTCGCCCTCGACGATCGCGTCGGGATCCCGGCCGTCGTCGAGCATCCCTCTGAGGACCGTCTCGCGGGCGTTTTTCGCCGTGATCTCCTCGGTGGCGACGAGCTCGACCAGCCGCTCGATCTCGCCGAGGCGATCGGCGACGTCGGTGATCGTCACGTCGCGGTAGTTGAGCTCGCCGAGCAGCTCGTCGGCGACCCACGTCGCGGCGAGCTCGGGATCGAACGTCGCGGCCAAGTCCTCGTAGAAGTCGGCGACCTGTTTGGTGCTCGTGAGCTTCTCCGCGGCCTCCGCGCCGAGGCCGTACTCGCCTTTGAACCGCTCGCGGCGGGCCTCTGGCAGCTCTGGGATCGCGATCTCCTCTGTCCAGTCTGCCACCTCGAGCGCCGGCAGGTCGGCCTCCCGGAAGTACCGGTAGTCCTTTTCGGCCTCCTTCGAGCGCATCGAGACGGTGATTCCGCGGGACCCGTCCCAGTGGCGCGTCTCCTGATCGACCGCCCGGCCGCGCTCGACGGCGTTTTTCTGTCGCTGAGCCTCGTAGGCGAGTGCCTTCTCGGCGGCCTTGTGACTCGAGATGTTCTTGACTTCGGTTCGGTTCGCGGCCGCTAAGGCCGCCTCGTCGAGCCCGTCCTCGAGGGTCGTCTGCTCGACGACGGAAATGTTCGCGTCCACCCGCAGACTCCCGTCCCGTTCGGGGTCGAACACGCCGAGATACTCGAGCACTTCCTCGAGTTTCGCGAGGAAGGCACGGGCCTCCGCCGGCTCACGGAAGTCGGGTGCGGTGACGATCTCCATCAGCGGCGTGCCCGCGCGGTTGTAATCGATCAGCGTGTACTCGGCGTCGTCGATCGATCCGCCCTCGTGGCGGAGACTGCCCGGATCCTCCTCGAGGTGGGCCCGCTCGATCGTTATCTCGCGACGGTCGCCCTCGTGGGACAGCTCCAGGCTACCTGCCCGACAGATTGGGGCGTCGTACTGGGTGATCTGGAAGTTCTTCGGCAGGTCGGGGTAGTAGTAGTTTTTCCGGTGAAACCGGGTCCGCTCGGGGATGTCGGCGCCGATGGCCTTCCCGATCTTGACTGCGGCCTCGACTGCGGCCTCGTTGAGCACCGGCAGCGCCCCCGGCAGCCCCAGACAGACCGGGCAGGTGTTCGTGTTCGGCTCCGCCGCCGGCTCGGTCGAGCAGCCACAGAAGATCTTCGTGTCGGTCTCGAGCTGGACGTGGACCTCCAGCCCGATGACGACCGCGAGTTCGCTGTGATCCTGCTGGGCGCGTGCCATTGCCATCGGTTCGGCAGCCGCCGGCTAAACGCTTTTGTCACGCCCGACCCGGCGGGTCCGAGAGCCGGATCGCGCCGGCTGTGAGTTCCGTGGTCGTCGCCGCGACCGTGGCGGTCAAGACGCTGGCGACCGACGAACGGATGATGGCACAACGCAGCGGTCCGCTCCAGCCCGACAGGCCCGACGCCGAGGCCGAGTTCCGGGTCGAGGCGCCGTTCGAGCCGGCCGGCGACCAGCCCGACGCGATCGAACAACTCGCCGCGGGCTTTCGCGAGGGCACGGACAAACAGACGCTGTTGGGCGTGACCGGCAGCGGTAAGACCAACACCGTCTCCTGGGTGATCGAACAGCTCCAGACCCCGACGCTCGTGATCGCCCACAACAAGACCCTGGCCGCACAACTGTACGAGGAGTTTCGCGAACTGTTCCCGAACAACGCCGTCGAGTACTTCGTCAGCTACTACGATTACTACCAGCCCGAGGCCTACGTCGAGGCAAGCGACACCTACATCGACAAGGACGCCTCGATCAACTCTCGGCGATCTACGGACTCGGCGACCCGGCCAACTACGTCGACATGGCCCTGCGCCTCGAACAGGGCCAGCGCATCGATCGCGAACAGCTGCTCGCGGAGCTGGTCGATCTCAACTACGAGCGCAACGACGTCGATTTCACGCAGGGGACGTTCCGGGTGCGCGGTGACACGATCGAGGTGTACCCGATGTACGGCCGGTACGCGGTCCGGATCGAGCTGTTCGGCGACGAGATCGACCGCCTGCGCAAGGTTGATCCCCTCGAAGGGGAGGTGATCAGCGAGGAGCCGGCGACGCTCGTTCACCCCGCAGAGCACTACTCGATCCCCGAGCGACGCCTCGAGCGGGCCATGACGGAAATCGAGGAGCTGCTCGACGATCGAATCGGACACTTCGAGCGCCAGGGCGATCTCGTGGCGGCCCAGCGGATCGAGGAGCGCACGGCCTTCGACCTGGAGATGCTCGAAGAGACCGGCTACTGCTCGGGCATCGAGAACTACTCGGTGCACCTCTCGGATCGCGAGCCCGGCGACCCGCCCTTTACGCTCCTGGATTACTTTCCCGAGGACTTTCTCACGGTCGTCGACGAGTCCCACCAGACCCTGCCACAGATCCGCGGGCAGTTCGAGGGAGATCGCTCGCGCAAGGAGTCGCTGGTCGAGAACGGCTTCCGCCTCCCGACGGCCTTCGACAACCGGCCCCTGACATTCGAGGAGTTTGAGGACCGCACCGACCGGACGCTGTATGTCTCCGCGACGCCCGCCGAGTACGAGCGCGAACGGTCCGAACGGATGGTCGAGCAGATCGTCCGTCCGACCCACCTGGTCGATCCCGCCGTCGAGGTCGCCCCCGCCGAGGGGCAGGTCTCGGATCTCATCGAGCGCCTGCAGGCCCTGCCCGAGGACGAGCGGGCGCTCGTAACGACGCTCACAAAGCGCATGGCCGAGGATCTGACCGAGTACTTAGACGAGGCCGGCCTCGCGGTGGCGTACATGCACGACGAGACCGACACCCTCGAGCGCCACGAGCTGATCCGGAGCCTCCGCCTGGGCGAGATCGACGTGCTCGTCGGGATTAACCTCCTCCGGGAGGGACTGGACATCCCCGAGGTGTCGCTGGTGGGGATCCTCGACGCCGATCAAGAGGGATTTCTCCGCTCGGAGACGACGCTGGTCCAGACGATGGGCCGGGCGGCCCGCAACGTCAACGGCACCGTCGTCTTGTACGCCGACGAGCCAAGCGCCGCCATGGAGTCCGCAATCGAGGAGACGAAACGCCGGCGCCGGATCCAGCAAGAGTACAACGAACGCCACGGCCACGAGCCCGAGACCATCGAGAAGGAGATCGGCGAGACGAACCTCCCGGGCAGCGCGACCGACGCGAGCGACGCGGTCGGCGTTGACCCCGAGGACGCCGACGCGGCCCGCCAGACGATCGCCGAGCTCGAGGGACAGATGGAACAGGCCGCCGAGAACCTGGAGTTCGAGCTCGCGGCCGACATCCGCGACCGGATCCGCGAGCTCCGCGAGGAGTTCGAGCTCGCCGACGAGGACGGCGTTCCCGCCCCCGACCCCGACGGGGAGTTCTGAGCCCGACCCCGGGGGTCCCGCTCGCGGACCGTCGACGCCGGATCGCAGTGATATAAGAGCCTCCGCACCGATCGTTCCAACGATGAGCGCTACCACGGGTGTGACGATGGCGTCGCTGTCGACCTACGCCATCCTCGGGTGCGGGAGTGTGGGACACGCCGTCGCCGAACAGCTCGTCGCGGAGGATAAAGACGTCCTCATCGTCGACGGGGACGAGGACCGCGTCGAGGCGCTCCGGGACCAGGACATGAACGCCCGGCAGGGCCGAATCGAGACCGACACCGTCGTCGACGCCGTCGCCGACCGGGACGTAATCATGATCCTGGCGGCCGGCGGGGAGCCGACCGTCACCGCGATCGAGAAACTGCGCGCACGCGAGGGCGACCGGTATATCGTCGCCCGGGCCGGCGACCCGGTCTCGGCCGACCGGATCCGCGAGGTCGGCGCCGACGTCGTGATCAACCCAGCCTCGGTGATCGCCGACTCGGCGCTGCGAGCGCTCGAGTCCGGCGAGCTCGAGTACAAGGCGGAGCAGCTCGTCGAGGCCGTCGACGCCACCGACGGGCGGCTCGCGATCCGGATCTATCGGAGTCCCGACCCCGACTCGATCGCGAGCGCGATCGCGCTGCAGGCAATCGCCGCCAGCCGGGACGTCGAGGCCGACATCGTCTACGACGGGGAGATCGGCCACCGGGAGAACCGCGCCTTCGTCAACCTGCTCGGAATCGACCTGGTGCCCATCGAGGAGGCCGAGACGACCACATACGACACCGTCGCGGTCCTCGATCACGCCAAGGCGACCGAGAGCCAGGGACGGGTCACCGCCGACATCGTCATCGATCACTACGAACACGAGCACGACCACGACGCCGTCTTCACCGACGTTCGGACGGATGTCTCGGCCACCTCGACGATCCTGACGAAGTACATCCAGGAGCTCGATCTGACCCTCGACGAGCAGGTCGCGACCGCGCTGCTTTATGGTATCCGAGCGGAGACCCTCGATTTCAAGCGCGACGCCACCCCGGCCGATCTCACCGCGGCGGCGTATCTCTATCCGTTCGCCGATCACGACACCCTGGAGCAGGTCGAGTCTCCGTCGATGTCCCCGGAGACGCTCGACGTGCTCGCCGACGCGATCCGCAACCGGGAGGTACGAGGCTCGCACCTGCTCTCGACGGCCGGGTTCATCACCGACCGGAACGCACTCTCCCAGGCCGCCCAACACCTCCTGAATCTTGAGGGCATCACGACGACGGCCGTGTTCGCGGTCGTCGAGGACACGATCCACGTCAGCGCCCGCTCGAAGGACATTCGCCTCGACATCGGGGACGTGCTCGTCGACGCCTTCGGCGACACCGGCGAGGCGGCCGGGCACTCGACGGACGCGAGCGTCGAGATCCCGCTCGGGATCTTCACCGGCGTTGAGGTCGACGAGAGCAACCGCGAGACCTTACTCGCCCTGGTCGAGCAGGCCGTCCGGACGCGGCTGTTCGACGCCCTTGGCGTCGAGAACGGGAACGGCTCCTGACATCCTCCCCCGACCGAACTCCGGAGTTCCACGGTCACGGACCGCGCCCCGACTTGGGGGGTTCCTCACTTGTACACGGTGAGGTCGTGGGTCATGCTAGTGTGCCTTCGACCGAGAGAGCGGGTTTCATTTACCCGAAAGGAGTGCGTGTCCGTACTCGGACTCGGTATCGCGACCGACGAAAGTCACGAGACTGAATGTTTCGGCGGTTGTCGACTCCGTACCACGGCTCACGTCGTGGGCTTTCGCCTCGAAACTCCGTAACCGGAGGTCAGGCCGTGGCTTCTTCGGGCTCGTTTTCGTCCTGGCGCTTGATCCGCTCTGCGAGGTCGTTGACGATGACGACGTCGCCGACCGACTGTACCCACCGGTAGGGGACGATCACGCCCTGGGCCTCGCGGTGCTCTTGCTTGAATAGCTCGCGGTTCAGATCGTGCAGTGCGAGCCCGGTAACCTGCTGTTGGTCGACATTCAGCCGGAGGTCCTCGACTTCGCCGAGAAAGACCCCGTCGTTCGTGTAGACCTCTCGGCCGACCAGGTTCGTGATCTCCTGTGGCCCTGCGCTGTGGTCCATACGTCTGGTATATCAGAGCGGAGGCTTAACTCTTGGCTCGCCGCTCGGTCGTCGGACCGGGTCGTCGACCGCTCCGGGGTGCTCGAAGACTCGCGCGGACGACCCGAAGACGCTCTCGATCCCCGAGCGACCGACGTCGGCCTCCCCGTCGTGTGCGATCTCACGGGACGTTCGACGATGCCGGGGACGATCGCGGGCGGATACGCTCCGCGGGTGCCGGACGGCCCGAGCGAGCGCGGCGGCGAGTGACATCCGCTCCGTCGTGAACGACGGGGTTTCTTCTCCGACGTGGGAGTCTCAGTTGGTCTACGATTCCCCGGAGGCAACATTCCCGTCATGATGGACGGTACTCGGGTCTGTGTGCTGTTCGTTGGGACTTTCGTGAGGGTGGAGTCGCTGTTATACGCATCGAGGCCAATAAACTCGTATGGACGGAGCGGCGACAGTCAAAGTCCCTGACGGCAAACTCATCGAACTCCGAGCGACCTACGACGACCAGTACGAGGACGTGATGATCACCGGCGACTTCTTTCTCGAGCCGCCGGCCGCGCTGGCCGATCTTGAGGCGGCAATCGAGGGCCAGCCGACCGACGCCGACCGCGAGCAACTCACCGAAGGTCTACGCGGAGCCGACCCACCACGCGCTCGACAAGACGCTGATCGAGGGCCTCGACGCGGGTGAGAGTCCGCCGACGCTGCGGATCTGGTACCGCGAGGCTCCCTCGGTCCCGTTTGGACGGTTCCAGGCCTACAGCGACGAGGTCGCCGTCGAGTACGCACGGGACAACGACGTGGAGGTCGTCCGGCGGATCACCAGCGGCGGCGCGATGTACACCGAACCGGGCTCGGTGATCACGTACTCGCTGTATCTCCCGCGAGCGGCCGTCTCCGACGACATCGAGGAGAGTTACGCCGAGCTCGACCGGTGGGCCGTCGACGCCCTGCAGGACGTGGGGCTCGATGCCGCCCACGAGCCGCTGAACGATATCGTCCACCCCGAGGGCAAGATCGGCGGCTCGGCGCAGCTGCGAACCGGCGATGCCGTGTTACACCACGCGACGATGAGCTACGACCTCGACCTGGCGGAGATGCTCCGAGTGCTCCGGATTGGCGAGGAGAAAGTCTCGGACAAGGCAGTCAAGTCCGCCGAACAGCGGGTCGCGCGGATCGCAGATCATATCGATCACTCGCGCGGGGCGGTGATCGATGCGCTGATCGAACGGGCCCGGGAGACCTACGGCGGTCACGACGGCTCGCTGACCGACGCCGAGCTCGCCCGTGCCCGCGAGCTTGTCGACGAGCAGTTCGCAACCGAGGCCTGGAACCGCAAAATCGACGTTGAGGCGGAGTGAGACCACGCGACGAGCGCCCGAGGATCAGGAGTCAAAGAGCGTTATTAGCGTCGCTCGGTAGTAGTAGCCGACGACCGACAGCGCGACCACGAGCGTCCCCAACCCGAGAGCGAGCCCGACCTGGCCGGCCTGGAACGACTCACCGACGACGTTGACGAGAAAGAACGCGGGGGCGCGTCCGATGACGGCGATCGCGACCAGCTGCCGGAGCGGCAGCGTCGTGAG
>PXQL01000109.1:0-743 GCA_003021335.1 Halobacteriales archaeon QH_10_67_13
TGCACCTCCGGGTCGTCGGGTGCGTCGACGATCCGGGCGATCAGGTCAGCGAGCTCACGGGTGGCGGTCTCGTCGAACCCGCGGGTCGTGATCGCGGGCGTGCCCACGCGGATCCCGGAGGGGTTGAACGGCGAGCGGGTCTCGCCGGGGACAGTGTTTGCGTTGAGCACGATTCCCGTCTCCTCGAGGCCGGCCTCGACGTCCTTGCCGGTGGTTTCTGGGTGTGAGTCCCGCAGGTCGACCAACACGAGGTGGTTGTCGGTCCCGCCGGAGACCGGCGAGAGGCCGTGTTCCTGCAGGCGGTCTGTCATGGCCTGTGCGTTCGCGACGACCTGCTCCGCGTAGGCCTCGAAGGCCGGCTCGAGGGCCTCGCCGAAGCCGACGGCCTTGCCGGCGATGTTGTGCATCAGCGGGCCGCCCTGTGCTCCCGGGAAGACGGCAGCGTCAATCGCGTCGGCGTGCTCGTCGTCGGTCATGATGATTCCGCCCCGACCCGCCCGGATCGTCTTGTGGGTGCTCCCGGTGACGAAGTCGGCGATCCCGACTGGCGATGAGTGGGTTCCGGCGGCGACCAGTCCCGTCACGTGGGCGATATCGGCGAGGTGGTAGGCGTCGACCGTCTCGGCCGCCCGCTGGATCTCTGCGAACTCCACGTCCCTGGGGTACGCCGAGTACCCGGAGACGATCACGTCCGGCTCGAACTCTCGTGCAGTCTCGTGGAGTTGCTCGTAGTCGATGTAGCC
>PXQL01000109.1:773-18757 GCA_003021335.1 Halobacteriales archaeon QH_10_67_13
TAGTCGATGTAGCCGGTCTCGGGGTCGACCTCGTACTGCTCGACCTCGTAGGTCTGGCCGGTGAAATTCGCCGGGTGGCCGTGCGAGAGGTGCCCGCCGTGATCGAGCGCCATCGAGAGGATCTTGTCGCCGGGATCGAGAATCGACAGGTACACCGCCATGTTCGCCTGGGTCCCCGAGTGCGGTTGGACGTTGACGTGCTCGGCGCCCCACAGCTCCTTCGCGCGTTCGATCGCCAGCTCCTCGATCTGGTCTGCGTTCTCACACCCGGCGTAGTAGCGCTCGCCGGGATACCCTTCCGCGTACTTGTTCGTCAGCTCCGATCCCTGCGCGGCGAGTACAGCCTCGCTGGCGTAGTTTTCACTCGCGATCAGCGCCAGGGTTTCTGACTGCCGTGCCCGCTCTGCGGTCAGGACCGCCGCCGCCGCCGGATCGGTCTCGCGCACCCGGTCGTACATACCAGTACGTGCGGCCCGAGAGATAATAATCTGCCCATCGCCCGGGCCAATCTCCGAGGAAGCCCGCGGGACAGCTGCCCGTTGTCGACGCCGAGAGAGGCGATACCCAAACCCTCTTTGGTGGACCTGCTAATATCGGCGTGATGGTCGAGCCGCTGACGCTGGTTCTTATTGGGATCGTCCTCTACACGGCGATCGCCCTGGCGCTCAAGGCCCGCGGGTACGTCCCCGAGTCGGTGAGTCTGACCGGCCCGGTGACGACAATCCGGACCCAACGCGGGCGGGCGCTATTAAACCGCCTGGCCCGCCGCGAGCGGTTCTGGCGCGCCTGGGGCAACATCGGTGTTGGGATCGCGCTGGTGGTGATGGTGCTCGCCGGCTTCGTCGTCGCCCTCACGATCGTCGCCGTTATCAACCAGCCCGAGGCACAGGCAGTCGAGAATCCACAGAACGTGCTCGTGATCCCGGGAGTCAACGACTTTCTCCCGCTGTCTGCGGCCCCCGAGATCGTCTTCGGACTTCTGGTCGGGCTGGTCGTCCACGAGGGCGGCCACGGGCTGCTCTGCCGGGTCGAGAACATCGAGATCGACTCCATGGGAATCATCTCGCTTGCCTTCGTTCCGATGGGAGCCTTCGTCGAGCCCGACGCCGCGGACCAGCAGGCCGCCGACCGGGGCGCACAGACCCGAATGTTCGCGGCCGGGATCACCAACAACTTCGCCGTGAGCGCGATCGCCTTACTCCTGCTCGTGCCGGTCGCGGGAGCGGTCGCCGTCGCGCCGGGGGCGCCGGTCGGAGACACGCTGCCCGGCTCGGGCGCCGAGCAGGCGGGACTCGGCCACGGCGACCGGATCACCGCGGTCGACGGAACGCCCGTGGAAAACGGCTCGCAGCTCGAGGACCTTCTCGACGAGACCGAGGGCGAGACCCTCGCCGTCGAACGGGCGGACGCCTCGGACGTGACCGTCGACCGACGACTGTTGCTCGTGGGATCCGTCGACGGCACTGCCGACGGGATCGTCGACGAGGACCCCCTAACGCGGGTCACCGCGGTCGCGGGGACGACCGTCGACACCGAGGCCGGCTTCGCCGCCGCCGCCGCGGACGCCCCGCCGGTCGTGACGATCGCGACCGAGGATCGCGGCGAGACGGAGCTGCCGATCGGCGCGCTCGTCGCTGCCGTCGACGCCGACGGACCGCTCGCGGACGCGGCGTCGGACCTACCAGAGGCGCCGTTCGTGATCACCGCGATCGACGACCGCCGGATCCTCGCGGCCGACGAGCTCAGGGACGAGCTCAACGGTCTCGAGGCCGGCGCGACCGTTACCGTCGAGACCCACACCCTCGACGGCACCGCGAGCGAACGCGAGGTCGCGCTCGGCGACAACTCGACGCTCGGGGTCACGGTCCAGGACGGGTACACCGGGCTCCTGTTCGACGACTTCGGCGTGGACCCGTACCCGGCCGAGAACTTCCTCGGCATCCTCGACGGCAGTGCAGCCGGCGAGAACGCGCCGCCGGTCGCGAGCGTACTCGTGTACATGGGACTGTTGCTCGTGTTACCGTTCGCGACGCTCGTCGATCCGGACCTGACGTACAACTTCGCCGGCTTCACCAGCGACATTACGAGCTTTTTCATCGTCGAGGGCCCGCTCGCGGTCGCCGGGGGCGGCGTCTTGCTCGCCGCGAACCTCCTGTTTTGGACCTGGTGGATCAACCTCAACCTCGCGATATTCAACTGCATCCCGGCGCTCCCGCTGGACGGCGGACACATCCTCCGGACCAGCACCGCCTCGATCATCTCTCGGCTCCCCGTCGAGCGGGGCCGCACCATCGTCACCGCGTTCACGCTGCTCGTCACCGCCGGCATGCTCGGGGCACTGCTCGTGGTCGTGCTCGGTCCCGCACTGTTGTAGTCTCGCTTGCGGATCGTCCACGGCCGACTCTCGGGCGCTCCGGGAGGAGAACGCTTTAGCGGTGTCGGTTGTAGGCCAGCACATGCCCGAGCGACGGGATCCGCCCCCGACCCAGGAGGGGTGGTTTGCACTCCACGAGTTTTGGACGATCGACTGGGACGCCTGGCGCGGCGCGAGCGACGGCGACCGCGAGCGGGCAGTTGAGAGCGGCACCGAGTACCTCGAAAAGGCTGTCGCGGTCGCCGACGCTGAGGAGGGCGCCTCGGCAGCGTACTCAGTGCTCGGCCACGAGGCGGACTTGCTCGTCGTCCACCTGCGGCCCTCGACGGCGGAGCTCGACGTGCTCTCCCGGCGGTTCGCGCTGACGCCGTTTGCGGCCCACGCCGACCGGACCCACTCGTTTGTCTCGGTCACGGAGGTCTCGGGGTACTCCCAGCGGGCCCGCCAGTACTTCGAGGACGACCCCGATCCGGACTCCGGGCTGGCCCGGTATATTGACGCCCGTCTCGAACCGACCATCCCCGAGGCGACCCACGTCTGTTTCTACCCGATGGACAAGCGCCGCCGCCCCGAGCAGAACTGGTACGATCTGCCTTTCGAGGAGCGGGCCGAGCACATGGCCGCTCACGGCGAGATCGGCCGGGAGTACGGCGGCCAAGTGACGCAGATGGTCACGACCGCCGTCGGGCTCGACGACTGGGAGTGGGGGGTGACCCTCTGGAGCGACGAGCTTACCGACGTGAAAGACCTCCTCTACGAGATGCGCTTCGATCCCTCGACCTCACAATACGCTGAGTTTGGCTCCTTTTTTATCGGGCGCCGACTTCCCCCGGCGTCGCTGCCGGCGCTGCTCACCGGCGATCGGGTGCCGGCCGAGGAGCCCTCGCCGGACGCGGCCGCCGGCGGCTCAGACACGAACGAGTCGACCGCCAGCGAGCCGGCTCACGAGTCGGGTGGGCTGACGGACTCTCCGGCTGAGGACATCCCGGCCCGCCTAGTTCGACTGGGACTCTCGCCGGCCGAGCGAACCGGCGCCTACGCCGTGATCTGTTACTCCGCGGCCGAGGCGACGGCACTCGCCGACGCCGTCGCCGACCTACGCGAGGACTTCGAGCGGTACGACTCCCACGAGGAGACCGTCGTCAGGGCCCACGACGGACGGTCGGCGATCGCGAGCCTCTGGACGAGCCGGCGGGCCGCGGACACCGCTGCCGGCTTTCTAACCGGCCTGCCCGATGTCGGCGAGGCCGTCCACGGCCCGGTTGAGGCGGCCAGCACCGACCGGGACGGCGAGTCGCCGACGGAAAACTCCCCGAGTGACCAGCCCGAACAGGGCATTCGCGAGGAACTCGCCGCGGCCGGGGTCTACGCCGGGCAGCCCCCCTCCGGCGATCTGCACGCTGTCGCGGTCTACTCTGATGCCGATCTTGACGCATTGACCGAGGCCGCCGCGGCGCTGACCGACGCCGTCGGCGACCACGACGATCACGAGGGAACTGCGGTCTACGGGCGCCGGGACGGCGCCATCGCGGCGGTCGTTAGCCGGTGGCGCGCGGAGCCGCCGACGGCGGTCGGCGAGCGGCTCGCGGAGCTTCCCGATGCGCTCGGCCGTCCCGGTGACGGCGACGGCTTCGAGACGCTCGGGCTCTTCTATCGGGTTGAGCCAACCCATCGGGAGGACTTCGTCGAGAAGTTCGACGATGTCAAGAATCTGCTCGGGGACACCGACGGCCACCGCGACAGCGCCTTGCTGGTAAACGCCACCGACGAGACGGACATGTTCATCGCGAGCCGGTGGGACTCCCGCGAGGATGCGCTCTCTTTTTTCGGATCCGAGACTTTCGCCGACGCCGTCGACTGGGGGCGGGGGGTGCTCGCGGCCGACCCCCAACACGTGTTCTTCGAGGGCGGCTCGTAGCCCGGTCTACTCGCTCGGGGTCGGTCGGGGTCATAAAAAATCCGTTTGTTGTCCGGTCGTCGCTGACGTTCACTCGGAACTGACGACTCCGCCGCCGGCGACGATCGCGGCGGCGGCGAGGATTGACCCGCTGAGCACGACGAAGCTGTCCTGTGGGTCGAGATCGGCGATCCTGGCCGCGGCGTCGACGATAAACACCGTCACGAACAGGCTCAAGATTGCGAACACGAGGAAGATGACTGCGCTTACGATGCTCGCTGCTAATCCGCCGAGGGAATCGAGAACTCCCATAGCAGTAGTTCACGCGCGAAAGGGTAATATAACTGACTATTATCGGACTGCTATGTCAGCTTCCAGAGGCCTTCTCCCTCGCTCTCGCCGGGGGGATATTTCCCAGCGCCGCCCCGAGCGCGGCGGCGGCCCAGATAACCGTAATCCGAGCGAGGGCCTCCATCGGCGTCGGGTCGCCGGCGTTGAGCCGGTCCCACAGGAACACCGTTCCGACGGCGACAGTCAGCGAGATCAGCAACGTCCCGGTGAGCCGCCGCGGCACGAGCCCGAACAGCGGCCGCTCCCGGGCCGATCGGACGTCGGTGTAGTGCAACGGTCCGCTCATGAGACTCGCGGTGAAGCGACGTTCGCGACGAGAAACACCGGCACCGGGCCCGCGGACACTGACACGAACCACTCGGAGATCGAGAACACGCCGTCCTCGACCAGCAGCGGCAGGGCAAAGAGCACGCCGCCGACGAACCCCTCCGCGACGTCTCGCCCGGTGTCCTTTCGGATCCGGTTGCTCCCGGGGAGCCGCTCAAGCATCCGCCGAGTGTGTCTGATCTCCTGGCTCCCGCCCGCTGTCGGCGGTCTGCTCGAACCCTTCGAGCTGGTCGGGGACGTCCTCGACGGCGGTATCCCCGTCGTCACGATCTGTCACGCCGGGCGTTGTGCAACGGTCACGAAGTGTCTGGCTCTCCCATCGGGACCGCCGCGGCTCGCAACGTTTATACCCGCACCGAGTCTTTCCGAGAGTACGATGGCAGGTGTCTGCTTTACAGGCCGGGCGGATGCCCGCTAACGCTCAGTTCTCACTGCCGTCGGTCGAAGCGATCTCCGAATGCCCCAGAGAGCGGTCCTTACCCCACGCATGTCACGCAACGAGCAAGATCGAGACCAGATAGCGGTCGTACTGCCCGACGACTCCGAGCTGACCGTCCCCCGCGGGTCGTCAGTCGAGGACATCGCCTACGAGATCGGCCCCGGGCTCGGGGAGGACACCGTCGGCGGCCGGATCGACGGCGAGCTCGTCGGCAAGGAGGTCCCGGTCGAGACCGACGGCGCCCGGATCGAGATCGTCACCGCAGACAGCGATGAGTACGTCCGCGTGCTGCGTCACACCGCCGCCCACGCCCTCGCCCAGGCCGTCCAGCGGCTGTACGACGACGTCCAGCTCGCGATCGGGCCCCCGACCAACGAGGGGTTCTACTATGACTTCGATAACCTCGAGATCGACGCCGACGACCTCCCGGCGATCCGCGAGGAGATGGAGTCGATAATCGAGGCCGACTACGACGTCGAGTACGAGGCGGTCTCGGTTGCGAAGGCCCGCGAGCGGCTCGCCGACCAGCTGTGCAAGGGGCCACACGTCGACTCGACCGGCGATATCGGCGCGGTCGAGCTGCTCGAGATCGCCGGCGCGTACTGGCGCGGAGACGAGGCCAATCCGATGCAGACCCGGGTCTACGGCACGGCCTTCGAGACCGAGGCCGAGCTCGAAGCGTACAAACAGCGCCGCCGCGAGGCCCAGCGGCGCGATCACCGGAAGCTCGGCCGAGAGCTGAATCTGTTCTCGATCCAAGACCGGACCGGGCCGGGGCTGCCGCTGTATCACCCGCCGGGCAAGACCGTCCTTCGGGAGCTCCGGCGGTTCGTCGAGGGGCTCAACCGCGAGGCCGGCTACGAGTACGTCGAGACTCCCCACGCGTTCAAGACCGACCTCTGGCGGGAGTCCGGGCACTACGACAACTACGCCGATGACATGTTCCTGTTCGAGCTCGACGACGACGAGTTCGGACTCAAGCCGATGAACTGCCCCGGCCACGCGGCGATCTTCGACGACGGCTCCTGGTCGTACCGGGACCTCCCGGTCCGGTACGCCGAGGACGGCAAGGTCTACCGCAAGGAACAGCGCGGCGAACTCTCGGGACTCTCCCGGACGTGGGCGTTCACGATCGACGACGGGCACCTGTTCGTCCGCCCGGAGGACATCGACCGCGAGGTCGGACGGATCATGGACATGATCGACAAGGCGCTCTCGACGTTCGATCTCGAGTACGAGGTCGCGCTCGCGACCCGCCCGGAGAAGTCGGTCGGCGCCGACGAGATCTGGGAGCGCGCCGAGTCACAGCTCCGGGACGTGCTCGACCGCCGGGCCATCAAGTACGAGCTGGAGGCCGGCGACGGCGCCTTCTACGGGCCGAAAATCGACTATACCTTTGAGGACGCCATCGGCCGCGAGTGGGACGGCCCGACGGTCCAGCTCGATTTCAACATGCCCGAGCGGTTCGATCTCACCTACACCGGCGAGGACAACGCCGACCACCGGCCGGTGATGATCCACCGGGCGCTGTACGGCAGCTACGAGCGGTTTTTCATGATGCTCATCGAGAACTTCGCGGGGAAGTTCCCGACCTGGCTCGCCCCCGAGCAGGTCCGGGTGCTCCCGATCTCGGACGACAACCTCGGATACGCCCACCGGGTAAAAAACGAGCTCGCCGAGGCCGGGTTCCGCGTCGAGGTCGACGGCCGGGACGGCACGATCGGCAACAAGATCCGGACCGCCCACGAGGACCGGCTGCCCTACCAGGTGATCGTCGGCGACGACGAGGAGTCGGCGGGGACGATCTCGGTTCGCGATCGCAAAGAGCAGGAGGCCGGCGATGTCGACCCCGAGCGGTTCCGCGAGCATCTCCGGGAGGAGGCCGACGAGCGACGCATCGAGCCGGACTTTCTCGAGTAGGGGGCTCTCCGTCGTCGCCCCGCGTTCTCCGCGTTCGAACTCTCGTCTCCGATAGGGAGCGAGACGATCCGGCCGTCGTCTCGACCCCGACGGTCAGTCCTCGCCCGCTGCCGGTTTTGTCAGCGCGGTCCGCCATTGCGTGTCTCGGTGGATCACATCCGCCACCGTCCATGGCGTTCCGACCGTCGCCTCCCGGAGTCGGTCGACGCCGAACAGACGGAACACGAGCGTCCGGCCGACCGTCCCCCGGTACGTGCTGTGAAAGACCCGCCCGCCGATCCCCGGCCGCCGGTCCGAGCGGTACGCAAACAGTCCATGCTCCCGGGCGCGATCGGGCGCGTAGTTGTCGAGGACGGCCGTCGCCGACGGCGTCGTCACGGCCGCCAACTCCCCGAAAAACGCCCGCACCCCGGCCAGCGACCCGGCGAGCCCGAGCTGCGTGCCGATCGCGTGGGCCGACTCGAACCGGTCGCGCTTGAAGATCTCCCGGAGCGCGAACATATCCGCAACGCGGGCGTCCTCCACGCCGCGGTCGTCCATCACCGCCACGAGGTGTTCGCTGACGTCGATCGCCACCGTCTCGAACGATCGTTGGTAGTACAGCGCGTCCCGGCCGGCGCCGGCGCCTATATCGAGCACCGGGCCCGTCAGCCACCGATCGCGCCACTGGTCGGGTGAGTGCTCGCTGAAGTACCACTCCTCGATCGCGTGCTCGCGGGTTTCGGTCCCGTCCCGGTCGAGGAGGGGCTCGGCTCGGGTCCCCTCGTGGTGGTCCCGGATCGCGCGTCCGAACGGATCGACGTCTTTCACACTGTGTCACACACTCTCAGCTATAATAAATTCTATATGACACGCGGTACCGTCTCACAGACGGACAGTCGGCGGTCGGGGGGTCACCGCGACCGGGACGAAAGACGGCTCCGGATTAACCGGCGAACTCTTCGGTGAGTGCGGGGACGACTTCGAACAGGTCGTCGACGATCCCGTAGTCGGCGATGTCGAAGATCGGCGCGCTGGGGTCGTCGTTGATCGCGACGATCGTCTCGGCACCTTTCATCCCGGCGACGTGTTGCACCGCGCCGGAGATGCCGATCGCGATGTACACTTCGGGGGTGACGACCTTGCCGGACTGGCCGACCTGGTGGTCGGCAGGCAGCCAGCCGTTATCGATGATCGGCTGAGAGGCCGAGACGGTCGCGTCCATCGCGTCCGCGAGATCGAAGATCAGGTCGAGGTTGTCCTCCTCCCGAATTCCCCGGCCAATCGATACCAACACGTCAGCGTCGGTGATGTCGACGTCGCCGCCGCCGACCTCTTCGAAGCCGGTGACCGTCGACCGAACCGCCGACTCGTCGATCTCGACCTCGAAGGGCTCGACCGTCGCGTCGCCGTTTCCGCTCGCGGCGGGCCACCCCCCGGCCCGGATCGTCAGCGCGGCGCGGTCGCCCGCGATCTCGACGGTCCCCTCGGTCTTGCCGCCGTGAAACTCCCGCGTCGCGGTCAGCTCTGACCCGTCGACCGCGAGGTCGGTCACGTCGGTTACGAGCGGGATCGAGAGCCGATCTGCCACCGCTGGGACGTAATCGAAGCCGTTGACCGAGTTGGGCGCGAGCACGTAGGCAGGATCGAACTCGTCGATTAGCGTGGTGACCGCCTGAGCGTACACGTCGTGGTTGAACTCCTCGCCGTGGGCGACGGTGTGGACGGCGTCGACGCCCTCGCGGTTCAGCCGGTCGCCGAAGGCCTCGACGTCGCCGCTTATGACCGCCGCGTGCAGGTCTCCGCCGGTCTCGTCGGCGAGTTCTCGCCCCGCCGTCAGGAGCTCGAGGCTCACGTCTCGCAGATCGCCGCGGCGGTGTTCCGCCACCGCGAGCACGTCTGCGCTCACGCCTCGACCCCCTTCTCGCGGAGCACACCGGCGAGCTCGCCGGCCGTGCGCTCGGCGCCACCCTCGAACAGCGAGACGTTGCTCTCGCTTTCTGGTTCGACCAGCTCCGACAGCGAGAGCGGCGAGGCGACCGACTCGACGCCGAGGTCGGCCGGCGTGTGCACGTCGAGGGGCTTGCGCTGGGCCTGTCTGATCCCCCGCAGGCTCGCGTAGCGTGGCTCGTTGATCCCTGTCTGGATCGTCGCCACGGCCGGCAGCTCCACCTCGGTCAGCTCTTCGACGCCGCCCTCGAGCTCGCGGTGGACGGTCGCGACCCCGCGATCGTTGTCGAGTTCGAGCTGGTTGATCACCGCGGCCCACTCGTACCCGAGTTGGGCAGCGAGTGCGACGCCGGTCGCGCCGAAGGAGTCGTCGCTTGACTGTGCGCCGGCGAGGATCAGCTCCGGCTCCTCTTGGGCGGCGACCCCGGCCAGCAGCCGCGCTTTGGTTGCCGGTGCGAGCAGGTCCACCGCCGCGAGCTCGTCGTCCCAGACGCGGACGGCGCGGTCGGCGCCCTTCGCGAGCCCCTTGCGGATCGTCTCCTCCGCGCGCTCCGGGCCGACCGTGACGGTCGTGATCTCGACATTGTCGTGGGCTTCGGCCAACCCGGCGGCCTCTTCGAGGGCGTACTCGTCCCACTCGTTGAGCTCGTATGTGAGGTACTGCTCGTCGATTTCCGTCCCGTTGATCTCGAACTCGTCGTCCGGGACCGCGGCCTCGGTTACGGCAACCAAGACGTTCATGACGAACGCATCGGCTCAGGTCAGAATAAACGTTTCCGGCTCGCGCCCGCGGTCTCCGGGCTCAAGACTGCGTTCACTCCTCGGAGTCGAGCACGTCCTCGTCCGGGAACGTGATCAGGTTCTCCCGGCCGATCCGGAGCTTCCGGATCCGGTCGTTTTCGGCCATCTCCGAGAGCAGCTGCGAGACCTTTGCGTTCGACCAGCCGGTCTCCTCGACGATCGCGGCCTGTTTCATCCGCCCGCCGTTTGTCTTGAGCAGCCGCTCGACGCGTTCCTCGTCGCCGAGCAGTTCTGGGGTCGTCTCACCGCCGGCCTCGCCGTCCCGGCTCGCGTCCGATCCCCCCGTCCGGTCGATGTCGCGACCAGCGCCGTCGGCTTCGGGGTCCGTGCTGTCGTCGCCGAACAGCACCGAAAGCGGTCGCTCGCGGATGCGTACGAGTAGGTACGCGACCCCGACCAGCGCGACGGCCGCGAGCCCGCCGCCCCACAGGAGCGGGGCCGCGAGCCCGCCGGAGTCGCCGGGATCGGAGCCGTCAGTGGGGGGTGGGGTGTCGTCGTCTCTGGGTCCGGGACCGGTATCGCCGTCGCCGACGAACGTCGCCGCCAGCGTCGTCGCGTCGAAGGTCATCGGCCCCTCCCAGCGCAGCGTGCCGTCGTCGGGCTCGACGTTCGAATCGCGCACCCCGTACTCCGGCGGCGCCCGGAGGACGAGTCGCTCGCCGGCTCCCAGGCGCTCGAGCCATGGCCGTCCGTCGACCGCGAGCACGTCACCGACGACGAGCTCGTCTCCCTCGACGACTGCGAAGTTCGTCCAGGTGAACGACAGCACCAGCCGACCGACGCCGGTTTCGTTTGTCTCGGTCTCGAGTCGCCTCGTCCGATCGACGTTCTCGATCGACAGCGAGCGATCGACCGTCTCCCGGACCCGGTCGTTGGCGGCCTCGAAGGCGGCCAGTCCGAGACTCTCCTCGCCGTCTTCGAACCGATCGGCAGTCTCCCGGAACGCCTCGATCTCGGCGGCGCTCTCGAGTTGGATCGTCAGCGAGACCGTCCAGTTGGCGTCGCCGTCGGGTTGGAGCTGGATCTCCGTCGTGAGGTTCTCTCCCGGGCCCTCCGACTGTGCGAGTGCGATACCCGCGGGCCCGATCCCGAGTGCGAGGGCGAACAGACCGACAGCGAGGAGGGCGATCGCCAGGGCACCCCCGACGCCTGGCGCGGTCTGTGACGGACCGGAGAGGGCGGCGCGCAACCGGGGACACATACCGGAATTTCTCGCCCGCTGCCGGCAAAACCCTTACTATAAACAGTCTTCCCGACGGCCGATGTCGTCGATCAGCCCGTGGGTCTCGAGTCGTGGCCCCGCCCGCTCGTCGCCCCCGGCGCCCCGTGGTGACCCCCGATCGTTATTACACTGCCTCGCCAAGGCCCGGGTGTGTCCGAGACCGAACAGACGCTCCGCGCCCAGCTGTCGGGAGCCCAGCCGGCAGCTGACGGTCTCGTCGACGCCGTCGCCGACCGGCTCGGGCCTGACGAGTCCCTCGAGAGGCACCTCTCGGGAACGAAGGCCATCGAGCACGACGACGGGGTGCTCGCGACTGCGCCGGGCGGCCGCTCGCTGGCGCTCGCGACCAATGAAAAGCTGGTCTTCGCCGTCGAGGCTCCCTCGGGTCCGGATGTCGTCGACGTGCCGTACCTGAACGTTCGACAGGTCGAGACCGCGGGCGGATTCTTCACGACGACCGTCGCCGTCGAGGTCTGGGCTCGGGGGACCTACGAGTTCACGCCCCAGCGGGGCAGCGACGCGTCGTCGTTCGTCGAGACCGTCGAGGAGCTAACCGAGAGCTGGCAGCGAACGGTCGCCGCGCTCGAGGACGCGGAAACGATCGCCGACGAGCTCGCAGACCACGTCGCCGCCGGCGACCGGGAGGGTGCCGACAAGGCCCGCGACCGGCTTGAGGAGAAACTCGACCGGGCCGAGCGGATCGCCGCGGCCGCCCCGAACGGCGCCGTCAACCCGCTTGAGGAGCGCATCGAGACCGCGCGTCGGTCCGTCGCGCGTACTCGCACCGACGGACGGATGGAGCGTGCGGCTACGCTCGTCGAGGAGGCGCGCCAACAGACCGACGCCGCCGCGTATACCGACGCCTACCGCCGGTACGCGCGGGCCCGGACTCACCTCGAGACGGCGCTGATCGCCGCTCTCGAGTGGGACTTCGGGGTCGTCTCGGAGATCCAAGACCGGATCGGCCGGATTGACACCCGCCTCGAGCAGCTCCGCGTCCGCCCGATCGCGCTCGCGAAGCAGGCACGCGAACGCGCGCTCAAGACCGATCGGCTCCCCGTGGCGGTCGAGGCCAGACAGGCCGCGCTTGAACACTACCGCGACGCGCTGACCGCGGGCTGGGGCACGGACATCGAGTTCGCCGGCGAAACCAAGGAGCTCCGCGAGCAGATCGAGGTCGTCGTCGCGGAACTCATCGACGGCCGCCGTGAGCTCGCCGAGCAGGCCCTCGATCAGGCCGCCGCCGACGCCGCCGCCGGTCGTGACCGCCGGGCTCAGGAGGCCTGCGAGCGGGCCCGCGAGCAGCTGGCTGGCGCGATCGACCTGGCCAGGCAGTTCGTCGCCGGCGACGCAGACGCCCTCCGCGAGCGCTGGGACGAGCTCGCAGCTGTCTGTCCCGACGCCGACTCTGCCTGACTCCCGTCTCAGCCGTCACTCCCGCGGCGAAGAGTCCCTCGGGCCGATCGCCAGCTCGATCACAAGAGTGTCGTAGGCGAGCACGGGACGGCGCGCCCGCCCGTCCTCTTCGAACTCGACGAGATCCCGGGCCCCGAGCCGGATCAGCTCCCGGTGGACGTTCTTGATGTCCCGGCCGACCAGCCGGGCAGTTTCGCGGATGCTCGCGGGCTGTTCGCGGGCGATGGTGCGCAACAGCTCGACGGTCTGTGGCGTGAGCAGCCCGAACAGCTCGTCGGCGTCGAGGCAGACGGCGTCTCCCTCTGGCTCGGTCCCGACGACGATCGCGCGTCGCCCGGGTGGGTCTGGCATACCGCCCGGTTGTCGGGCCGAGGAGAAAAACCAACGACTCTCCGGGCGCGATTCGGTCTGGACTCTCGGACGACTCTCACTGCTTGAGTCGAGCCTGGCCGTCCTCGACCGCGACCAACCCGTCCTCGGCGAGATCCGCGAGTACCCCGCGGAGCCAGTCCCGTCCGTACTCGCCTTCGGGCGCGTAGTCGACCCGAATCCGGTGGCCCAGTTCGTTGAGCCCGAGTTCGCCGTGCTCGCCCAGCGCCCCGACGATCCGCCCGCGGAACTGCCGCCGGCTGCCCTCGAAGTCGGGCTGTTCGGGCACGTCCGGCGCGGTGAAATCGCCGGTCCGGTAGGCCTCGCAGTGTTCGCGCCAGGGACACCCCTCCTCGTCACACCGGGGCGTCTTCCGGCAGGCGACCCCGCCAAGCTCCATGATCGCGTTGTTCCAGTCCCGTGATCGTCCGGCGGGCATGAGCTCGCCGGCAGCCCGTTCGAAGGCTGCATCAGTATCGGACACCCCGAACGCGCGGTACAGCACGCGTTTCACGTTCGTGTCGACCACCGCCGAGCCGGTGTTGAAGGCGAAACTCGCCACGGCGTTTGCAGTGTAGGGGCCGACGCCCATCAGCTCCGAGAGCCGGTCAGGATCGCGGGGCCACTCGCCGGGGTCGATGCCGTCGACGGCCCCGTCGACGATCTGTCCGGCGGCCTCGTGGAGGTACCGGGCGCGGTTGTTGTACCCGAGGCTGTGCTCGGTCCAGAAGGCGACCACCGCCGCCCGGTCGGCCGCGGCGAGTGCCTCGACGGTCGGCCACTCCTCGAGAAACGCCTCCCAGGCCGCGACGACCCGTCCGAGCTGGGTCTGCTGGCTCATTACCTCGGAGACGAGGATCTCGTAGGGGTCAGTCGTCTCTCGCCAGGGGAACTCGCGGTGGTCCGCGGCGTACCACTCGAGCAGCCCCGACCGGACTGCAGAGCGGTCGACATCCTCGGCGAGTCCCCTTTCGGCGTCGGTCATCGACGGTCGATCGGGCTCCGGGTGGCTTGGATCCAACGGTCCGCGGCGCCGCGCGCGGCGACTCGCCGGACGACTCAGTCCGGGAACCACTCTCGGGTTTCTGTGCCGTTTGTCTGCTCGGATCCGCCCGCCTCGCCACTTTCCGATCGGTCGGTTGCCTCCCCGTCGTTCGAGCTGGGGGTCTCTGCCCTGCCGGGCACGACCGCGTCGAGTGAAATCGCGCCGTCCGCCCCGTCCCGCTGGGTGTCCTCCGCCCGACCGGCCTCCTCGGGATCGTGCCGATATGTGGTCGTCTCTGTCCAGACCCACAGCGTTCCCGTCGCAGCGTCTTCGATGACGCGCCGGTTGGTGTCGATCGCGGTGTCGACGAGTCCCTCAAGGGTCTCGACGTTGACGACCGGGCGGTCGCTCGACGTGACGGGCACGCGGGCGGTCGTAATCCAATCGTCGAACTCTGTGCGTTCTCGGGCGTGTGCGAGCCGGCGCTGTTCCGCGGGCGACACGCCGATCCCATCCCGCCGCCGGGCGATTCCGAGCCCGACGACCCCGGACACCCCGGTTACAACGAGGAGTGCGCCCGCGAGCGCCCGCGGAAGGGAAAGGCCGGTCTCGACGGTCCGCTCGGCGGTCGTCTCGTAGCTCTCTCTGTAGGCCTCCGGCGGGGAAACGGAGAAACTCTCGCCACTGGGGTCTATCTCGAACCGCTGGGTGTGTCTCGTCGCCCGTCCGTCCTCGGCTGTGGTGACAACCTCCGCGACGACCGACATCTCGGGTGTGCCGATGCTGGCGCCGAGCTGCTCTTCGATCCGCTCGATCTGCGCTTCGGTCGCCGAGATGTTCACGCTCCAGGCGGCGGTCACCGTCTCGCCGCCGTCGACGGTTCTGTCGGCCGCGTTGAGCGGTTCGGTGCGCTGCCAGATGACCGTCTCGTCCTGTGTCGACTGCAAGACGAGCCGGAGATCCATCGCGACCGCCCGTGAGGCGTCGTCGTTGTGTTGGTATCTGTAGCTCCCTTCGAGGACCGGTGAGAGTCTAGTGAAATACACGTCGCGCTCGACAACGGTCCCGGTCTCGAAGACCGGGTTCGGCTCGGTGATCTCGGCGCCGTGCGTGAACTCACCCTGCTCGTTCCACCGATCTGTCACGACGGTCTCGGTTTCGGTTCCGGGCTGTGCGGTGTACACGAGCCAGCCGCCGGCCCCGGCCAGCAGGACGAACGCAGCGAGAACCGCGAGCCCGTGGTCTGAGAGAAACAGGCGGATCCGATCGGATGTCGACGGCCCAGCGCTCATGAGCGTCTCTCCCGGCGACACGCGTCGGTCTGCCGGGTTGGGCGCACGACAGACCGGCCATCCCGAGAGTCCGTCGGCCGGCGTCTCGACGGGCGTTCCCCGCCCGATCGCATCGAGTCCGGTGGTTGGTTTATTATTCCGTTTGGATCAGGCGATACGCCGAGTCGTCGGTGTGAGTGGTGTGCTTTGCTCATTTTCGTGTCCGATCGTTGAATAGCCCGAACAGTTTGCTCCCGTCGCGAGATCGCTCCCGAACCCGGAGACTCCCCGTCCCGACGACCGCAACCCCGACCAGCGTGACCACCCCACCGATCACGAGATTCACCGCAAGTAGCGCCGCAGTCGGGTGAATATCGTGGAGCGTATCGATCACAGACGTCGGAAGCACCGCGAAGTACCGGTACTCGGTCACGGAGCGCTGGTAGAGTCCGATCTCCTCGGGCACGGACGTTCTGAGGCGCTGTTCGTGTGACTCGCCGCGGCCGAGCGACACCCGCTGGTCGGGGACCTCGATTCCTTCTGAGGCCGGCTCGACGAACACCCGCAGCGGCACCAGTCCGCCGTTCTCCGAGACGAACGGCCGCTCGGTCGTTCCCCCGGCCGCGGTAACACGCGGGGTCTCGGCGTCCGACTCCGCGCTGATAAGCTCGAAGCTCGTCGTGCCTGCGGGGGCGAGCATCCCGACCGTCGCCACGAGCATCAGCAACACAGCGAGCCCGCCGATCAGGAGCCGGCTGTCGACGCGCTTGACGGAGAACCGCGACCGCGAGCGCGTCCGGTCTGGGCGGCCACGTCGTTCCGCTACGAACTCGACGACCAGCAGCGCGGCTCCGAGGCCAAACAGCGTCACCGCCAACCCGCGCTCCCCGCTGAACAGCGTCGTGCCGAACAGCCCTCCGAGCGCCGCCTGGACCCCAGAGAGCAGCCCCTGGAGTAGCCCGACGCCGGTCCCCAGGCCCGGTATTCTGACGACGCCGCCGTTTACCTGCAACGCGACGGCCGTGACTTGGGCGTCGGTCACCGGCGGCGCCCCGCTGTCCTGGTCGGTGACGGTGTTTGCGTCGCCTTTGGTTACGTATCCGCTGCCGGTTACCGATACCACCCGGTGGGTCGTCGGCTGACCGCCCTCGATCTGGCTGGATTCGAAGGTTATCACGTCGCCTTCGGTGATCTCGCCGGCCAGGATCGCCGGGATGGGAACGTAGCCGTCGCCGGTCGAAAGCGTTGGCGTCATGCTCCCGCTCTCGACGTAGCCCAACAGCGCCGGCTGCCCGATCAGGATATCCGAGACCAACGCGATCGTGACGACGAGTACGAGTACCCAGACGAGTGCGCTCGCCGCGCGGGTTCGTACGCTCACCCCGACCCCCTCGAGACGGTGTCCACTCGTTGTCTCATCTCGACGCTGCTCCGGGGTACAGCCCCCCCCGGATTATTTAATCTCACCTTACTCGGGGAACAATCGCGCCATACCGTGTCGTGTCCTCGGCGACGGCCGCGATCGTCACCTCTGGATCTTCGCCGAGACAGAGAGCGAGGACCGACCTGTCCACCGGGCCGAGACGCGAGGCGCCCGGGTTCACCGACCTCGACAGGAGACCCACGTCACCGTGCCCGACGTGTGGGTACGCGATTCATACTAATATCACCGGCCGCACCACGTCCGTCTATGCTGTCGTGGATGCGGCGAGTACACGATCACCTCCGCCGGCCGGCATACGTCGGCGTGAACCGATGTCTCCAGTGTACGATCGTGAACGTCGCGATCGCCGCAATCTTAGCACTACTGCTCGGGGCCCTGTGGGCCCCGCTCGGGCTGACAGTCTTCGCGCTCTCGCTTACCGGGATCTACTTTAACGGGTATCTCGTTCCGGGCACGCCGACGATCACCCGACGGTACTTTCCGGCGCGCGTGCTCTCGTGGTTCGGGAAACGTCCAGCGATCACCGACGGCGGACTTGACGAGCCACGGAGTGCGATCGCGCCGGCCGCCGGCGACCGCGAACCCGACCAACCGGCGGGGCGGCTCCTCTCGGCCGGGATCATCGAGCCGTGTCCCGACGAGGAGGATCTCTGTCTCGCTCCGGGCTTTCGCGAGCAGTGGTGGCGGCGGATCGAGCAGTGCCGAGACGCGGACACCGCTGTGGACTGGCTCGCGGCGGCGATCGATGTCGATCCGCGGACGCTGTCGCTCGACGCCGGAGCCGACGCCGACTCCGGGTTCACCGTCAGCTACGGGAGCGATACGATCGCTCGGTGGCCCTCTCGGGGAGCGTTTCTCGCTGATCTGGCGGCCGATCCCACGCTTGAGGAGTGGGTGAGCGACTGGAACGACCTCCCGGACCGAACCCGGACGGAGCTTCTGGTCCGGCTGCGGGTACTCCTCACCGAGTGTCCGGCCTGCGACCGCGAGCTCCGGCAGAACGTCGATACCGTCTCGACCTGCTGTGGCGGCGAGCTTCGGAAAGTCTCGATCGAGTGTCCGACCTGCGGCAGCGTCTTCGATGGGACCGACACCTGAGGCCGGGACCGGACTGGGGCTCGCGATCGTCCCGAGGATCGTCCCCGCCCGCGGCTGGCGGATCGACCTCACAGAGAGTGCGGCCGGCGGCACCCGGTTCGAGATCCACACGGATGATGACCCACGGTCCGCGTCTGCGTC
>PXQL01000110.1:0-10007 GCA_003021335.1 Halobacteriales archaeon QH_10_67_13
GGTCGGCCCCCGGCGCGACCCGCGTCCGGGCGCAGGTCGGCGTCGCCTACGAGACCGATCCCGAGGAGGTAAAGGGACTGCTCCGGGAGACGGCGGCGCCGCTCTCTGAGGGCCGACCGCCGCAGGTGTTTCTGCGGGCCTTTGGCGACTCGGCGATCGGGTACGACGTGTTCGTCTGGATCGACGATCCCGCCGCACACGCGGCGGTTCGGGACCGGCTCAACGTCGTCCTGTACAACGCGCTCACCGAGGCCGACATCGAGATGCCCTACCCCCGCCGGGAGGTCACCGTCAGGCGCGCGGACAGTCCGATACCCGATCAGCGATCCGACTCGGGGTCCGTCCCCGACCACTCCTGACACGTAGCGAGCGGAAGCCCACCCCTTCAGGGGTGGGTACGAGCGACAGCATGGCTATCCAGTCCACGCGCTACGACTCGTCTGGATGTTCCACGTTATTGAGACCAGTTTTGACTAACTCGATGTACGCTTCGGTGAGGGTTTGGTCGGTTTCTTTGGCCCACTCTTTCACCTGCCCGTGGAGCGACCACGGTATATCTACGTTAGGGCGCATCAGTGACAAGACTTTAGGACCACAAGACCATAGGAGTTGGTGTCGTGAGGCGAACCAACACGTTCGCGGTCCGCCCGCTATCCGACGACGACAAGCGGCTACTGCTGGACCTGTTGGACGCCTCTGCGAGCCTGTGGAACGAGTTGAATTACGAGCGCCGCCAGCAATTCTTCGACGGCGAATCCCGCAAGCAGTACGTCGATGTTACCGGCTCTGGAACCGCACAGCAAATCATTCGGAAAAACAAGTCGGCGTGGAAGTCGTTTTTTGCCGCCCAAGACGAGTGGCATAACGGAGACCGTAATGAACGCCCCTCGCCCCCCGGTTACTGGGGCAACGAGGACGATGGCCGCGAGCTACGCACGTTCATCCGCAACGACCTCTACACGCTGGAAACTGGCGAGCGGTCACGGATCGAGATACCAGTCGGGTCCGACTTGAAGGATGAATACGACCATACTGGCCGCCTTCGCCTCGAAGTGTATGGCGCTCCGAAATGGGACGGCGAACAGGGACGCTTGGAGATACAGTACGACGAGACAGACGACACGTTCAGGGCCTTTCAGCCTGTTACCGTGCCTGATTCTCGACAGGATTCACCACTGGCTTCGGAAGAAGCCGCTCTGGATGTGGGCGCGAACAATCTCGTCGCCTGTACCACCACGACCGGCCAGCAGTATCTCTACGAAGGCCGGGACCTGTACGACCGCTTCCGCGAAACCATCAAAGAAATTGCCCGCTTGCAGTCCAAACTCCGCGAGGGGAGATATAGCAGTCACCGGATACGGTGGCTGTACCGCAAACGGACGCGGCGGCGCGACCACGCCCACGATGCACTCGTACGGGACTTGATAGAACGGCTCTACGCCGAAGGTGTTGATACGGTGTACGTTGGTGACCTTACCGACGTTCTCTCGACGCACTGGTGCGCCGAGGTGAACGCCAAGACCCACCAGTTTTGGGCGTTCCGGGCGTTCATCAAGCGCCTCTCGTACACTGCCGAGGAATACGGTATCACCGTCAAGGTGCGGTTAGAAGCCGACACAACCCGAACGTGCCCGGCGTGTGGCGAACAGGACGAAACCGACCGGGACGGCGACGTGTTTCGGTGTCCGTGCGGTCACGAAGCCCACGCCGACCTCTGTGCATCGCGGACGTTCCTCGAACAACAGGCTGGCGAAGAAGTCGGGTCGATGGCACGGCCCGTGCGTCTCAAGTGGGACGACCACAACTGGTCGGAGATACCACACTCCCCCGACAGGGCAAGTCCCAACGAGAAGCGCACAAACCAGAGTACCGGCGACGGGAAACTTGCCTCCGTGGGGACGGCATAGCCAACATCCCACCGGAGGAATCCCACCCCTGAAGGGGTGGGAGGATGTCAAGCCGCCGTGGGCCAGACAAGCGTTAATTACCCGGGCCTCGTCTTCCCGGATATGGCATCCGACTCCGACGCCGTCGATCCCGAGGCCACGGCCCGCGAGTACTACGAGACCGTCGACGCCGGCGACTACGAGCGACTCGTCGAACTGTTCGCGGAGGACGTCCGGTACGACCGCCCGGGCCAGGGCGTGCTCGAGGGCCGCGATCGCCTGTTGACCTTCTACCGTGAGGAGCGCCCGCTCGAAAACGGCAGCCATGAGGTCCACGACGTGCTCGTTGACGGCGACCGGGTCGCGGTTCGCGGGCGGTTCACCGGCGAGCTCGACGGCGATCGGGTCGCGTTCGGGTTTGCCGACTTCCACGAGTTCGAGGACGGGCTGATCGCCCGCCGGTACACCTTCACCGACCGTGACGCGGTCTGAGCCGCTCCTCTCGACGCGTACCCCAAGAGGGGTAGTCAGGTACTCCTCAAGGCGGTGATGTCGACCAGTCTGGTCGTCGTCGACGCCAGGCGTCGATGGGGGTATTCCGACGGCTATCGTCACCGAATCCGACGCCCTCGCCGCCGGCCACGCGGCCGATATCTTCCTCTCGACGAGTCGGGCCCGGGACGTAATGAGCACGCCGCTCGTGACCGTCCGGCTGGACCGGACCGTTCGGGCCGCGACGGCACGGATGGACGAGACGAGGCTAAAGAGGTCCGTCGTCACGGACGGTCTCGACCCTGTCGAGATCCGCACAGCGACCGACCTCGTCACGACTCATCCGGAACTCAACTCCGAGATCCCCACACAACTTAACTGCGAGGTGGAGCACTCCGAGGCAGGTTGACTCGGATGTCCGACCGGCGAGTTGCCCACGGAGTTTTGTGCCGTTCGCCCGTACAAAAGGTATGCGCGAACAGTTTCCCGACCTCGGGATCGATGTCCCCGAGATTGCGCCCGCGGAACTCAAACGTCGGCTCGATGACGGGGAGGGACTCACGCTGCTCGACACCCGCCCTGCGGCTGATGTCGAGGCCTGGCAGATCATCCACCCAACTCTCACGACGGTCAACGTCCCCTTCTCGGCGTTTGTAGGCTCCGACGGAGCCCCGGTACAGACGGTCCCAGACCGAGTCCCCGCGGCGGAGCCGCTCGTCGTCTCCTGTGCGAAGGGAATCTCGAGCCGGTACGTCGCCGAGTTTCTCGCCGGCAAGGGCCGGGACGTGCTCGTACTTGAGCGGGGGATGGAAGGGTGGGCGGGTCTCAACGAGGCCCGCGAGCTGACCCCTAATGTCGTCCAGTTTCACCGCCCGTCGAGCGGCTGTCTGGCGTACCTGCTCGTCGACGGCGACGAGGCGGCCGTCGTTGATCCGCTCCGCACGTTCGCCGAGGAGTACGAGACGGCCGCCCGCGACCGGGGCGCGCGGCTCCGGTACGCGATCGACACCCACGTTCACGCCGATCACGTCAGCGGCGTCCGCGAGGTGGCCGCAGCGACCGACGCCGAGCCGATCTACCCGATCGGTGCCGCCGATCGGGGGCTCGCCTTCAAGGCGACGCTCGTCGCGGACGGCGACCGCCTCCCGCTGGGCGAGCGGACGATCGAGGCGCTCGGCTTACCGGGACACACCACCGAGATGACCGGCTACCGGTTCGACGACGTGCTCCTGACCGGCGACAGCGTCTTTCTCGACGCCGTCGCCCGGCCCGATCTCGAGGACCCCTCACGGGCCGAGGCCGCTGCCGATCGGCTTTGGGAGACGATCCAGCGACTCACCGACCTCGGCGAGAATCCGATCGTCGCCCCCGGCCACGCCGGCCCGACCACCGAGCCGACAGAGGACGGTACCTACGGCCTCCGGCTCGAGACGCTCAGAGCGCAACTCGAAGCCTTCGCGGAACCGCGCGCGGCGTTCGTCGAGCGGATCACGACCGGGCTGCCGCCCCGGCCACAGAACGACGAGCGCATCATCGCCGTCAATCTCGGACGGGCGAGCGTCGACCCCGAGGAAGCGTTCGAACTCGAGTTGGGGCCGAACAACTGCGCCGTCGAGGCCTGAGACGGGCCCCTTGGCGGCGACGGCGTGGCGATCCCATCGGTCGTCGACGCGATCGGGAACGGCGCCGCCTTTTCCCGGCCGACTCTCGTACCGTTCCTACCGTACAAGACGTTCTCGCAAGGGCCGCGGGCGTTACTCTTGATCGCCCTTGTTGTCGACATCCTCGTCGTCGATGTCCTCGAAGTCGGCGTCGACGTACTCTTCGCCGGCTGCGCCGGCCTGTCCGGCGCCCGCAGCACCCGCCCCGGGACCGGCGCCCGCTGCGCCCGCACCCGGACCGGGGCCGGCGGCACCTGCACCGGCGCCAGCGCCTTCGGCGGCGCCCTGGTACATTTGTTTGCCGATCTCCTGGAGCGTCTCGGTGAGCTCCTCGGTCGCGGCCTCGATCTCCTCCTTCTCGGGGTCGTCTTCAAGAGTCTGTTCTACTTCGTCGATCGCCGCCTCGACCTCTTCGCGGGTGTCCTCGTCGATCTGTTCGTCGTTTTCATCGAGCAGCGTCTCGGCACGCTGGATCGACGACTCGGCCTCGTTGCGGGCCTCGATCCGCTCGCGGCGGCGCTCGTCCTCCTCGGCGTGTTCCTCTGCCTCCTCTTTCATCTCCTCGATCTCGTCGTCCGAGAGCCCGACGCCGCCCTCGATCGTGATGTCCTCTGCCGTGCCCGAGCCCCGGTCTTCGGCCTCGACGTTGACGATCCCGTTCTCGTCGAGTGAGAAGGTTACCTCGATCTGTGGCGTGCCCGCCGGCGCCGGCGGGATGCCCGTCAGGCTGAACGCCCCCAGCAGCTCGTTTTCCTCGGCGATCTCGCGCTCGCCCTGGAACACCCGGATCTGCACCTGGGTCTGGTTTGCCTGGGCGGTCGTGAAGATCTTCGACTCCTCTGTGGGAATCGTGGTGTTTTTTTCGATGAGCCGCTCGAACAGGCCGCCCTTGACCTCGACGCCCAGCGACAGCGGCGTCACGTCGACCAGGACGATGTCCTCGACGTCCCCGGAGAGCACGCCGCCCTGGATCGCCGCTCCCAGCGCGACAGCCTCGTCGGGGTTGACGTTCTTTTGGGGTTCCTGACCGGCCAGCTCCGCGACCTTCTCCTGAACCATCGGCATCCGGGTCGAGCCGCCCACGAGAATCACCTCATCGATGTCCTCTTTGGTGAGCCCGGCGTCCTCAAGTGCGGTCTCGGTCGGGCCGGCGGTCCGCTCGAGTAAGTCGGCGGTCAGCGACTCGAACTTCGCGCGGGTGAGCGAGGCCTCCAGATCCTTCGGGCCGTCGTCGTCGGCTGAAATAAATGGCAGGCTGATTGTCGTCTCTTTGCGGTTCGAAAGCTCGTGTTTCGCCTCCTCGGCGGCGTCGTAGAGCCGCTGGAGTGCCTGGCGGTCCTCCCGCAGGTCGATGCCGTGCTCGTCTTCGAAATCTTCGGCCAGCCAGTCGACGATCGCCCGGTCCCAGTCGTCGCCGCCCAGGTCATTGTCGCCATCGGTCGCGACGACCTCGTAGACGCCCCCGCCGAGCTGTAAGATCGAGACGTCGAAGGTGCCGCCTCCGAGATCGTACACCAGCACCGTCTGCTCGGACTCGTCGTCGAGCCCGTAGGCCATCGCGGCCGCGGTGGGCTCGTTGATGATCCGCTCGACCTCGAAGCCGGCGATCTCGCCGGCGTCTTTGGTCGCCTGGCGCTGGCGATCGGAGAAGTACGCCGGCACGGTGATCACTGCCCTCTCAAGGTCCTCGCCGAGGTAGTCCTCGGCGTCGCGTTTGATCTTCTGGAGGATCATCGCCGAGACCTGCTCGGGAGTGTACTCCTCGTCCTCGAGCTCGACGGTGTACTCCTCCTCGCCCATGTGGCGCTTGATCGACTCGACGGTGTTGTCGGGGTTCTGTACCGCCTGGTTTTTCGCGGGCTTGCCGACCAGCTGCTCGCCGCTGTCGAACGCCACCACCGAAGGCGTCGTGCGCTCGCCCTCGCTGTTCGCGATGATCTCCGGGTCGCCGCCCTCCATGACCGCGAACGCGCTGTTCGTGGTTCCGAGGTCGATGCCCAGAATCTTGTTGCTCGCCATTCTTGCTTCTATCTAACTGACTCGGCGGGTTAAAAGTTGCTAGATGCACCGGGGCGACGAACTCGGATCCGGACCGTGTCTTGCGGTTTCGTCCGGTTTCGGGGGAACGAACCCACAGTTATATATCAAACCGCAACTCTACCGACGGGTCACTCGCCAGCGCCGTCGGTCTCGAGTTCGTCCGGACCCGCCGACTCGTCGCCGTTTCCACTCTCTCCTCGGGAGTCCTCCGACTCGGCGAGGCTGCCGTCGCTGACCGTGACCTGTGCCGGACGGAGCACTTTGCCCGCCATCTCGTAGCCCGGCCGGTGGACGCCGGCGATCCGGCCCTCAGGCTGGTCGCCGGCGACCGTCGCGAGCACCTCATGACGGCTCGGGTCGGTTGCGTCGCCGACAGCGGGCTCGATCCGCTCGACGTTCTCCCGGTCGAGCTCGCGGTCGAACTTCTCCAAGGTCCGCTCGATGCCGTCGCGGATGTCGACGTCCTCGTCCTGATCGAGCGCCCGCGCCAGGTCGTCCCGAACCTCGACCAGTCGCTCGACGAGCGCCTCCGTGGCGCGTTCTTTCTGCTCGTCGAGCTCGCGCTGCTTGCGTTTCTTGTAGTTTTGAAACTCCGCCTGCTTTCGTGCCAGCCGGGACTCGAGTTCGTCGGCACGCTCGTTTGCCTCCTCGAGGGCCTCGGCGAGTTCCTCGTACTCGGCGGCGAGCCCGGCGACCGCGCGGGCCGCCGTTTCCGGGTCGGCTTCCACCCGCTCGCGGAGCTCCTCCTCGGCGGTCTCGGGAACCGATACGGACTCGGGGACCGCCCCCAGCAGTCCTGTTGCGTCGGCCGTCTCCTCGTCTGCGGAGTCCGGCTCGGTGTCCGCCGGGTCGGGGTCGGATTCCTCGGGATCGCTCATGTCGGTAGTAACCGTCTCCGAGGTAAAAACCACCTGAAACCGGCCGTCGCCGGTCACTCGTATCGGAGCGCGTCGATCGGGTCGACCCGGGCGGCACGCCAGGCCGGATACAGTCCGGCGACGACACCAGTCGCGATGCCCATCCCGGCCGCGACGACAAGCCAGATGATCGGCACCGTGAACCCGACCTCCGCGTAGACGGCCGCTCCGTACCCGACGGCCAGCCCGAGGGGGATCCCGACGACCGCGCCGGCCAGTCCGAGCAGCACCGCCTCGCCGAGAAACAGCCCCATCACCTCCCGGTTCCGGGCGCCGGTGGCTTTCATGATCCCGATCTCCTTGGTCCGCTCGGTGACGCTGACGAGCATGATGTTTGCGATCCCGAAGGCCCCGACCAGCAAGGCAAGCAGCCCGATGCCCGAGACCAGCCGGATAACGTCCGCGAGTACCGACTCGATCCCGTCGACGATGTCTGCCGTCGACTGGACGGTCACGTCGTTTACATTCTCGACTCGGATCGCGTCCGAGTCCTCTGTCATGTACCGCTCGACATCGGCCTGGACGTCGGTCACCCGGTCGGGCGGCGCGACGAGGGTGACCTGCGGGAAGGCGCGCTGATCGACCCCCTGGCTGGCCGACGGCGCGGTGCTCCCGTGCTCGGCGTAGTACGGCTCGATCGGCACATAAAAGATCGGACTGAACGCGCTGCTAAACCCGCCCCGGACCGAACCCGTCACGCCGACGACGGTGAACTCCTCGGGCGAGGCGTCGGCGTAATCGACCGTGACGGTGTCCCCGACGGTGACGTTCGCCTCGAAGCGCTCGACGGCCGTCTCGGTGAGGACGATCTCGCCTCGGGCCCCCGACTCGAAGGGCTCGCCAGTGATGATGTCTCCCTCGGCGAACCCCGCCGGCGGGATCGCGGTCACCTGGACGCCCCGAGCGAGGGTCTCCTCGCCGACCGTTACCGCGTCCGCGTCGATCGGGCCGCTCGGGATCACCGCCTCAACCCCGTCGATCCCCCCGAGCTGCTCGACGTCGTAATCGGTCACCGCCGGGATCCCATCGAGCAGGTCCGTCGGGATCGGCGGCCCGCCCGAGCTGTCCCCGAATCCGACGTCGCCACTCGTGACGATGATCTCGCTCGCGGCCGTGTCTTCGAACTCACCGACGACGTCCGTCTGGACGCTCGTTCCGAAGCTCGCAAAGATCACCACCGTCGAGATCCCGATCACGATCCCGACGACCGTCAGCGCGGAGCGCAGCCGGTGTCCGGCGAGCGATCGTCCGGCCAGCCGGAGACTGTCTCGCAGCTTCATTCCCCGGCCTCGACGGGTTCGATCTCCTCGATCGCGCCGTCGGTGACGTGGACGATCCGATCGGCGTGGTCCGCGATCCGGCGCTCGTGGGTCACGAGCAGGATCGTGTTCCCGCGGTCCCTCGCCGCCGCCAGCAGGTCCATGATCTCCGCGCCGGTGTCGGTGTCGACGTTGCCCGTTGGCTCGTCCGCAAGGATGATCTCCGGGTCGGCCGCGAGCGCTCGAGCGATGGCGACCCGCTGGCGCTGTCCCCCGGACAGTTCCCTGGGCAGGTGATCGAGCCGATCGCCCAACCCGACCTCCGAGAGCAGCGTCTCCGCGCGCTCGCGGCGCTCTCTCCGACTCCACTCGGCGAATACGAGCGGGAGCGCGACGTTCTCGACCGCTGCCAGGCGGGGCATGAGATTGAACGTCTGGAAGACGAAGCCGATCTCGGTCCCTCGCAGCCGCGCACGCTCGCGCTCGGGGAGGTCGGCGACGTTCTCGCCGTCGACGATCACCTCGCCGGCCGTCGGCGTATCGAGCGCGCCGATCAGGTTCAACAGCGTGCTCTTTCCGGAACCGCTCGGTCCCATCACCGCGGTGTAGGACCCCTCCGCGAGCGCGAGCGAGACGCCGTCGAGTGCCGTCACCGTCCCGCCCAGATCGTACTCCTTGTGGACATCGGCGACGGTCACCACCGCCTCGTCTTCGGGGCCATCAGCCCGAGCTCCGGCGGCGGCCGCGTCCCCGTCTGTAACGCTCATCTAACGATTAGGAGGGGCGAGTCACGTGTGAATGTTTCGATCGTGCAACGCCGCGGCGATGCAAAGCCCTTATACTGTTCGGTCCCGTAACGTGTTTGATGGATTTTGGAAACAGAGGGCGCTTGCGATTAGTGGCGCTCGTCTGCCTGTTGATCGTCGGTCTCGGGGGCACGATCGCCGCCGGATTCGTCATCGCCGACGACCAGCGGTCCGGCGAGGATATCCTCTCGGACGTGCAAGAAAAATACAATACAGCCGACTCGGTCGCCGGCGACGCGACGATCACCGTCGAGACCGACGAGGGCACCGCCGAGGCCGCCGTCGGATTCGCCGCCGCGGGCGATCAGCAGGCCCGACTCAACGTCTCCGACGGCGACGGGTACGTCCTCACCGGGCTGACCGGCGAGACGGCGTGGGTCTACGACCCGGTGACGGGGTTGACCGGCGTCGTCGAGCGGACCGGCGAGGGGCTGGCCCTCACCCTCCGCGCCGGCACCGAGGAGCAGTCGCGGGGCGTGTCGTCGGCCCTGACCGGGCTCGGCATCGACGCCAACACGACCGTCGGAGAACTCCGCGCGCAGTTCGGCGATCAGCTCCCCGCCGAGTTCAACGAGCGGCTCGCGAACGTCTCGAACGACACGACCCTGGCCGAGCTCCCCGAGCAAGTAGACGGCGAGCTCGCGGCGGCGTTCGCCGACGGCAACCCCGAGGATCTGCTCGCGGAGTTCAACGAGACGAGCTTCGAAGCCCTCGAGGGTGAGCTCCCCGCGGAAATTAACGAGAGCACCGTCGAGGCGTTCGGAGAGGAGCTCGCGGCGGCCACTGAGGGAACCTCACTCGCGGCCTTCGAGTTCGACGGTGAAATCCCCGCGGAGATCAACGAGAGCACCGTCGAGGCGTTCACAGAGGAGTTCCTGACCGCCGTCGAGAACGGGGCCTTCGACGACGTCCTGCCCGAGGACGCCGCGGACGAGCTGTCGAGCCG
>PXQL01000110.1:10243-27400 GCA_003021335.1 Halobacteriales archaeon QH_10_67_13
CGAGCACGGCAGAGGGGGGTCAAGCCGGGACGAACGTCTGTCTCGGAAGGAAAGTACCGGTAGCTCAGTCGTCGACGGTGACCGCCGCGATCGACGACGCGACGCCGTTCCCGGCGGCGGTTCCGGATGACTCCTGGGCGCTTGAGCGCGCGAGCGTGACGACGACGAGCGGAGCTCTGTCGATCCCCGGCGTCTCGCTCCCGACGGAGTCCTTCGAGGCGACTGCGGCGACTGCGGTCTACACGACTGGCGAGCGGACCCTCGCCGTGAGCCAGCGACCGGCGCCGGCGTGGCTCGAAGAGGGGGCGGTCTCTGAGCTAACTGGGACCGATATCGAATCCGCGCTCGAGGCCGCTCTCGAAACTGAGATCGAGTTCGACACCGAGCTGAGCGTCGAGACTGACGCCGAGACGAGCGTCGTAACGGTCGGCGACCGCGAGGTCGTCCTGACGAGTACCGCGGACGGAACGACCGCCGCGTGGGTCGAGGACGACACCGTCGTGACCGTCGCCGGCGACCTCGAGCGAGCGGATCTCGAATCGGCGATCGCGGCGGTCACCGTCGACGACTGAGCTACCGGTACTTTCCTTCCGAGACAGACGTTCGTCCCGGCTTGACCCCCCTCTGCCGTGCTCGCACAGGCACCGCCAAAGCGGCTTCGGGGGCCCGAGGCCGTGGTCCCTCAGGACGCGGGGAGAGGCCCCCAATCACACTCCCGGTCTCTCCCAGCGGTCACGGACGCGACGGTCGCGCGATTTCATCGTACCCCAGAGTCGGTGGTCAATCGCGTTCAGTCGGGTCGACTCCGCTGTCCTTTTTGGACTCGCGTCTCAGTCGGCGGTGCCGAACGTCTCGACGGCGTCCTCGGGGGTGTCGAAGTCGTGGAAGTGCTCGCCTTTCTCCTTCGTGAGGATGTTCAGCGCCGCCGCGGCGCCGTCGCCTGCGGAGATGACCGCCTGCCACTCCTCGGCCCGGACCATCGCACCGGTCGCGTACGCGTCTGAAACGCTCGTCTCCATCGTCACGTCCACGTCGACGACGCCCTCCTCGTCCAGCGCACAGCCCAGGTCCTCGGCCAGCTCGCGGTCGGCCCCCGTCGCGAGGATCAGGTACTCGGCTTCCGTCTCCGCCTCTCCGTCCTCGCCTTCGCCGGTAACGGTGAACCCGCCCTCCGTGCTCGTGACGCCAGTCACCTCGGTGCCCTGCTCGCGGGTCGCGCCGAAGCTGTCGACCTGCCCGCGCAGCGTCTCGAGGAAGGCCGTCCCGTCCTGCGAGCCGATCCCCGGGTAATTGAACAGGTGAGACATGTGCATCCAGGTGTCGTCGGTGTCGAACACCGTCGCCTCGATGTCGTTTTTCGCGAGAAACAGCGCCGCGCTCAGTCCCGCCGGACCGCCGCCGACGATCGCTGCGTGTGTCATGTCTAAACGTATGACCGGCGATCACATAATTGTAGCGTGCTCGTCCGCCGCGGGCGGAACATCGCTCAGACCGACAGGAACGCGCCGACGACCTTCCGGGTAATAATCGAGATGATCGTAGACAGCCAAATATGATAATGAACTGCATGTAGGCGTTGATCTTGTGGCCGCTGTCGACGGTCCGAACCATCATCGCCGACAGCAGCGCCAAAAACGCGATCACGCCGACCAGCAGCGACTCGATCAGCACCGCGGTGCCGGCGTCGGTGAACTTCCCGGACGGGCCCACCGGCCTCCAGAACTACCACGTGTGCTACGTCTCTGAGAGGGTCCGCCAGGCCTCGTCCAGGGTGTTTGTCACCTCGGATCGTTCCTCGATGTCGACGGAGGGCGTGCCATCGAACTCGACGCGAACCGACTCGACGCTTCGACGGTAGACTTTGATCCGTCGCCGGTCGTCCGAGAGGACGCTGTCGTGTAACTCGAGCAGATCCTGCTCCTGGAGCTCGTCGATCCGCCGGTAGCAGGTCGCGATCGGAACGTCGAGCTCCTCGCTGAGCTCTTGGGCGGACTTTGCCTCGTCGGTCGCCGAGAGGATCTCGGCACTGTACTTGTTCCCGAGCGTCCGGATCGTGTCGACCCCCGCCATCGTTATCAGAATACATACTGCAGGAATAAAAAGCCCGGCCGTCGGACGGCTAAGATTTCAGTCGCTGATACTCGCTACAGCGGCGACTCTTCCCCACCCATCATCGAGAACTCGCTTGCGTTCTTGAAGACGGTGATCCCGCCCTCGTCGATCTCCATCGGGAAAATGTCGGTGTCGACGTCCTGTTTGCGCATCTTCGCGACCCAGGCGTAGCGGTTGACCCCCGAGTCGGTCGGGGTCTGCAGCAGGTAGATGTTGCCGTCGGTGAGGAAGTTCTCGAGGCCGATGTCGGTCTCGGGAAAGACCGCCCCCTGTTCGTTTGTCATCAGCGTCGTCAGGCCGTTGTCTGCGAGGATGTCGATGAACTTCAGGAGATAGGTGCGTTTCTCCTGTTCGTCCTCGAAAAACAGCTGGAACATCGTCAGTGAGTCCAGCACGAGCCGCTCGTAGTCCTCTTCGGCGAGCTCCTCGAGTAGCAACTCGAGGGAGGCGTCGAACTCGTGTTCCCGGAGCAGGGTCTGTTTGTCGAAGACAGTGATATCGCCGGCCTCGACGTACTCCTCCCAGTTCTCGAAGCCGATCGACTCGGCGGCCTGACGGAGGTCTTGTGCGTTTTCCTCGAAGGTAAGATACAGCCCCCGCTGATCGAACAGGTCGACACCGTTGTAGATGTATTGCAGGCCCATGACGCTCTTTCCCGCGCCGGGGTTGCCACTGACCAGCGTCGTCGAGTGTTTTACAATGCCGCCGTTGAGAATTTCATCGAGCCCCTCGATCCCGGTCCGGACTAGCTCCACCATTATCCGAAGCTGTGCCGCCCGGGATAAAAAGTCTTGTAGGCTGATCGTTCGGTCGGCCGATTAACCGGCGTGGACGGTCCTGTGGTCGACCCGGATGAGATACCCCGTCTCGCTCTGGAGCAGGCCCCCCTGGGTCCTTCTCCGACGGATCGCCGACGCCCTCGCGGGCGGCCCCGAGGACATACTCGACGCCCCCAACGAGCCAGCCGGCTGATCGCCCGCGACAGGGGGCTCGTAGACCGCGATCCGGTCGAGATACGGCGTCTCCCGCCGGTCCCGGGTTATCCTACTCTCGTGGATCCGACCGAATTCTGTCTTCAATCTGTTCTGAGCCGCTCGGCCCGGGCGAGGAACCGCTCGCGGATCTGCTCGATCTCCCCGGAGTGAAGCTCGTAGCACAGGTCGGCCGGCTCGTCGGCCCACGAGGCGTCCTGCAAGACGTTATCGGCCTCGTAGGCCAGCAGCCGGTCGTCCGCGGCCATCACCCGCGCCCACTCCTCATCCGTCGGCGCCGCGACTCCGAGTCCCTCCCAGACGGCGTCGAGAATCTCCGCCTCGAGGCGCTCGACGGTCTCGAGTTTCGACTTCAGCGGCCGGGGCACGTCCCCAACGTAGGCCTCTCCCGCGTCGTGGAGGAGTCCGAGCAGGGCGAGCCGCGGCCCGGCGTCGGCGAGCTCGCGGCTGACGTGCAGTGAGTGGTGAGCGACACTGTAAAACGTCCGGCAGTGGCCGCCAAACCGGCAGGTGTGTGCTAGCCCGGCCGCGATGTCGGGGAGACGGACATCCACGGGGTCGGGGTCGAACAGGTCGAAGCCGCCCCCGGTGTAGGTTTCGACGACGCCCGCGCCGTCCCAGGGCGTGGATTCTGTCATGTCTGGAGCACTCCCGGACGGCGTATGACTCTTGTCCCCGCTGGCCGGCCGACGTCAGTCGGTCTCTGTCGAGGCGAGTCCGTCGTCGGCCTGGTCACGGCGGCCGTGGATGATCGTCCCGACGGCGCCGGTCCGGTCGGTCCGGGGCCGGCCGTAGACGAGATAGAGCGCCACCCCGCCGAGAACGATCCCGGCCGCCCCCAGGAGCGGAAGCCGTCCCATCTGCGAGAGTAGTCCGAGCCCGCCGACCAGCCCGAACAGCTGGACGTACGGGTACCCCGGCGCGGTCCACTCGGGCTGATATGAGGGGACCTCTGCCTCCCGGAACGCGATCAGCGCGACGTTCTCGAACGCGAACACGAGGATCGTGAACGCGCTGGCCATCTCCGCGAGCTGGACGACGTTCACCTGCGCGATGAGAAAGAGCAGCACCGCCCCGGTCAGCAACACCGAGTTGCGCGGCGTGGAGAACCGCTCGTCGATCTCGCCGAGCCGCGCCGGCAGCAGGTTGTCGCGGCTCATCGCGAGCGGAAACCGCGAGGTCGAGAGCACGCCGGCGTTTGCCATGCTCGTCAGTGCGACGACCGCGAGCGCCGAGACGATCGCGATCCCCGCGTCGCCGAACAGCGCGTCGGCCCCGTCGGCCATCGGGGTCAGCGACGGCTCTCCCTCGGGGCCGCCGCCCGTGAGCACCGCCGGCTCGGTCAGTCCGACGATCGCTCCGACGATGGCGATGTAGACGCCCGACATGATCGCGAGCGAGCCGAGCATCCCCCGCGGGAGGTTCCTGCCCGGCTCTTTGACCTCCTCGGCGACGCTCGCGACCTTCGTGACGCCGGCATAAGAGACGAACACGAACGCCGCCGCCGTTACGACGCCGCTCGAGCCGCTGCTCGCGAACTCGGCGAACCGATCGCCCTCGGCGGCGACGCCGGCGTTGAGCGCGTACGCAACCAGTCCGGCGAGTACGGCCGTGACGATGATCGCCTGTACGCGGCCGCTGAGCTCCGTCCCCAGGATGTTCAAGACGACGACGGCGGCGGCGAGCCCGAGCCCCACGGCCGTGAGCGACCCCTCGCCGATCGGGACCAGCTCCGGCAACATGAGGTAGGCCCCGAGCCCGACCAGGGCAAAGGCCGACTTGAACGTTAACGAGAACCACGCGCCGATCCCGGCGATCGTCCCGAAGAGCGGCCCGAGCGCCCGATCGATGTACAGGTACGTGCCGCCGGACTGGGGCATCGCGGTCGCCATCTCCGCCTTCGAGAGCGCCGCCGGCAACACGACGAGCGCCGCCAGCACGTACGAGAGCACGACCGCCGGCCCGGCGATGCTGTATCCTATCGCCGGGAGCACGAAGATCCCGCTCCCGATCATCGCACCCATGCTGATCATCAATGTCGGGTACAGACCCAAGCTCCGCCCGAGTTCGTCATCCGCCATTACAAGATACTTTTTACACCTATAATTATAAAACAGTTTTGAAAATTCATCTCCTGAGAAGTCAGATTAAATTTTTCTTACCGTCCACCTCGTCGTCGCGGCCCCGCGGGCTCAAGTTCTGTGCGAGGCCCTTGTCCACGGGTGCTCACTGGCCCAACTTCGGCGTCTGTCGGGAGACGAGATCCGCAAGAATCGGTCGCGGGTGCGTTCGAGTGACGAGCCGTCACCCGGCGGTGCTGGCCGCCCGGACGGGTCGGCCTCTCAGTCCTCGATCCGCTCGCGGCCGTCCCACTCCGCGGAGTTATCCTCGGGCTCGTAGCCAAGAGCTTCGCGGGCGCGTTCGATGGAGTAGTACCTGCGGTCGTTGTCCGATATTCCGTAGACGATCTCGTAGTCGTACTCCGCCCGGAGCGCCCGGTCGTGGAGCTGTGCACAGTCCCGCGGCGAGAGCCACATCGCCTGCCCGCGCTTGTAGTCGACCGGCGGGTGGTCCTCGTTGAGGTTGCCGATCCGAACGTTACAGACGCTGATGCCGTGAGCGTCGTGGTAGTACCGGCCGATCAGCTCGCCGGTCGCTTTGCTGATCCCGTACTTGTTGCCCGGCCGCGGGGGCGCGGTCCCGTCGAGGAGAAAGTCGTCGGCGGCCCGGTACAGCTCCGGAGCGCGGTCGTCCTCGTAGGCGCCGACCGCGTGGTTCGAGGAGGCATAGACGATCCGCTCGACGCCCGCCGCCACGGCGACGTCGTAGAGGGGGTGGGTTCCGTCGATGTTGTTCGCGAGCACGCTCTTCCAGGGGGCGTCCCGTCGGGGATCGGCCGCCAGGTGGATCACGGCCTCGCAGCCCTCGACGGCCGCCCGGACCGTCTCGCGGTCGCGGATGTCGCCGACGACGTACGGTCCCGGCGGGTCACCGGTCGGTTCGGTGAAATACAGCAGCCGCCAGTCGTAGGCCTCGGCGAGCCGATCGAGGATCGTCCTCCCGACGTGACCGCCCGCGCCGGTGAGCAATACCGGTCCCATTCGTCTCGTCGATCGGCCGGCAGGCTCAAGAACGGTGCGGTCTCGCCGGCTCCCGGCACGGTGCCGGGTCGCTGATCGGAGACTCCCTGCGGCGGTCGGCGCCGCGATCGACGGAGAGTTGTTCGCCGAGACCAAGCAGGGGTATGACCGACGAGTCCGGACCGACGGCCCCACAGCGGGCGTGTTTCGAGGCCGGCATCAAGTTCGGAACGCTGTATCACCAGTTTGCCGGCACGCCGATCACCCCGGAGAGCGCGCCCTCGCTGGCCCGGGCGATGGAGGCGGCCATCGAGAACCAACCCCACTGCGTCGCAGTGACCGTCGAGATCGCCGAGGAGCGGCTCGCGGCGGCGGTCGCGGACGGGCCGGCATCCTACGTCGAGTTCACCGGCCGGTACGCCAACGTTGAGATCGTCGTCGAGCGCGAGGGCTACCGCGTCACGACCGCCATGACACTCGAGGACGGGTACCCGCTGATGCGCGTCGAGTCCGTCGAGGTGGTGTAGCCCGACCGGGGTCAAAAAGAACAGCTTCTACTGGGTCCCCGCCCTATGACCGGTATGGACGAGCGCCGGGTCGGTACTGACCGCGAGCGTCGGTGGTCGCCGTGAGTCGCGAGCCGCTGTCGTCGGTTCTTGAAACCGTCGGCGACACACCCCTGGTGCGGGTCCAGGCCAGTCCCGACGCCGTCCCGGTGTACGCGAAACTCGAGTCGTTCAATCCTGGGGCGAGCATCAAAGACCGGATCGGCGTCGCGATGCTCGAGGGGCTGCTCGAGCGCGGCGAGCTCGAACCCGGCGGGTGGCACTGGCGGCGACCCAGCTCGATCTCGAGGCAGTCTTCGTCGTCCCTGAGGAGTTCAGCGTCGAGAAACAGACCCTGATGCGGGCCCTCGGGGCCGAGGTAATAAACACGCCGACCGAGGCGGGCATGACGAGGGCGATCGAGCACGCCCGCGAGCTGGCGGCCGAGACCGACAATGCAGTGGTCCCCGAGCAGTTCTCGAACCCGCTGAACCCGGCGGCCCACGAGCGCTCGACCGCCCCAGAGATCTACGACGCCCTGGACGGCGCGGTCGGGGCGGTCGTCGCCGGCGCGGGGACCAGCGGCACGCTGATGGGACTGGCCCGGTATGCGCTGGATCAGGACCCGGACACCCACGTCGTCGCGGTCGAGCCCGAGGGGTCGCTGTACGCCCGAACAAAGGGCCACGAGGTCGAGCGCGGTGAGTACGCCATCGAGGGGATCGGCACGAGCGACCTCGAGAGCAAGCAGCTGTTCGATCCGGACCTGGTCGATGAGGTACGCCAGGTCGAGGATCGGGCGGCCCACGCCGAGCTCAAGCGCCTCGCGGCAGAGGAGGGCCAGCTGGTCGCCTCAAGCGCCGCCGCGGCCAGCGTCGCCGCCCGCGAGGTGGCCGAGCGGATCCGCGACGGCGAGCTCGCCGTCCCCCACGAGGCGGTCGTGACCGTCTTCCCCGACTCGAGCGAGCGGTACCTCTCGAAGGGACTGTACGAGTCGTTCGAAACCTGGGCCGGCGAGGAGTGACCGGCCGCCGATTTCCGATACGATGACACACCACGACACACCAGACGACCGACGCGACGGCACCGAACAGTTCGACGACCTCGACGGCGAGGCCGACGCCCGCGCACAACGAGAGGGCGGGCAGATCGAGACGGCAGCGATCCACGCCGGCCAGCCACCAGACGAGCAGACCGGCGCGGTGATGCCGCCGATCTACGCCACTTCGACGTACGTCCAAGACGGGCCCGGCCAGGACCGGGGCTACGAGTACTCCCGGACCGGCAACCCGACCCGGACCGCGCTCGAGGCGAACCTCGCCGCGCTCGAGGGCGGGGCCCACGGCCGGGCTTTCGCGAGCGGGATGGCCGCGATCAACACCGTGCTCAACTTGCTCGAAGCGGGTGACCACGTGATCGCCGGCGACGACGTCTACGGCGGAACCTACCGGCTCTTCCGGGAGGTCTACGAGGACTACGACCTGTCGTTTTCGTTCGTGGACACGACCGACTTGGACGCAGTCGGGGCCGCTGTCCGCCCGGAGACCGCCTTGGTCTGGGTCGAGACGCCGACGAACCCGCTGATGCGGATCAACGACATCGCGGCGCTGTCCCAGATAGCCCACGAGGCCGGCGCGCTCTGTGCGGTCGATAACACGTTCGCGACGCCGTACCTCCAGCGCCCGCTCGAGCACGGCGCCGACATCGTCTCACACTCGCTGACGAAGTACCTCGGCGGACACTCGGACGTGGTCGGGGGCGCCCTGGTCACCGACGACGCCGAGCTCAACGAGCGGCTCGGGTTCTACCAGAACAGCGTCGGCGCCACGCCGGACCCGTTCGCCTGCTTTCTTGTGCTCCGGGGCACGAAGACCCTCCCTGTGCGGATGGATCGCCACTGCGAGAACGCTCGGACCCTTGCCGAACGCCTCGACGAGCACCCGGCCGTCGACCGGGTGTACTACCCGGGACTGCCCGAGCACCCGAGCCACGAGCTCGCGGCCGAGCAGATGGACGATTTCGGCGGAATGGTGAGCTTCGAGCTGGCCGGAAGCTTAGACGAGGTCAGCGAGTTCGTCTCGGCGACCGAAGTATTCGCTTTAGCCGAGAGCCTCGGCGGCGTCGAGAGTCTCATCGAGCAGCCGGCGACGATGACCCACGCCTCTATCCCCCGCGAGGAGCGGCTCGCCGCCGGGCTCACCGACGGGCTGGTCCGGGCGAGCGTCGGGACCGAACACGTCGAGGACCTGTGGGCCGACATCGAACGGGCCCTTGCGACCGCGCTCGAGTGACTGTCGGCCCCGTCGGCACCGATCCGGCCCGCTCACCCGTTGATCCGCGTGAGACGAAGGACGCGACGACCGATCCCAACATCTCACGGATCGTACAGACGGACGGGGCTCGAGCTTCTCCGCGTCAGTATCCAGGAACGAAACCAACGGCTACCCAAGCTCGTCGGCGATCTCTGCCAGGCTGGAATCGGGCGGCTCCGGCGGCGAGTAGACAACCCGCTCGCCCGGCGGGCGGAGCCCGTAGGCGTACCCCTCGATGAGGATGTCGAGGACGATCGGGTCACCCGGTCCGAGCCCGGTCTCAGAGAGCCACTCGGCGAGCAGCTCCGCCTCGGGCGCCTCGACGCGGGCGAGCCGCCGGGTCCGAAAGGCTCCCCGCAGGGCTGGCTCGCCCTCAAGCGTACGCTCGACCCGTGCGTGCGCCCGGCGCCCGGCAAGCGAGAGGCTAATCCCGTCCCCGATCTCGACTCCGAGTTCGCCCGGGAGCGGGAGCTGGGGCCGGTCGGTCCAGCCGACCCGCTCGAGCGACACTCGGTGGCTCGTGACGGTGTCGTGATCGGAGACGAGCCGGTCCACGCTACTCGAGCAGTTCCTCGACGGACTCCTCGCCCCGGCCGGTGATCTTCGCGTTGATCTGGCGGGTCGCGTCGCTCACTTCGGCGCCGCGGACGGTCACGCGCCGGCGCTCGCCGTCCCGGGAGGGATTGTAGCCCGTGCCGCCGGTCAGCAACACCGAGTGCAGCCCGGAGCCGCTGACGTCTGCCCGCATCGGTCGTCCGGCATCGTCGGAGCCGCCGGTCAGCTCGAGCGTGTACCCGGAGAGCCCGACGGCACCGCCGTCGACCTCCGCCTCGAGTGACTTCCCGATAAAGCGGTTTGCGTCCTGTTCGGAGACCTCAATCTGACGGGTGACGCCGTCGTCCGGGTCGGCGACGGCGACGGTGAACTCAGCCATACGGAAAGAAATCGAGCGCGGGCAAAAAGCCCGTCGGACCGAAACGGTCGTGAGCCTGGCCCGGCGACCGGCGGTATGGAGCTCGCGCTGGTCGTCCTCGACGGGTGGGGACTGAACCCCGACCCGGTGCGAGACGCCGTCGCGGCCGCCGACACACCGACCGTCGACCGACTCCGGGCGCAGGGAGCGAGCGCGCGGCTCACGACCCACGGCCCGGCGGTCGGCCTGCCGGAAGGACAGATGGGAAACAGCGAGGTCGGACACGTCACGATCGGCGCCGGCCGGGTCGTCCGCCAGGAGTCGGCCCGGATCACCGACGCGATCGCGCGCTGGCGCGGCGAGACGACGACCGCCGACGACCCGCCGATCGACGAGAATCCCGCGATCGGGCGTGCGTTCGAGTACGCTCGCGAACATGATGGCCGCGTGCACCTGCTCGGGCTGGTCGGCGACGGCGGCGTCCACGCCTCCCAGGCGCACCTTCACGCGTTGATCGAGCTCGCGGCGGAGTGGGGGATCGAGGCGGTCACCCACGCGTTCACCGACGGCCGGGACACACCGCCGACCAGCGCCCGCGAGCACCTCGGCTCGCTCGCCGACCGCGTCGCCGCCAGTGACACCGGCGCGGTGGCGACCGTCTCGGGGCGGTACCACGCGATGGACCGCGACGAGAACTGGGAGCGGACCCGTCGGGTCTACGACGCGATCGTCGACCGGGAGGCGGCGTGCGTCGCGCCCGACCCCGTGACCGCCCTCAAGCGGGCCTACGACCGGGGCACGACCGACGAGTTCCTCCCGCCGACGCTGATCGAGGGCGGGCCGGGGCTCGCCGACGGCGACGCGGCCGTGTTCGTCAACTTCCGGGCCGACCGGGCCCGCCAGCTCACCCGGCTGCTCGCCGGCGAGCGCTTGGCCGAACCGCCGGCGATCGAGCTCGTCACCATGACCGAGTACGACGACGGTCTCGACGTGGGTGTGGCGTTTCCGCCCCGCCGGCCGGCCGCGACGCTGGGCGCAGTGCTCGCCGACCGGGGCTACACACAGCTCCGGATCGCCGAGACCGAAAAGTACGCCCACGTCACGTACTTTTTCAACGGCGGCCGCGAGCGGGAGTACCCCGGCGAGCGCCGCGAGATCGTCCCCAGCCCAGACGTGCCGACCTACGACCGTCAGCCCGAGATGAGCGCTCGGGGCGTGACCGGTCGTGCGATCGGCGTCATCGAAGACGCCGACCCAGACGTGGTCGTATTGAACTACGCCAACCCCGACATGGTCGGCCACACCGGTGATTACGAGGCCGCGATCGCGGCCTGCGAGGCCGTCGACGGCCAGCTCGATCGTCTCGCCGCGGCGATTTCGGCGGCCGGTGGGGACCTGCTGGTCACCGCCGATCACGGAAACGCAGACGAGATGGGTACGGTCGACGATCCGCACACCGCCCACACCACGAACCCGACGCCATTCGTGTACTCCCCCGCGACCGGCTCGGCGGGGACGGCCCGGGACGGCAGTCTCGCGGACATCGCCCCGACCGTGCTCGCGCTCCTCGGGGAGGACCGTCCGGCGGAGATGACCGGCCGGCCGCTCCTAGATCGATGACCGGTCGTCGCGCCTACCGGATCGCCTACGACGGCCGTGCGTACCGCGGGTTCCAGCGCCAGCCAGACGTCCCGACCGTCGAAGACGCGCTGCTGGAGGCGCTCTGCACGCTGGAGGTGTGTGCGGGCGAGACGCCCTCGGGGTACGCGGCGGCCAGCCGGACCGACGCCGGCGTCTCGGCGCTCACACAGACGGTCGCGTTCGACGCGCCCGACTGGCTCTCACCGGCGGCGCTGAACGGTCGCCTCCCGGATGACGTTCAGGCCTGGGCGCGTGCGCCGGTTGCACCGGAGTTTCACGCCACCCACGACGCCACCGGGTTCGCGACCGCCTCGAGGCACTCGCCGGCGAACACGACTTTCACAACCTCACGCCCGACGAGACCGGAACGGTTCGGGAGCTGTCGGTCGGACTCGAGCGCTCCGGGGAGTTTCTGCTGTGTCGGTTCCGGGCCGGCGGATTCCCGCGCCAGCTGGTCCGGCGGGCCGTTGGACTCCTCGAGCGGGCAGTTGAGGATCCCGGGCTGATCGACCGGGCGCTCTCCCCGACCAAACTCGCCGGTCCCGAGGGAATCGGCCCCGCTCGCCCGGAGCCGCTGGTGCTCGTCGACATCCGGTACCGATCGCCGTCGTTTTCCGTCGACGACGAGGCGGCCGAGCGCGCCCACGAGCTATTTGAGGAGCGCCGGATCGAGCGGGCGACCGGCGCCAGGGTCGCCGCAACGCTGGCCGCTGGACTCGAGTCGGAGCCCGACCCCGAGGCGTGACCCTACCCCGGTTTCCGAACGAATTTAGGTGAGCGTCGCCAGTCAGGGTGCATGCCAACGGTTCTGACCGGCGGACGGCTGCACACGGCGACCGACCGAGGAACGATCGATGGTGACCTGCTCATAGAGGACGGCCAGATCGCGGCGATCGGCTCGCTGGTCGATGCACACTCACACGCCGGCATGGCTGAGTGGGGCGAACCCGAGGACAGCGACTTCAACGAGGGGACCGACGCGACGACGCCACATGTCAGCGCTCTCGACGGCTTTCACCCACGGGACGAGGAGCTCAAACACGCCTTCCAGAGCGGCGTGACGTCGGTCTCGGCCCGGATGGGCTCGGGGAACGTGATCGGCGGCGTGATCTGTACGATGAAGACCTACGGGACGATCGCCGACGAGATGCTCGTCGCCGAGGACGGCATGAAAGCCGCGATGGGGGAGAATCCGAAGCGGTTCCACGGCGAGCGCAAGGACCGCCAGCCCTCCACCCGGCCGGGCGTCGCGGCCACGCTCCGGCAGTCCTTCACCGCCGCGGAGGACTACCGCCGTCGGCGCGAGCAGGCCCGCGCGGACGACGAGCCCTTCGAGCGGGACATCGGCAAGGAAAACTTGGTGCGGGTACTCGAGGGAGAGCTCCCTCTGCGGGTCCACGCCCACCGGGCCGACGACATCATGACGGTCTTCCGGATCGCCGAGGAGTTCGGCATCGAGGCGCTGTCGATCGAACACGCCACCGAGGGCCACCTGATCGCAGACCAGTTTGTCGAGCGAGATGTTCCGGCAGTGGTCGGCCCCTCAATCTCCTCGGCGACGAAATACGAGCTGCGCAACCTCACCTTCGAGACGCCCGGCATCCTCCACGAGGCCGGCGTCGACGTCGCGATCCAGACCGACGCGCCCGTCCTGCCCCAACAGCACCTCGATGTCTGCGTGGGACTGGCCGTTCGAGAAGGCTTCCCGGAGAAGGCCGCACTCGCGGCGGTCACCCGGACGCCGGCCGAGATCCTGGGCGTTCGCGACCGAGTCGGCACCCTTGAGGTCGGCACCGACGCCGATATCGCGGTCTGGGACGGCCCCTTCTACGAGATGGGTACCCGGACCCAGCACGTGTTCATCGACGGCGAGCACGTCTTCGACCGCGCCGAAGACGCCGTCGATCCCCGCGAAGCCTACGCCTGGTAGTCTCGATCGCGGACGATCGAGCCGGGGCCGCATCCGTGGGTTAAAACCGCACAAGGCCTCCAAACCTAACGATGGGTGAGTGGCGGGAGTACTTCGGCTTCGCGGAGCCCTACGAGAACCAGCGCGACGCGATCGAGGCCGCGCTCGCGGCCGCAGACGAGGACGGCTACCTGCTGGTCGAGGGCCCCTGTGGAACGGGCAAGACCATGGCCGCGCTCACCGCCGCGGCGACCGCCATTAGGGAGGGCGAGTACGAGAACGCCGTCGTGGTCACGCCGGTTAAACAACAGCGCGAGCAGTTCGTCGACGATCTCAGGGCGCTGAACGACGGCCGCGAGGAGCCACTCACTGGAGTCGCGTTAGTCGGTAAGCGCGACCTGTGTCCGTACGGCCGAGAAGACGTTTTTCCGGAAGGTAGCGTCCACGAGCGGTGTGAGAGCCTCCGCGAGACCACCGCTGGCCTGGTCGAGAGCGACGGTGCGGCGACCGGAACCGGCGCTGAGGCGGTCGTCGGCGGCGCCGACGGGGACACCTGGTGGGACCCGGGCGCGGCGAGCGAGCTCGTCCGCGAGGCCCACGCCGAGATCGGGGGCGGGCTCGCGACCGCCGGCGGGGAGAGCCCCTACCAGCGCGCCCAACCGAGCGCTCCCGAGGGGGACGCGCTGTACTGTCCGTTCGAGGCCGACTGGTACGCCCGCGACAGGGGCTCGCCGATCGGCTTCGAGACCGGCGACCGCGGCGTGATCACCGCCGAGGAGTACCTTCCGGCCGCGACCGAGCGGGGTACCTGTCCCCACCGCGCGATGAGTGTGTTGCTCGAGGCCGCGGAGGTGGTGATCGGCAACTACAACCACCTGTTCGACCCCGCCTCACGGCCGCTGCTCGAGCCGGCGCTGGACGGGGACACGTTCCTGATCGTCGACGAAGCCCACCGGCTCGAGGAGCGGGTGCGGGACCTGCTCTCTGATCGGGTCGGCCGGGCGACGCTGAAACGCGCCCGTAACGACTGTGCGACGGTTGCCTCCCGGGCAGACGAGACGACCGAGGCCCGGCAGGCGATCGAGGAGACTCTCGCGAGCCACGAGGTGCCCCTCGCCGCCGTCGAGCGCGCCCGGAACTTCTACGACGATCTGCTGAGCTGGCTCGACGACCGGGTCGAGACGGGCCTCGATGAGCGCGCCGGCCGGGACTGGCGGGTCGATCCCGACCGGCTCCCCGAGCGGGACCTCGAGGTGCCGCTGCGCGACCCGGAGACGGCCGAGCGCGACGAGCTGACCGACGCGCTCGGGCTGGCCCGGACGCCGGTCTGTGCGGCCGTGGGGGCAATCGCAGAGCGGTGGTACGAGTCCGATCACGCCCGGTATCTGCGGGAGATCGAGCTCGAACACGCCCCGGCCGAGACCGCCGACACTGAGTGGGGCCGGACCTACACCGCCGGGCTCGTGCTGTACGAATGTATGCCCGGGGAGACGCTGGCTCGAACCTTCGAGGACCTGGGCGGCGGGATGGCGATGAGCGCGACACTCGAGCCGATCGACGTGTTCCGGGAGGTCGCCGGCTTCGATGCGCTCCCGGCGGATCGGCCGGTGGTCGATCGGACCTACGAGCTGCCTTTCCCGCCGGAGAACCGCGCGAGCTTCCTGGTCGACGCGACGCCGTTTACCGCCCGCAACCGCGGCGATCCGGCCGACAACGCCACCCCCGAGACCTGGACCCGGACCCGCGACGAGTACGCACAGGCCCTGCGGGCGCTGGCCCGGTCGCCGGGCAACGTCCTCCTCGCGATGCCGAGCTACGCCGAGGCGCGGTGGGCCGGCGAGTACCTCGCCGACGCGGTCGAGAAGCTGGTCCTGATCGACGAACCCTCCTCGAACGAGGCCACCGAGCGGCGCAAGCGCCGGTTTTTCGCCGGCGAGGCGAAGGTCCTGACGACCAGCGTCCGGGGCACGCTCACCGAGGGGGTCGATTACGACGGTGCGAAGCTCCGGTGTTGTGCGGTCGTCGGCGTTCCGCTCGTGAACGTCGGCTCCCCCCGGACGAGAGCCGTCCGGCGGGCCTACGGGGACGCATTCGGCGAGGACCGGGCGTTCGCGTACGCGCTGACGGCGCCGGCGATCCGCCGGGCCAGGCAGGCGCTCGGTCGGGTGATTCGCGGGCCCGAGGAGGTGGGTGTGCGGGCGCTCGTCGACGGCCGGTACGCACCGGACGCCCGCCGCAGCGTCTCGGACTTTCTCCCCGAGAGCGACCGCGCAGAGCTCGTCCGGCTCACGCCGGGCTTTCTCGCCGACGAACTCGACTCGTTTTGGGCCGACCGCGAGCACTGACCCCGCTCACAGCTCCGCTCGCCGGAACCGCCGGTACCCGATCGCGAGACTCCCGCCGATCCACCCGAGCAACACGAGCGCCGCGACCGGAACCGAGAACCACTCCGGCGGCGCACTCGTGGTGAACTCCTCCGCCAGCCCGATCGGGAACAGCTCTGAGACCGCGTACGCATACGCCTGTGCCGGTCCAAGGTGCTGGGCGAGTCGGGCCCAGTCGGGGAGACGCGCGACGGCGCTCCCGTCGAACCGAAAGAGGATCAGAACGATCGCCTCGATGAGCTGGTCGTACAGGGTCGTAAACAGGACGTATGCGCCAAAGGCGGCGACGGTCGCCCGCCGGCTCGTGGTCACGCCAAGCGAGAGCCCAACGCCGATGCCGAGAAATGCGAGCCCGTACAGCACGGTCACGAGAACCATCGGGAGGTAGGCCGCCGGCGGCGGTTCGGTCAGGACACTCGCCACGACGGCGGCTCCGAGTAGCCCGGCGACCAGCGGGGCCACGATAACACCCGCCCGCCCGACGAACGTGCCGACCGCGAGATCGAGCCGGCTGTGAGGCAGCGAGAGCGCCAGCGCGATCGAGCCCGAACTCCGCGCGTCGACGATCGACTTGTAACCGACCCCGAGGCTCGCGATCGGAACTAAAAATACGGTCGTCAGCCCGACCAGCGAGACGACGCCGTCGAACTCCGCGGCCACCAGCCTGACGCCGGCGTATCCGATCGCGAGGTACAAAAGAAGAAAGCCGACGAGCAGCACCGCGACGGTCCGCGACCGGATCGCGTCCCGGAAGTTCTTCCGGGCGAGTCCGCGCCAGTTCATCTCTCGGGTCACAGGTCCGTCCCCACGAACCGCCGGTACCCGAGCGCGAGCGGGACGACGACCCACAGCCCGAGCAGTCCGAGCGCGACCCACTCGCCGAGATACCACGGCGCGTCGGGCCCGAGGTACGCGCCGGTCCGGTCGCCGGCGATCGGTCCCGCAACGATCCGGTCGTAGAGCCGCCCCGGTTCGGCGCCGTGAACGAACAGCGCCCACGCGGGGAGCTGCCCGTCGATCACTCCGAGCTGGTCGAGTGCCACACGCGCTCCCGAGCGCACCAGGTCCCAGGCGACGACGAACAGGACGAACACGCCGAACGCACCCGCCCGAGCGAGCCCCCTCGAAGCCGTCGCCATCGAGAGGCCGACGGCGATCGCGAAGAAGGAAAGTCCGAACAGCACCGTCACCCCGGCGTAACCCAGGTACGCGAGCGGCTCAAGGGTTCCGAACGGGTAGACGACCAGGCCGACCGCGAGCCCGAGCCCG
>PXQL01000110.1:27411-42151 GCA_003021335.1 Halobacteriales archaeon QH_10_67_13
GGGAGCCGTCCCGTAGCGCGCTCGCCGACGACGGCGTTGTACCCGAGCAGAACCGCAACCAGCGGGACGATCAGCCCGACCGAATCGGTCGCGAACCCGGCGAACCCACTCGTCGTCACGGCCTCCCGACCGAGCGGGTAGACATACGCGGCCAGCCCGTAGACGATCACGAGCAGGTATAGGAGGTATCTGAGCAGCCGGGAGTCCCAGACCTCCCGGGCGTCCTTCCGGGCGACCGCGGTCCAGCGCCGCGTCACCGGCGCTCACCGCCGGTGTAAGCCGCGAACAGCTCCTCAAGGGAGGCCTCCTCGGTCGCGAAATCGAGCACGTCCGCCCCCGCCCGGTCGAGCGCGAACAACACGTCCATCTTGGCGGCGTCGGCACAGGCAACGACGAGCTCCCCGTCTTCAATCCGGACGTCGTCGACGCCGTCAACCGCTGCCGCGGCCCCGCGGAACCGCTCGTCGAGCGCCGCCAGCGAGATCCGTAGGACCGTGCCGCCGCCGGCCGACTCCCGCAGCCCGTCGATCGTATCGACCGCCACCAGCGAGCCGTCGGTGAGGATTCCGACTCGGTCACAGACGGCCTCAACCTGTTCCAGGATGTGACTCGAGAAAAAGACGGTCGCGCCGCGGGCGTTTTCCTCTCGGATGATCGACCGGATCTCGCGGGCGCCGTTTGGATCGAGCCCGCTTGTGGGTTCATCCAAGATCAGCAGGTCGGGCTCGCCGACCAGCGCCATGCCCAGGATTAGCCGCTGGGCCATCCCTTTCGAGTAGCCCCCGGCCGGGCGGTCGGCGTCGCCGGCCAGTCCGACCCGATCGAGAATCGCCATCGGCTCTGTGTCGGCGCCTTTCGACTCGATCGCGAACTCGACGTGTTGGCGGCCGGTCAGTCGATCGTACACCGAGTACCCCTCGGGGAGTACACCCATCCGCTCGCGGGCGGCGACGCCTTCGGTCCGGCAGTCGTGACCGAACACCGTCACGCCCCCGGTGTCGGGGCGCACGAAATCGAGAAAGACGTTGATCATCGTCGACTTGCCGGCGCCGTTGGGCCCGAGAAAGCCGAAGATCTCTCCCTCGGCAACGGTCAGATCGACCCGGTCGAGCGCCGTCACCGAGCCGTAACGCTTCGAGACACCGTCGACCTCGATCGCCGGCATGTCCCGGATCTTTTGCCGGCCGGTAATACCTCTTTCGTGGCGTCTCGGGTCCGCGGATCGTGTCTACTCCCGGGGGAGCACGTGGGCGTCTTCGGGATCGAACCCGACGGTCACGGCCGCGCCCGGCTCGATCGCTCGGTCGGCGAGCGCGAGCAGTTCCCGGCCCCGCCACTCAAGATGGACTCGGGTCGTCGCGCCGAGAAACTCGACGTTCCGTGCCGTCGCCGCGAGCTCATTTTCCGTCTCGCCGGCCCCGACGGTGAGCCGCTCCGGACGAACACAAAAGAACACCCGATCGTCGACAGCGACGGTCCGGTCGGCGGCCACCGCGAACTCGACCGGTGTGCCGTCCGGGGGCTCGACCGCGACGGCCGCGGTCTCCCCGTCGACCGCGGTCACCCGACCCGAAAGGAGATTGTTCTCGCCGAGAAACTCCGCGACAAATTGCGTCGCCGGGCGGCGGTACAGCTCCCGTGGCTGACCGACCTGCTCGATCCGGCCGTCCTGCATGACCGCCACCCGATCGGAGATCGCGAGCGCCTCCTCCTGGTCGTGGGTGACGTAGATGGTCGTGATTCCGAGCTCCGACTGGATCTCGCGGAGTTGGACCCGGAGTCGTTCCCGGAGCCGGGCGTCGAGGGCGCTCATCGGCTCGTCGAGCAGCAACAGCTCCGGCCCCGGCGCCAGGGCCCGCGCCAGGGCGACCCGCTGGCGCTGACCGCCCGACAGCGCCGTCGGATCGCGCTCCGCCGTCTCCCCAAGATCGACCAAAGCGAGTAGCTCCGCGACCCGCTCGTCCCGGGAGGCCCCGCCGGGCGGGTCCGCAAAGGAGAGCCCGTAGCCGACGTTTTCCCCGACGGTCATGTGCGGAAAGAGCGCGTACTCCTGGAAGACTACCCCAACCTCTCTGTCCTCCGGGGGAACGCCGGCGACGTCCTCGCCGCCGAGCTCGATCCGTCCCGTCGTCGGGGCCTCGAACCCGGCAAGCAGACGCAGCGTCGTCGTCTTCCCACAGCCCGAGGGCCCGACCAGGGTGAAAAACTCCCCGTCCTCGATGGTCACGGAGAGGTCAGCGACGGCGGCGGTCTCGCCGTACCGCTTGCTCACGCCCTCGAGCGCGGCGGCCGGCCGACGGTCAGAGCCCACCCCGATCGCCTCCCAGCCGGTCGATCGCGAGGAAGCTCGCGCTGGTGACGGCGAGCAAGACCACGCCCATCGCGGTCGCCGGTCCGAGCCGGCGGCCGATGAACCGTTCGATCGCGACCGGCATCGTGAACTGGTCGGCGCCGGTGGCGAGCACGACCGTCGCGGAAAATTCCCCGATCGAGAGCGCGAGAGCGAGGGCCGCGCCAGCGAGCACCCCCGGCCAGACCAGCGGCAGCTCCACGTCCAGCAGCGCGCGGACGCGTGTGGCCCCCAGCGCGCGGGCCGACTCGGCCAGCTGCGCGTCGAGAGTTTCGAGCTCCGGCGCGACCGTCCGAACCACGAACGGGTAGCCCGCGACGGCGTGGGCGGCAACGATCGCCGCGGCGCCCCCGACGGCGAGCCGCGTCCCGCCGACCTCGACGCCGAACACCAGCCCCCGCAACAGCCCCAAGCCGAGCACGACTCCAGAGATGGCAAGCGGCGCCATCGCCACGGTGTCGATGAGCTTCCGACCCCGGTAGGATCGGGTCGTGAGCACGGCGATCACTACGCCCGTCGGCAGCGCGACCGCGAGCGCGCCCGCACCGAACAGAAGCGAGTTCCGGATCGCCGGCAGCGGCTGGGCCTGGAAGGCGGCCCCCTCGGCCTGGCGCTCAAGGAGAAACTGGTAGTGCTCGAGCGTGACCCCGCCGGCGTTGGTCACGCTCGCCCCGAGCATGCTCGCGATCGGGGCGAGAAAGAGCCCAGCGGCGACGAGCCCGTAGGCGACCAGTCCGACCCGCGGGACGAGCGCCCGGACCGACAGCTCGGGGGGACGCAGACGCCGGCGGGGGAGTGGCCGCGCGGTGCGACCGCCGGCCTGGCGGGCCTCGATCCTGAGATACAGGTACAACACGCCCAGCGAGATCGCCAGCTCGATCACGGCGAGTGCGGCCGCCTCGGCGTAGGCGAGCTCCTGAACCAGCCGGAAAATCCGCTCCTCGAGGACGGTGTACTCGGCCCCGCCCAGCGCGAGCACGATCGGGAAGGTTCCGAAGGTAAAGACGAACGTAAGCGTCGCGCCCATCGCCACCGCCGGGAGCAGCTGCGGGGCGACGACGTCGAGAAACGCCCGACTCCGGGAGGCGCCGAGACTCCGGGCGGTCTCGACGGCGCCGGCGTCGACCGACTCCCAGGCCGCGGTCACCACCCGCGCCACGAGCGGCGCGTTGTAGAAGGCGTGTGCGACCACGATCGCCTCGAGGGTGAACAGGTCGATCGACAGTCCGACGGTCCCGAGCGCGGCGTTGACCGGGCCGTCCTCGCCAAAGGCGGCGACGAATCCCACCGCGACCATGATCGAGGGCAGCACGAACGGCAACAAAGTCAGCGAGCGCAGCGTCCGCCGGCCGGGAAACTCGTACCGAGCCAGCGCGTACGCCGCCGGCAGGCCGATGGCGACGCTCGCGACCGTCGAGAGCAGCGCCTGGTATGCGGTGAACCCGACCACGCCCAGTCGCCGGTCGCCGGCCAGCAGGTCCCGGCCGACCGCGAGCGGCGACTCGCCGGCGACCAGCCGTGCGAGCTCGCCGAAGTAAAACGGATCCCGGAGCAGCGCCGCGAAGGCCGCGAGCGGCCCCCGCTCGTCGCCGACGGCCTCGACGATCACCGTCCCGACCGGATAATAAAAGACGACGACCAACAGCGCCGTCACGGCGACCGCGAGCCCGGCAATCGCGCGGCGTTCGAGCCACCGCGCGGGCGCGAGACTCACTGCTGGCCGAACTGGCGCTCCCAGGCGTCGATCCACCCCTCGACCGAGCCCTGCAGCCGGTCGTACCCGAAGGTCACCGGCTCCGGGGGAACCTTCGCGAGCTCGCCGTACTCGGCGGGCAGCTCGGCGGACTCGGTCGCCGGGAACGAAACGTTTCGCTGTGCGAGCTCGCCCTGGACCTCGGGGCGGAGCAGAAAGCTCATGAACTCCCGGGTGAGCTCGGGCTCGTCGGCGTCGGCGAACACGGCCATCCCCTCGGGGTTGGCGTAGGCCTGGTCGTTCAGGAACCTGACCTGGTGTTTCTCGAGGTCGGCCCCGTCCTGCTCGGCGAAGACCTGGTCGGTCGAGTACGAGACCACCATCGGCGCCTCGCCGTCCTGCCAGGCCGCGTAGGCGTCGCTCCATGCGCCCAGCACCCGAACGCCGTTGTTCTGGAGCCGGTCCCAGTACTCGAGGTATCCGTCCTCGCCGAACCGGTGGATCGTGTGCAACAGAAAGGCCCGGCCGGTGGCCGACGTCCCGGGGTTCTGTGCGATGAGCTGCTCGCCGTACTCCGACTCGAGCAGCCCCTCGAAGGTCTCGGGAGCCTCGACCGCGGTTCCGTCGTACACGAGCGAGATGTACCCCGTGTCGTAGGGCAGGGCCCGCCCCTCGGGATCGAAGTCCAGCCCCGACTCGATCTCGTCGGCCCCGGTCACGTCGCCGGCCTCCGCGAACAGCGGTTCCTCGAGGGCCTCGTCGACCCGGACGAGCTGGTCGACGGTGAGTCCGACGTAGGCGTCGGCGTCGATCCCGACGTCGCTCGTGCGCCGCTCGATGTAGTGGTTGAGCTCGTTGGGCGGGGACTGCCAGACAAGCGTCGCGTCGAACTCGGACTCGAACTCGGTTTTGACCCACTCACCGGGACTGATCGAGGGGGCGTCAAGGAAGGCGGTGTAGGTCCCGACCACGAGCCGCCGGTCGCCCGCCTCCGTCTGGGCGCCGTCGTCCGTACAGCCCGCCAGCGACGCGAGAACGCCCGTCCCGACCGCCGACACGAAGGTTCGTCGTCTCATAACCAGATGGTATCTATCGGTGATAATAAGCGCCGCGATCGCTCGGATCCGACGGGTACTCCCGGCGCGGGGGGCTACGGGAAGCATGGAGCTGGAAGTCGAACCCGTCGAGCAGCTCGAGGACGTCGCCGACGCCGCCGTACCGGCCGGAGTCGACGCCCCCGAGTACGTGCTCTACGGCGGCAAGGGCGGGGTCGGGAAGACGACGCTGGCGGCGGCGACGGCCCTGGCGAGCGCCCGCGGGGGCGCCCGGACGCTCGTCGTCTCGACGGACCCGGCTCACTCGCTGTCGGACACCCTCGAGACCGACATCCCCGACACGCCCGCCCCGATCCACGGGGAGCTGCCGCTCTTCGGGGCCGAAATCGACCCCGAGACCGCCCTCGAGGGGCGCCCGGACCCGGGGGCGCCCTTAGCCGGGCTGCTCGGCGGGGCGGGCGACGCGGCGACGATGCCCGGCGCCGACGAGGCCGCCGCGGTGTGGCTGTTGCTCGAGTACCTCGACGACGAGCGCTTCGAGCGCGTGGTCGTCGATACCGCCCCGACCGGCCACACCCTCCGGCTGCTGGAACTCCCCGAGCTGCTCGAGTCGCTCGCCGACCAGTTCTCCGAGGTTCAAGACCGGCTGGGAGGGCTCGCCGGCGTCGGCGTCTCAGGAGAGTCGGCTCCGGAGAGTCTCGGCGAGTTCAGCGCGCGGGTCACGCGCCTGCGCGAGCTTCTGCAGGATCCAGCCCAAACAGACTTCCGGATCGTCACCGTCCCCGAGGAGCTCAGCGTCGCCGAGTCAGAACGACTGCGCGATCGGCTTGCGGAGTTCGGGATCCCGGTCGGAACCGTCGTCGTCAACCGCGTGCTCCAGGATCCGAGCGCGGTGGCCGACGTCGATCCGGACTGGCTGGTCGCGCCAAACCACGCCGACTGCGAGTTCTGTGGCCGCCGGTGGACGGTCCAGCGACGGGCGCTCGCCCGCGCCCAAGAGCTGTTTCGCGAGCACGACGTGCGGCGGGTGCCGCTTTTCGCAGAGGAGGTCCGCGGCGAGAAGCTCCTTCGAGTCGTCGCAGCCTGTCTCGAGGCCGACTAGCTCCGCCGGGAGGTCGGTCTCCGCCTCAGGCGACGGTCCGGAGCGCGCGGAAGGCGGCGTCCCGGAGCCGATCCGGGAGGTAGCGGGCGTACAACAGCGCCTTCGCCGCCGGCCCGACGACGTACCGCGGGTCGGGATCGGCCGCGCAGGCGGCGTCGTGGATGACCGTCGCGACCGCCTCGGGATCGTCGGTCACCGGCAGCGCCCCCGCCGTCAGCGCCGCGTCCTCGAGGGTCTCGTAGACCCACTCGTACTCCCGGGTCCGCTCGAGCCCGTCGAGACTCTCGGTCCGGTCCTCGTCGGCGCCGGTCGGTCCAGGAACGACCACGACGACGTCGATCCCCAGCCCGTCCAGCTCGGCGCGCAACGCGTCGGATAGGGCCTCCAGGGCGGCCGTCGAGGCGGCGTACGGTCCCACTCCCGGCGGGGCGAGCCGCCCGTAGACGCTCGAGACGTTGACGATCGTCCCCGACTCGGCGCGCCGCATGTTCGGCAGCGCCGCCCTGACGAGCCGGTGAGGACCCGCGGCGTTTGCCTCGAACTGGGCGGCGAGCCGGTCGGTCGGAACGTCCTCGAGGGGGCCGTACCGGGCGACGCCGGCGGCGTTGACCAGACAGTCGACCGCCCCCTGTTCGGCGCCGATCCGGTCGAGGACCCGCTCCGCGTCCCCCTCGCTCGTGACATCGAGCGTCGCCGTCTCACAGCCCGACTCGGCGAGTCCGGAGAGGTCAGCCTCCTCGGGACCGGTCGCGTACACCGTCCAGCCCGCCTCCCGGAAGGTTCGCGCGGTCGTGCGCCCGACGCCCGAGCCGGCGCCGGTCACGAGTGCCGTCCGTGTCATATCCGAGCCGAGACCCGCCGGGTAGTTAACTCCGCCCGTTCGCCGCCGCGCGCCGGTCGGTCCCAAAGAGCACCACGCCTTTGCCGACCGGGACCGAAGGTCGGTCATGAGCACAGACGTTGACTTAGGGGACGACCGCTACGAGCGCCACCGCGAGGCCGGCGAGATACTCACGCAGGTCCGGGCCGAGGCGGTCGACCGGATCGAGGTCGGGGGGAGTCACCGCGAGCTGGCCGAACACGTCGAGTCGCGGATCCGCGAGCTGGGCGGCGAGCCGGCCTTCCCGGTGAACGTCTGTATCGACGAGGAGGCCGCCCACGCGACCCCAAGCGTCGACGACGACGCTACCTTCGGCGAGGAGATGATCAACGTCGACATCGGCGTCCACGTCGACGGCTGGATCGCCGATTCGGCGGTCACGATCGACCTCTCTGGTCACGACGAGCTGATCGAGGCCTCGTCGGCGGCGCTCGACGCGGCGATCGAGACGGTCGGCCCCGGCGTCGATACGGGCCTGATCGGCGACGTGATCGGCCGAACCATCGAAGGCTACGGCTACAATCCGGTGGTGAACCTGACCGGCCACGGGCTCGACCAGTACGAACAACACACCGCGCCCACGATCCCGAACCGCAAGGTCTCCCAGGGCGTGGAGCTGTCGGTCGGGGACGTGATCGCGATCGAGCCGTTCGCGACCGACGGCCGCGGGAAAGTAAGTGAGGGCAGCGACGAGGAGATCTTCGCCCTCGACCGGGAGGGCTCGGTCCGGGACCGGAGCGCCCGGCAGGCCATGTCTCAGATCACCGAACAGTTTCGCACACTGCCCTTCGCGACCCGGTGGCTCGATATCGATCGCCCGGCGATGGCGCTCCGGCGGCTGAAACGCCAGGACCTGATCCACGGGTACCCCGTGCTCAAGGAGCGCCCGGGTGCGTTGGTCAGCCAGACAGAACACACCGTCATCGTCACCGAGGACGGCTGTGAGGTCATCACCGGGTAGGTCTCTGCTGGCGCGACTCTCGGCGGTTCCGACGGTTCCGAAGAGGGTCCCGAAACCCGTTTGTGCGGTCGCGGGCGACCCGTGGTATGGAGCAGGTGTTTGCGCCCTGGCGGATCGGCTGGGTCGAACGCGACTCGGGGACCCACGAGGGCTGTCCGTTCTGTGCCATCCCCGAGGAGACCGCGGACAGGGACAACTACCTGCTGGTTCGCGGCGACCGGGCCTACGTGCTGCTGAACAACTACCCGTACAACCCCGGTCACGCGATGGTGATCCCCTACCAACACGCGACCGACCACCGCGGGCTCGACGACGCCGTCCTTGCGAGCAAGGAGCGCCTGGTCGCCCGCACGCTCGACGCGATGGACGCCGCGCTCGAGCCCGAGGGGTACAACATCGGGTACAACCTCGGGACCGGCGCCGCAGGGGGCTCGGTCGATCACCTCCACACCCACGTCGTCCCCCGGTGGAGCGGCGACACGAACTTCATGCCCGTGATCGGCGAGACCAAGGTCATCGTCGAGGCGGTACTCGACACCTACGACCGGCTCCACGCCGCCTTCGCCGACCAGCCCGACGCGACCGTCGCCGACGAGGCCACCGCGGTCGCGCTCGAACTCTGACCTACTCCCCGGCGGTCTCGTAGGCCGCCGCGGTCCGCTCGCGAACGTCGGCGAGCACCCGCTCTTCCCCTTTCTCGACGATCGCGATCACGCGGTCCCCGAGCCGCTCGGAGGGAAAGAGTCCCTCCCGGTACTCTGTGAAGGTCTTGGCCCGCGAGAAGTGTCGCTCGAACAGCGCGATCGCCGTCTCTCGATCGTACTCGGCGGCCAGCGCCGCCCAGAAGTCGTCGGTCGGCGCGGCCACGAGCGGCGCGAGGTCCTCGCCGAGATCCGCGAGGTGTGCGAGCAGCTCGGTCTCGAGTTCTCCCTGTCGGGGGCCGTCGTAGCGCCGGTAGACCGGGTTCATCCGCAGAAATTGCCGCTCGTGTGCGTCGGTGGGCGCGCCCTCGACGACCGCGGCCGCGTAGTCGACGACGACGGTCCCCTGGGTTTGCATCTCCCGCTTGAGCTCCCTCGTGACGCGTTTCGCCCCCGATCGGGCGATCCGACCGGTGAGCCCGCCGCCGAACTCGGCCGCAACGACGTCGAGCATCTCCGCGGTCGCGTCCTCAAGCAGCTCGGCGTAGGTCTCGCGGACGGCGCGCTCGGTCATCGGTGCTCTGGGCAGGGGCCGTCTCGCCGCCGGGCGGTGTCGACGACTGACATTGGGTACGGTCGGGTCCGACCGAGCATAAGCCCGACGGGGAGCCGCTCGGCGCGCTCCGGCCTCACTCGCGACGGCGTCGCGCGATGAACGCCGCAATTATCACCGCCGCCAGGCCCGCGACAATCGTGAATCCGGGTCCCTCGTCGTCTGTATCAGTCGAGTCCGCGTTGCCGTCTCCCGTACCGCCTTCGTCCGTTCCGTCACCGTTCGTGCCGTCACCGCCCGTGCCGTCTTCGTCCGAGTCGGTATCGCTTCCGGGGTCGCTCCCGTCGTCGCCCCCGTTCGCGTCGGCGTCGGTGTCTCTCGGCGCCTCGGGCGCAGCCTCGGAGATCTCGGAGAGGTCACCGACCGTCGGTGCGTTGACGATCCGCACCGCTGTGTCCGAGGTTTCGATGTAAAAGGCATCGCCGAATCCGTTATCGTCTGGGATCCGGTAGACGCTCTCCTCCTCGCCGACGGTCGTCGCGCCGCCGTACTCGGTGAGGACGGTCGTGTACGCGTCGACGAACTCCGCGGCGTCGTCGCTTGAGTCCCACCGGGTTTCCCAGACGTACCCGGTCTCGTTCGTCTCGGCCGAGGTCTCGTTCGTGTAGATGAACATCTTGTCACCGTCCCAGCCCACCGAGGCGGGGTGCGTGAAGTCGTACCGCGACGGCGACTGCACGCCTCCGAAGGGGTAGTTGGGGTTCATCACGACCGTCGAGAGGGCCTCAAGGCTCGGGTTGTACAGCATTACGAAGATCCCGAGCTCGCCGAAGGTCGCGTAGTTGACCCCCTCCTCGAAGGTCTGCACCGACCACTCCTCGGCGCTCGTGTCGGTGTACTCGATCTCGGCCGGCGTGTCGTCCGGGTAGTCCTCGGGGTGGAGCAGCTGTTCGTTGCTGACCGGCGGGTCCTCGTAGAGGGCGTTCATCGCCTCTGGACCGCCGCGCTCGTCGGCGGCCGCGAACAGCTGTGCCGTCTCGCTGTACGGCCCCAGCCCGTACATTACGAGCCCGGGGTTCTCGAAGTCGAGGATACTCCCGGCGCCTCCCTCCGGCGTCGGGAGGCAGTCCCACTCCTCGCCACACCGCTGTGAGTACCGCTGATCGACCAGCGTCGCGTCGGCCTCGGTGAAGCTCGTGTTCAGGGTCGCGGCCTCCTCGGTCGGGCCGCCCCGGAACGTGTCCAGCACGCCCAGGTTCGCGTCCTGGAGCCGGTGGACCAGCTCGTGGCCGAGCGTCGACTCGCTGAACAGGTCGGCCTGTCCGTCGCCGGAGACGATGATCGCGATGTCGCCGGCGCCGACGTCGAGCTCCGGAATTCCGTCTTCAGTGTAAAAGGCTGACGCCGAGCCGCCGCCCTCCTCGTTCGCGGCACGGTCACCGAAGTACGACTCGTCCTCGGGGGTGAGAAACAGCGCCTCGAATTTCGTGTTCTGGTGGAGCCGGTCCTTGGTCGTGACGTTCTCCCCGACCGCACCGCGGATCCGATCGCTGCTGAACTCCGCGTACTCCTCACGGGGCACGAAGTTAACCTCCGGCGTCTCGTTGAACTCCAGCCCGCGGAGCTGTTCAACCCGGGCCATCGAGCGCGCGAGGATGCGATCGATCTCGCTTTCGTTGTAGCCGTTCTCCGGGGTAAGGGCGACCGACTCGTCGTACCAGTAGTCATCCTCCCAGCCGATGACGTCTTCCTCGGGATCCGGCGGCGCCGAGTCGTTTGCCTGCGCGTCGGTCTGGCTATCGCCGACCTGCGCCGGCGGCTCCCCCCCGGACAGTTCGCCGCCGAGTTCGGCCTGCGTCCCGGCGCTCGGACCGGCACCGGCCGGCGCGGCCGCCAGCGAGAGGACACATAGTCCGGCGATCAGAAACGCTGCGAGGCGTCGGTCTCTCATCTTGCTCGTTGGTACTTCCGTGCGCATAAAAATGGTTCGCGAACGTCTCTCGGCCGGCCGCGCCGATCACGGGACCGGAGCCAGCGACGCCCGATGCCTGCCCGATCCGGCAGTCGTCGCCGAGACGCCAAGCGGTTTATCCAAGCGTATCGACTCCGACTCATGGTACGGTGCCCGTACCACGATCACTCCGACGAGATCTCCGTTGAGTGATTCGCCGAGTCGACCAGCAACGAACACCGAGCGATCGTCCGTCCGAACTGCGACGCGGTCCCCGGCGGCAACATCTGAGCCTGGACCGTGACAGTCGGGTGTCCGCCGGCGAGACGAGGCGGTGTCCTTTTTTCGTCGCGTCGGAACGATCGGGTATGTCGACCGAAGACGACGCCGAGTCGGAGGTTCCGGCCGTGTTCGCGGACCCGCGATACCGGACGCTGCTCGCCCTTTCGAACGCGCTGGTCATCGTCGCGGTCGCGTTCTTTTATCTCGAAGGGTTCCCGCAGCTGTTGGTCTACGGGCTCGCGGTGCTCGACGTCCCGGTGAGCCTGTACGTGTTCGACCGCATCGCCGAGGGGGCTGACGCGTGAGCGTCAGCTGACCGGTTCCTGACTCCATCGGGTCGCTCTTGACTGTCGGTCACTCTCCAGGACAGTCCGTGCTGTTAAACGGTCGGGGCGCCGTCCCCTGTGCGATGGACTCGGCCGCCTCCGAGTCGAGATCGAACAGTACCGCCCGTCCGCCGAACCCGTGGGTCTGGTCGTGTCCGCGGACAACGACACACGACGCCGACCCCACCTCGATCGTCGCCGATCGCGTGAACGGCTGGCGGGCGTGTGGCAGCGTCACCGCGAACTCATACGCGTCTTCGGGTCCGGCTGGCTCGATCGCGACATCAACGACGTTCGCCTCCGCGAGATCGAGCTCCTCTCCGTCGCCGGCTTCTGAGCCGTCCTCGTCGTCCTCGTCATCCTCGCCGTCCTCGTTCGTCGCGTCGTCTGTCGACTCCTCGGTCACCTGTTCCGTACCGTCCGCGGGTTCGGTGTCATCTCCTCTCGTCGATCCGTCGGAACAGCCCGCGAGCAGCCCCGCCGTGCCGACCCCTCCGAGCCCGTAGAGCAGCCGCCGACGCGATCGAGGGCCGGTCATGGATTTTCGTTTGGCTCGCGGGTTCAAAACAGTTGCTCGCCCTCTCGGGGGGCGCTCGATCTCGCTTCGGTTGAGCGGTACCCGGGCTGGACGTTCTCCGATCGGAGAGTGCGACGAACGTCCCCGTCGGTTGCCCGCGTGACCCGGCTGGCCGGTCTGCACCGTCGTTTTGACTCTGCCTTTCCAGGCCCCGCACGAGCCGCCGAGCGCCCTCCCGGCGACCGGGCCCGGAAGCTCGGCGGTGTGACCGGCCTCGTCTCGACCGGCCAGCGTCGACGGGGTCGACCCGGGGAAGGCGACGTCGTGGTACCGGCACGAATCGTCCAAACGTCTCTAGGTAGCCTCCAAGACCGGGAAACACGCTCTCCGGTCGGCTTCGATCGAAAACGACGAACAACTCGCCACGTGCCGGGACTGCCGTGTCGGATCCGGGCGCACGTCCGGCGAAGTGAATTTATAATCTCCGTTTGCTGATTGTACCATGGAGAATTCACCTGGGGATACGGTTGAGACGCTCCATCGTATCGCAACTGAGCTGCAATCCCAGGAGACCGTCGAGGGAGTCTGTGAGCTGACCGTGAGTGCGGCAGCGAGGGTGTTAGAGTTTAACCAGTGTGCGGTGCTACTCCGAGAGGGCGAGTGGCTCCTTCCGCGTGCCGTTTCCGACGACGCTCCGCCCGACGGGAGCCGTCGAATGCGCCTCAATCAGGGGTTGGCGGGCAAAACGTACCGGTCCGGACGGTCCCAAATCGTTCAGAACCTCGACTCGGCAGCCGAAGCCGACCCCGCCAAATCGTCCTACCGGTCGGGGATCAGCGTCCCGATCGGCGAACACGGCGTGTTTCAGGCCGTCAGCACGACCGACGCCGCCTTCGACGAGGGCGATATCGAGATGGCAGAGCTGCTCGTGAGTCACACGAAAACCGCTCTCGATCGGATCAAACGCGAGCAGGAACTGAAACAGCAGGTCGAGCGGCTCGATCAGTTCGCCTCGGTGGTCAGCCACGATCTCCGGAATCCACTCCAGATCGCTCAGGCACACCTCCAACTCGCCCGGGAGACACGAGACACCGAGTCGCTCCGGACGGTCGCAACCGCGCACGACCGGATGGATCGCCTGATCGACGACCTGCTGACGTTCGCGCGGGTCGGCACCGAGGCGATCGACCCCGAGACCGTCGAACTCGCACGACTCACCAAGACCTGTTGGGCGAATCTCGAGGAAAACAACGCCACGTTGGATGTCCGGACAGAACGGACGGTCAGGGCCGACGGCGACCGTCTCCGTCAGCTGATCGAGAACCTGCTCTCGAACGCGATACAGTACGGCGGGACGGGCGTCTCGATCACCGTCGGCGACGTCGACAGCGGCTTTTACGTCGAGGACGATGGGCCGGGCATTCCGTCCGACGAGCGCACGGCCGTATTCGAGGCCGGCTACTCCCCCGGGACGGACGGGACCGGTTTCGGGCTGAGTATCGCAAAGCAGGCCGCCGAGGCACACGAGTGGAAGATTCACGCGACCGAGGCCGAGAGCGGCGGTGCCAGATTCGAGGTCACCGGCGTCAAGACGGCTACCGAGTAGCTGGTGTCCCGTACCCCACTTCCGAGGACTCTCGATCGTCCTTTCCCCCGTGCACGACAGGCGACGCGTATCGGCATTCACCCGATGCCGACGGGACGTGCCCCGCCCGGCGGGCGAGTACGGTCGCGTCCGGGCTGACCGATCGTTTCAGAGCCTGCCCGGACAACGGTTTCATCTTCCCGCTCCCGAGTCACCGGTATGGCGCACCGTCCCGAGTGCGGTACGGAGCTCACCGAGGCGTCGGACGTGGAATTTCAGGACCCGGACCCAACGGTGTCCGGCCCGTTTTGAACTTCCGAGCGTCTCTGCGTGGTCGGCTGTCACGGCTGCGCCGCGGCGATTGGAAGCGGCGTCGCCGACGGTGGCGACTGACGACGACGACTCGGCCGCGCGTTCTCTCGTCCCGTGTGTCGGTTACCCGAGACTGTTCGGTTATACCGGCGGCAGTGAGACTCACGCGAGGATATCAGTGATTAACATACTCTACGCCGTTCGGTACAAGAAATCGTATCTGTGACCGACGTACGAGAGCTGACCGTCCGCCAGCTGGTCGCGCCTGGTCGACAGCCAGTCCCCGATCTCTGGAGTCGCCGCTGCGGGGACCGACTCCTCGACGAATTCGAGTAAACAACTCAGAAAGTACTGCTCGTCGCGGGGGTATTCCCCGTCTCGGGGGCGAACGACGGCATCCGAGGCGTCGACGGCGAGTAGCGATCCGGCCCGACCCCGGAACTCCTCAAGTAGGTGCCGGCCCGCGCGGGCGTCCCTGTCGGCGTCATCGCCGATCGCGTCGTGATAGGCTTGCTGTACGGCTTCGTCTGCG
>PXQL01000111.1 GCA_003021335.1 Halobacteriales archaeon QH_10_67_13
GACCTGGTTTCGAGCTCGTCTTCGATCGCCCGGGCGGCCGCCTCGGCACTCGTCCGCCCAAGCGCGTCCCGGACCAACAGCCCCCGCGAACGCTCGCCCGCCGGCCCGCCGTCGGTCCAGCGGTTGGTAATCGCCGCGAACACGCCGTCCTCGTTGGCCCCGATCCAGGTGCCCCCCGCCCGCGCGTCAAGCGGCGCGACGGTCCGGTTGTCCCACTCGCGGACGGCCGGCGGCTCGCTGGGTCGATCGAACGATTCCTCGCGGGTCCCGACGGCGACCACCGGCCGATCGGCGAACGCCCGCCAGGCAACTGCCAGCGTACACACAATATCGCGTTGCCGAGCGCGGAAAAAAAGCTCCCCGGTGCGAGGCGATCATTTCAGGAGTTTCGGTTCGTCCGCCCGCTTCGAGCGTTTCCGGTCGTGCGGGGTTCGGGCCTTCGATCGCGGCCGATGCGAGGCCGTTTGGTGCATCAGTCGCCTGTTGGCACAGACTTTTATACCGGACCGGCGATACTCGGGCCATGGCAGCACAATCACAGCAGTCGGGCTTCGGCGGAGTAGATTCGATTCCCATCGTACAGGGGGCGATCGCGGGGGCTGTTGGTCCGGGACGCGCTTGGGCGGACGAGTGCCGAGGCGGCCGCCCGGGCGATCGAAGACGAGCTCGAAACCAGGTCCTACGCGGGATTTAATCTCGTCGTCGCCGACGCGACTGCCGCGGTGCTGATCGAACACGGCGCGCGAACGGTCGTCGGGTCGCTCGCGCCGGGCGTGCATGTGATCGTCAACGTCGGCGCCGACGGGCGCTACGAGATTCCGTCCGATCGCGCCGAGCCGGGGGGCCAGCGGGCCGAAAGCGGTGACCGGATCGGGCGGGCGCTCCGTCCCGAACCCGGCGAAACCGGCGGCGAGTGGCGGGCCCGGGCCGAGGAGACGCTCGCCGATCACGACTACGGCGCCTGCGTCCACGGCGACGGGTTCGGCACCCGCTCTGCGACCTCGATCGCCGTCGACGAGGCAGGCCTTGAGTGTCGCCACGCGCCGGGGCCACCCTGTCGGACCGCCTTCGAGCCGGTCGCGACCAACGATCAGCTTTAACCACTCCGGAACCCCTACTCGAAGTATGAGCGCCTCAGAGGATGCCGGAGGAGCCGAGGCGGAACTCTCGACCGACGAGCGACGCGGGCTCGAGCTGGTTCGGGAGACCGGCGGGATCCACCAGAGCGACTTCTGGAAGGAACTCGACCTCTCCTCGCGGAAGGGCAGCCGGATCGTCGAATCGCTCACCGAAAAAGAGCTCATCCAGCGCGAGGAAACCGTCTACAACGGCCACAACACCTACTACCTCTCGCCGGTGGCCCGGGATCTCGACTTTTCGCTGCTGATGGCCGGAGACATGTTCACGCCGTTTATTGGCGACGAGGAGGTCGATCCACAGGGCGAGGCGTTCACCCAGTGGGTGATGAGTCTGGCCTACGAGGAGTAATCGTCGGGAGCAGCTCGACCGGGACCAGGAGCCGCGTTGGTTCAGACACCTTCTTATGCGGTCCTCCGATAAGACGGGTATGGACGCTCGGTTCGACGCAGACTTACTCGAAGAGCTCACGGAGACAAGCGGCGTGCCGGGCTACGAGGACCGGATCAGGGAGATCGTTCGGCGGGAACTCGAGCCCCACGTCGACCGGCTGCGGGCAGACGGGATGGGCAACGTCGTCGGCACGATCGAGGGGACAAACGACACCGACGTCGTCGTCGCCGCTCACATGGACGAGATCGGGTTCATGGTGCGACACGTCACCGAGGAGGGCTTCGTGCAGGTCGACGCGCTTGGCGGCTGGGACGCCCGCGTGCTCAAGGCCCAGCGGGTGACCGTCCACACCGACGACGGCGACGTGACGGGCATGATCGGCTCGGTGCCGCCCCACACCCTCGACGAGGAGGACCGCGAGGTCACGCCGGAGGTCGAGGACGTGTACATCGACCTCGGCCTCGACGGTGAGACCGCAAACGAGCGTGTCTCGGTGGGCGATCTGGTGACTCTCGAACAGACCACCGAGCGGGTCGGGGAGTACGTCACCGGCAAGGCCCTTGACGACCGGGTGTGTCTGTTCGCGACTCTTGAGGCAGCCCGCCGGCTCGAGAATCCGGCCGTGACCGTCCACTTCGTGGCGACCGTCCAAGAGGAGGTCGGCATCCGCGGCGCCCGGGCGATCGGCGTCGACTTGGATCCGGATCTGGGGATCGCACTCGACGTGACCGTCGCAAACGACGTGCCCGGGTTCGAGCCCGGCGAGCAGGTGACCGAACTCGGCAAGGGAACCGCGATCAAGCTCAAAGACTCGAGCGTGATCACCAATCCGAAGGTCTCCCGACGGCTCCGCGAGGTGGCAGATGCCGAGGGGATCCACTACCAGACGGAGGTACTGCCGGCCGGCGGGACCGACACCGCCGGGCTGCAGGTGGCCGGCGGCGCGGTGCCGGTTGGGGCCCTCTCGATTCCCACTCGATACCTGCATACAGTAACCGAGAGCGCCCACGTCGAAGACATCGCCGCGACGATCGACTTGCTCGCTGCCTTCCTCGGGACCGAGCGGGCAGACACTGACTACACACTCTGAGTCACGGACGAGACGCCGAGCCGGTGGAGACGCTGGGCGCTTTGTCGGGGACAATCAGATTCCCTTGCTCATCAGGTGACTCCGGAGCAGATCGGCCTCCCGGTCGACGCTCACGGGATCGATCACGACGACGGTCTCGTCGGGCGCCATCGAGAGTTCCTCGAGTGCTGCGAGCGCGGCGCCGCCGGTCGCGCTGACCGGAACGCCGCGTTCGGTCAGCCCCTGGGTCGGATCGCGGGCCTGCCCGACGTGGACGCTCCCGCGGGGCCCGTGTACCTGGCCGGGGAGTACACCGAGTGGTCCGCGGTCCAGGGCGCGATTGCGAGCGGCCGACAGGCTGCGCGGGCGGTCGGCCGCCGGCTGGACGCCTGAGCGACAGGGCGGGACGACGGGCTTTTTGTCCGGCCGATCGGGATCCGGACATGGACGACGAGGAAAACGATCAGGAGGGACTTACCTACTCCGAGGCCGGGGTCGACCTGGCGGCCAGCGACGCCGCAGTGGCCGCGCTGGTGGGGGCAACCGGCGAGTTCGAGGGTGAGTTCGCCGGGCTGATCGAACTCGACGATCGGTATCTGGGGCTCACGACCGACGGCGTCGGGACGAAGCTGCTCGTCGCCGCCGCCGTCGACGATTACTCGACGGTCGGAATCGACTGTCTCGCGATGAACGCAAACGACCTGGTCGCCGAGGGGCTCGATCCGATTGCCTTCGTCGATTACCTGGCCGTGGAGGCGCCCGACGAGGCCACCGCGACGGCGATCGGCGAGGGGCTGCGCCGGGGCGCACGCGAGGCCGGCGTCGCCCTGACCGGCGGCGAGACGGCGGTGCTTCCGGAGATCGTCTCCGGGCTCGACCTCGCGGGAGCGTGTGTCGGACTCGCCCCCACCGACGGCCTCCTCCCGGGGACCGCACAGCCGGGCGATCGACTCGTCGGCTGGGCCTCCGGCGGAATCCACTCGAACGGGCTGACACTCGCCCGGGAGGCAGTCACCCGCGAGTTCGAGTACGAGGACCCGTTCCCGCCCGATCCCGACCGGACGGTCGGCGAGGCGCTGCTCGAACCGACGCGGCTGTACACCGACCTGGTGGCGCCGCTGCGGGGCCACGAGGTCCGGGCCGCTGCCCACGTCACCGGCGGCGGCTGGCGGAACCTGACGCGGATGGGGGCTCACCACTACGAGGTGACCGATCCGTTCCCGGCACAGCCGGTCTTCGAGCTGGTACGGTCGACCGGCGACGTCGCCGACCGGGAGATGCACCGGACGTTCAACATGGGAACGGGGTTCGTCGCCGCGGTCGCGCCCGAGGACGCCCCGGCGCTGGCCGAGGAGACCGACGGCCGGGTGATCGGTCGGGTCACCGAGGGCGAGGGGGTCGCGATCCGGGGACTCGAGCTCGGCTCAGACTGACAGTTCGATCGTCGTCACGCGCACGACGACCGTCTCGGCCGAACAGTTCCACTCGTTACTGCCGGTCTCGTTCCAGCCCGTCTCGTCGAGGTACTCGCCCCACCGAGTCGGGCTGGCGCTGTCTCCGATGTCGATCATGACCGTCGTGTTGGTGTCGGCGGTGGTCGTCTCGACGCCGACCAGCCGGGCGTCGAAGGACAACGTCTGCTCGGTTGTTCAGCACCGTCTGCTGGCTGTACCCTTCGGAGACGGCGATCGAGTCGGTCGTCGTCAGGTTTACCAGCGAGACGACGGCGGTATCGGTCTCCGCGGAACACCCGATCGAGGGCTCGTACCGGGCGCCGACGGCGTTCGATCGGAAGATTCCCCCGGCCTCGTATGCGATCGAAACCGGTCCGGCCCCCTGCGGGTCGAACCGGTGTTCCAGGGCGTTGTGGGCGCTGTAGTTGCCACCCCCGCTCACGTTGACCGTGACCGTCGACTCGTTCAGGTAGACGAACCCGCCGCTCAGGCCGAGGGTGAACGATCGTCTGAGATCGTCCTCGCGGTGGATGTCGTCGAGGGGTGGCGCGAGGACCTCCCCAGCCGGGTCGCGCAGCTCGGCGACGCGGTGGCGGAGACGCTGCGGACTCACCGCGAGGCGTTCGCCGGCCGGCCGGCGACGCTAGTCCACGGCGACTACG
>PXQL01000112.1:0-16388 GCA_003021335.1 Halobacteriales archaeon QH_10_67_13
GTCGAGCGTCTCGACGGCGCCGTCTTGATCGCGCTCGGCGGCGTAATCGGCCCCGAGCTCGACGATCACCTCGTCGATATCCTCAATGGTCGCTCGGATGTGCGCGCCCCCGCCTATGGGCACTTGGACTGTGTCGCCGCTGTCGAGCTGCTCTATCGCCTCGATGGCCTCGCCGATCGCCGCTTTCTGGGCCAACAGGCTCTCGATTTCGGCCTCCAAGGTCTCCTGTCGTTGTTCGAGTGCCTCGAGCTGCTCGGCCAACTCCTGCATCTGGGGGTTACCGCCGACGCTCATGCCGAGACCTCCTCGATCTGGACCTGGGTCCGTTTGAGCCCGTGTTTCGAGCCGAACTCGGCGTATGTGTACTCGACGGCCACCGACTCGTTGTCGGCCTCGACCGTCTTCTCGAACGCCAGCCAGCCGTCCCGAGCGCTCCACTGTCCGGTGACGGTGTACTCTGTCATGTCTTCTGGTCGGGCGCCAACGCGGAAGAATGTTCCTACTTTCCCACCCCGGCCCGCCTCACGGCCGTCTCACTCATGTCCGCTCGCACAGACCGGCAGTCTCAGTCTCCGATAGTCGAGCGCTCGACAGTGTCGAACTCGAACTCAGTTTCGACGAGGTGGTTGACACTGCCGGGACCACGTCCGACGTCAGCCGGGCGTGTGAGGGCGGCCTGCGTGAAGTTGATCCCGCGCTCGACGGCAGTTTCGAGCGCGTCACCGTGTGCGAGACGGGCGGCGATGGCCGAGGAGAGCGTACACCCCGATCCGTGTGTGCGGTCAGTTTCGACCCGGTCGGTCACGTACGTGTAACTGTCGTCGCCGGTGACCAGCGTATCTCGGACCTCCTCGCCGGTGTCGACGTGACCACCTTTTAGCAGGACGGCGTCTGCCCCCCGGTCGATGAGCGCGGTGGCGGCCTCGACGGTTGCCTCCGGAGAATCCGGGTGGACCCCGGTGAGTTCGGCAGCCTCGTCGGCGTTCGGGGTCAGAAGCGTGGCCAGCTCGAACAGTCGGTCGTAGGCGTCGATAGCAGTCGGTTCGAGCAACACGTCACCGGCAGTCGACACCATGACCGGGTCGACAACGACCGGACCATCGTACTCCGACAGTCCGCTCACGGTCGCGTCGATACCAGCCTCAGTTGCCAGCATCCCGGTCTTGACCGCGCCGATGTCGAAGTCTTCGCGGACGGCATCGACTTGCGCGGCCACCTCCTCGGCAGGCAGGACGTGCGTGCGCTCGACGCCGCGGGTGTGCTGTGCGGTGACCGAGACGACCGCACAACCGGCGTACACCCCCAGCCGGTTCATCGTCTTCACGTCGGCGGTGATTCCGGCGCCGCCGCCGGAGTCGGTGCTGGCGACGGTGAGCGCGTACGGTGGCGTCTCGGGGTGCTCCTCACGACTCACCGTCGACACCTCTTTGACGGTCGCGCCGCCGGTGTCGTGCGGGCGGCCGGCGCGACGAGAGTGTTGACTGCGCTCTCAGTCATCGGCGGGGACCCGCCCGGTGACGTCGACGGCGCTCGCGTCGACACCGAGCTCTTCGATTGCGACCTGTGCGACACGTTTGCCCGAGACCAGCATCGCGCCGAAGGTCGGTCCCATCCGCGGGAGTCCGTGGACCGTCGCGGCGGCCATCCCCGAGGCCAGCAACCCGCCGGGTGCGCCGTAACTGTCCTCGTTGGTTTGGTCCATCCCGGTCTCGGTGGCGCTCGCAATACCCTCCGCCTCGATAACACCACGCTCCTGGAGTTTCGAGGCGACGACCGCGTCGTGGCCCGTCGCGTCTATCACGAGGTCTGCCTCGACAGCGACGGGATCGACACAGGTAATCTCCCGGGGCAGCGCGTGTACCGGTGTCCAGTTCATCACGATACCACCGACCTGGTGGCCCTCGCGGACGACGACATCGGTGAACTCGGTCATATTCTGTACCCGGGCGCCGGCGTCGCAGGCAGACTTGATGAGTCCGGAACAGGCCGTCGGACCGTCCGCGACGAACAACCCGTCTGCCTCATCGCTCGCCTCGTACTCGATATCGAGTTCGTCGAGCACGCTCTCTGCCGGTGCCCGGACCGTCACCTTGTTCATTAGGAAGCCACCCAGCCAGAACCCGCCGCCGAGGTAGTTGTTCTTCTCGACGACCGTGACGTCGATGTCGCGGTTGGCGAGTTCTCGCGCGGCCATCAGCCCCGAGGGTCCCCCCCCGACGATGATGACGTCCGTCTCCGTGTTGCTGACGAACTCTTCGTGCCAGTCGTCTGCAATCGCCCGAGTCACCTCTGCCTCGTCGACCGGAGCGAATCCTTCGAAGTCACTCATACAACTAAGTTGTATAATCCAATTATATATAAATACTGCTGGTCGACCGGATGCCCACGCCGAGACCGGTGGGGCCCCGACAGCACCGGACTGTCGCCGTCCACGGTCTGTCCAGTCAGGCACAGTGAGTAGAGTGCGAGTGCCGGCGCGTGTCTGCACAGCAAAGGGCCGTCAGGCCGTCTTGACGATGTCGGCGAGTCGTCGGGTAGCGGCTTCGGGATCGTCGGCGCGTGTGATAGCCGAGATAACCGCGACGCCGTCGGCACCGGCCGCTACCACGTCCGCGGCGTTCGCGGCGGTCACACCACCGATTCCGACGAACGGCAGGTCAACGGCGTCGTCGATTGCCCGCACTCGTTCCAAGCCAATCTCCGACTCGTCGTCGTCGACGTCTTTGGACCCTGTTGCGTAGATGGCACCAACCCCGAGATAGTCCGCGCCTGCGGTCTCGGCCTCGCGGGCGCCCTCGACAGTCGACACCGACCGACCGACGATCGCCTCTGGCCCCAACTGGTCGCGGGCGACCGCTATCGGCAGGTCGTCGTCTCCGAGGTGGACGCCGTCTGCGTCGGCCGCGCGGGCTACGTCGACCCGGTCGTTAATGATTAACATGACGTCGGCGGCCGCAGTGAGCGGGCGCACCGCACGAGCGACCGAGAGTTGTTCGCGCTCGGAGCGGTGTTTCTCACGAATCTGGACCACGTCGACACCACCGTCGATTGCTGCCTCGACGACTGTCTGCGTCGACCGACCTCTCGACAGGGTCGCTCCGGTGACAAGGTACGTCCCTAGTTTCACATCATATATAACACGCGATTGCACAAACCGATACCGGTTGCCGCCACGCTCTTGACACAGTAGACCGCCTACATTACCTACGATGTGATATGAGTCAACTCAGTGTCGGCGATGTCGCTGACCAGTTAGTAGACAGCGAAGGGAGTGAGAACGAGTCGATTCGTGAGTCACAGTTCAGTCCGAAGATAATGCGGTTCGACCCCCGCGACGAGAGCCCAATGCACGCTCACAACGAACAGGAAGCCTACCACGTGAACACGGGCGACGCTCGCGACAGAGGACGGGTCGGTGGATGTCGAAGAGGGTGACGTTGTCCATCCCGACCCTAAGACGGAACACCAGTTCACCGACTTCCCGGACGAGTTCGTGACCACGGTGATGCACGCCCCCGTCTCGCCCGGAATATATAAGAGCGCTGTCGGCGGCTTATCGCTCGCGCGCGACCTGAGACCCAATAGACTTATTAAAGCCCACGCCGCGAACTGTGGTATATGGTATCAACCGAAAAGACCGGCGACGACTCCGGGACCGTCCGGCGCCGCGCGTTCATCAAGGCCACCGGTGCGGCGGGCGCCGTCGGAGCGTTCGCGGGGTGTGTCGGTGGGGGAGACGATGATGGCGACGACGGCGGCGACGGAGACACCAGCGACGGAGACACCAGCGACGGAGACACCGGCGACGGTGGCATCGGCTCCGGGACGATCCAGATCGGCGCGGTCGACGCTCGGACGGGGACACTGAGTCCGTTCGGCGACCGAAACGAGCGGGGCTTCCAGCTCGCGCTCGACTCGATCAACGAGACCGGTATCGGGTCGAACGGCGCGGAACTGGACATCCAGGTCGAGGACTCACAGAGCCAGCCACAGAGCGGCGTCGAGGCCGCACAGACGCTGGTCGACCAGGAGGGGGTCCCGCTGTTGATCGGTGCCGTTGGGAGCGGGGTCTCGACCGCGATCCATGACAGCGTCGTCCAGGGAACCGACGTGGTCCACATCAGTCAGAACAGCACGGGCGCCGTGCTCGCGGAGAGTCCGGACCTGCTCCGGATGAGCCCCAACGGCGCCGGCAAGGGTGCCGAGCTGGCGACGAAAATAAACGACGACGGGTACGACGAGCTGGCGCTCACCTACGTCAACAACGACTACGGGGTCTCCCTGTCCGATGTCGTCACCGAGGAGTTCGAGAGCATGGGCGGAGAGGTGACCGCGTCGGTCGCACACGAGGAACAACAAAACACCTACAGCGGAACGGTCAGCGAACTCGTCGACACGGGCTCGGAGGCCGTGCTCTTTCTGACCTACGCCTCAGAGTTCACCAACATGGTCAACGAACTGGTCAGCCGAGGCGTCAACGACGAGATTCAGTTCTACGGCGCCGAGAGCACGATCGCAGACGAGATCCTCGAGAACACTCCAGAGGGGAGCCACGACGGCATGATCGGGATCACCGAGTCCGCGCCGGTCGAACTCGACACGTACCAGCAGTTCGAGTCCGAGTTCACCGAGGCGTACGACGTCGAGTCGCCCACCGTCTGGGCGGCCTACGCGTACGACGCCGTGATGGTCAGCGCGATCGCGATTCACGTCGCCGGAGAGGCCTCGGGCAATGCGATCGGCGAGGTGGTCCGTGAGGTGACCCGATCGCCCGGCGAGGAAGTAACGAGCCTCGCAGAGGCGAAGGAAGTCGTCGAGGAGGGCGGCGATCCGGAGGCGATCGATTACACCGGCGTCAGCGGACCGATCGACTTAGACGAGAACGGTGATCCGCAGGGCGCCTACCAGGTCTACCGGGTTGAGGACCACGAGTACGTCTTCGGCGAGTACATCATCTGATGTCAGCGGCCAGCAGTACGGACGCGCCCGGCGGGGCACCCTGCGGTGAGAGACACGCACGTCGAGCCGCGATGCCCGGTCGCGGTCGAACATGATCATGATCGGCGGCCGCTCGCTCGGCCCAGGGGCTCTCGCCGTGCTCGACCCGGTCGGCGCCGCGTGGGGTGAACTCGGCCAGCCGCTGGTCAGCGGGCTCGTGTTCAGTAGCATCGTCATCCTGGGTAGCATCGGGCTGGCACTCGCCTACTCGATCAGTGACTTTCCGAACTTCGCGCACGGTGACTTGATGACCGTCGGGGCATACGCCGCGCTGACGGTCAACGTGATTCTCGGGATGCACCTGGCGGTGGGACTGATCGTGGCGATGCTCGTCGCGGCGCTGGTTGCGGTCGGCACCCACTGGGCGGTCTTTCGGTCGCTTCGGGGGCGGTCGATCGAGCTGCTGATCAGCAGTATCGGGGTCGCCTTCATCTACCGGGCGCTGATTATCATGCGCTTTGGAAACGGCTCTGACTCGTATGATGTCGGCGGGCGCAGAGGTATCGAAGCGATCGACGAGTTGCTCGGCGTGTCGCTAACGCCTCGCGGTGCGGTCACGATCGGGGTGACCGTCCTGTTGGTCGCGGCGTTGCATGTGACCTTGCAGTACACCAGTCTCGGCCGGATGATGCGCGCGACGGCCGCCGACCAAGACCTCGCGCGGGTCAGCGGGATCCGAACCGGGCGGGTGCTGGCTGCGATGTGGCTGATCGGGGGGGCACTCGCCGGTGCCGCCGGGGTCTTTCTCGGCCTCGATCTGCTCGTCCGTCCCCGGGTCGGCTTCTCGATCCTGATCGTGTTGTTCGCCGCGGTGATCCTGGGTGGGATCGGCAGCGTCTACGGCGCGATGCTCGGCGGGCTCGTGATCGGCATGGCCTACGAGCTCACGCCCCTGTTGCCCGCTATCGGGAGCGAGTACAAGGCCGCGGTCGCGTTCGTCATCCTGATCGCCGTGTTGTTGGTTCGTCCGACTGGCATCGCCGGGGGGAAGAGCACGGCGTAATGTTCCCAACGACTGAACTCGTGGGCGTTCCCCCGCAGAGGGGGTTCGGCCCACGACCCGACACCTCGCAGGCGGGTTGTACGACCAGCCACGGTCCCATAGTGAGGCGACTCTCCCTACTCCAACGCGGAGCGGTTGGTGGGGTGGCTCACACCGTCCTCAGAACGCTCCGCGTTCTGCTGTGCTCGAAAATCATGTCTCGATTTTCGAACGCTTTAATTGCCGGCGAGCCTCGGGCGCGCCACCTCGGGAGTGAGCAGGGGATTTCTCACCCGCCGTATGGCGGTCAGCACCGGATGTACCCTGCCTCACCGGGCAGATTCGGACCGTCCCTCCTGTCATCAGTAGGAGCGGCAGCCGTCGGCGGCTCCCGGCTTCGGGGCCGGATTACTACGGCCCGTGCGAGCGGGCCGGTTTAGACCACTCACGCTACCATGACACACACTTTCAAGCATACTAACCGCACCGATTCCGAAACCCACGCCGGCCAGAGCGCGGTGGCCGGGAGCGCATCCGACGCGCTTCCTCGCACCCGTGAACGGGCGGGTTCCAACGCTATTCAACTATGAGTCTCGCGAGTACCGGATCCGAGCTGGCCGACCGGATCACCCGCGAAGAGTTGCTGATCGGCGGGGCGACGGCACTCTTTCTCGCGGCGGTCGCCGGCGCCGTCGCAGGCGGACTACTCGAGTCTGCGTTCGTCGTCTCCTCACTCGCGTTCGCGCCGGTGATCCTGTTGCTCGCGCTGGGGTTGAACGTCCAGTGGGGGTACGGCGGGCTGGTGAACTTCAGTGTCGCCGGCTTCTTTGCCGTCGGCGCCTATAGCACAGCGGTCCTGACGAACGGCTCCGACCCGCACGGACTCGCACTCCACCCGGCCGTCGGGCTCGTCGCGGCGATGGCGGTGAGTGCAGCTCTCGCGCTCGCGATTGGACTCCCGACACTGCGGCTCCGGGCCGATTACTTCGCGATCGCGACGCTCGGGTTCGCCGAGATCGTCCGTCTAATCGTCCTCAACGAGGGGTGGCTCACGAACGGCGGTCTCGGCGTGTTCGGCATTCCGGTGTTGTTCGAGGCCGGAGTGCTCTCGGGGCCGGCAGAGCTTCTCAACACGACGCCCCGGAACGTCGGGAACGTCCTGATCGGCTTTCTCGCGGTGGCGGTGGTCTTTCTCGTGTTGCGCCGCGTCCAGAGCTCGCCGTGGGGCCGGGTCCTCCGGACGATCCGGGCCGACGAGGATGTCGGGCAGGCGCTTGGCAAGAACACATACCGGTTCAAGCTCCAGGCGTTCGTGCTCGGGAGCGTGATCATGGGTGTTGCGGGCTTTTATTTCGCACACTATCTCCGGGCGATCACGCCCGGGGCCTTCGAGCCGATCCAGACGTTTTATGTCTGGGTGGCGGTCATCCTCGGCGGATCGGGGAGCAACCGCGGGGCGATTCTCGGCGGCTTCGCCGTCGTGCTGATCCTCCGAGGAACGCGGCTGGTCAACAATCCGGTCGGGGCCATCGAGACGCTGCTCAACGCCCCGATCGACGTTCTTGACCGACTGCTGTTCTCCGTCGCCGTCGATTTTAGACTTTCGCTCGGCCTCGACTTGAACCAGGACGCCCTGCGGCTCCTGTTGATCGGACTGCTCGTGATCGCGATCGTCAGGCTCCGCCCGCAGGGACTGTTGCCGCCACAGCGCGAGCACATCTGGCCGGCCGCGCTCGGCGGAGGCGGAGACGCACCCGAGGAGGACCGGGAATGAGCACCGCGAGCTACGGCTACGACGGAGGCGATCTCGAGAAGCCCGACCAGGTGTTGACCGTCGAGAACCTCCGCAAGGAGTTCGGCGCCCTGATCGCAACAGAGGATGTCTCGCTTGCCGCCGAGCGGGGCTCGATCACCGGCCTGATCGGCCCGAACGGTGCCGGCAAGTCGACGCTGTTTAAGCTGATATCGGGATTCTACGAGCCAGACGCCGGCTCGGTCACGCTCAACGGCACCGACATCACCGGCTGGTCTCCAGATCGCATCGCGCGCCGGGGCATGACCCGGACCTTCCAGACCCCGCGGCGCATCGAGGGGATGACGGTCCGGGAGAATATGCTCGTCGGCCCGCAGAACCAGGCCGGCGAGTCGATCCTCTCGACGATGTTTCGGCCCGGCCGGGTAACCCGCGACGAGCGGGCGAACCTCGAGCGGGCCGCGGACTTACTCGAGCTGTTCGAGCTCGATCATCTGGCCGACGAGCCCGCGACGGACCTCTCGGGTGGGCAGTTCAAGCTCCTCGAGCTTGCTCGGGCGATGATGGTCGAACCGGATGTCCTCCTGCTCGACGAGCCCGTCGCGGGAGTCAACCCGGCGCTCGCGGAGGACTTGGCTACCTACATCGAACGGCTCAATCGTGAGCGCGAGCTCACCATATTCATTATCGAACACGACATCGACTTCATCATGGAGCTCGCCGATCCAATCGTCGTCTTGGATCAGGGGAGGGTTCTCACCGAGGGTTCCCCCGAGACCGTCCGGACCGACGACCGGGTCATGGAGGCGTACCTCGGCGGGGGAGGAGAGTCGTGAGCGACGCCGACGCCGAGGCCGCCGGCTCGGACGAGACGGCGCTTGCCTTCGAGCAGACCATTCCCGAAGACGCGGTGCTCGCGGTCGAGGACGTCGAGAGCGGCTACGGCGGGCTCCAGGTGCTGTATGACGTCTCGATGTTCGTCGAACCCGAGGAGATCGTCTGTATCATCGGCCCGAACGGCGCCGGCAAGAGCACCGTCCTCAAGACGATCTTCGGGCTACTCGAGCCCTGGAGTGGCACTGTCCGGGTCGGCAATCGGGAGATCTCCGGCCGGGCCCCCGAGGAGGTCGTCCGGGCTGGCGTCGGCTACGTACCCCAGACCGAGAACGTCTTCGAGCCCCTGACCGTCCGGGAGAATCTGCTCGTCGGCGGCGTCGCCCGCGAGGACGCCGAGGAGACGATCGCCGCGCTCAGAGACCGGTTCTCGCTGCTCGACGAGAAGTGGACCGCGAAGGCCGCGAACCTCTCGGGTGGACAGCGCCAGATCCTCGCGCTCGCCCGGGCGCTAGTGATGGAGCCAGAAGTGTTGCTTATCGACGAACCCAGTGCCGGACTGGCACCGTCAATCGTCGAGGATGTCCTCACGGAACTCCGCCGGATCAACGAGCTCGGCACCGCAATCCTGATGATCGAACAGAACGCCCGTCAGGGGCTGTCGGTCTCCGATCGGGGGTACGTGATGAGCCAAGGGGAGGTCCGGTTCGTCGACGATGCCGACGCCGTGCTCGCCAACCCGAAGATCCGCGAGCTGTATCTCGGCGGCTGAGCGGGTCCGTATCGGTATGTGCTACCAGTTCTCACGCCGGGTATGGACGTCGTAGTCGTCGGCGGCCACTTCGCCGACGCGGATCCCGACGCCGACCCTCGCCGGTTCGACGAGTCGACCGACCTCGAGTGGGCCGCAACGGCCGTCGAGCGCGCCAGCGAGTACGCGGAGTACTTCGGTCTCGAGACACGCATCAAGCGGGGCTGGACCGGCCTGTACGCTGTTACGCCCGACAACCACCCGATCGTTGAGGAGTCGATCCCCGGCCTGGTCACGGTCTCGGAGTTCTCGGGACACGGGTTCCAGCACGCCCCGGCAGCCGGTCGCGTCGCCGCGGATCTCGTCTGCTCGGGAGAGCCCCGCCACGTCGACACTTCGGCGCTCACGCGCGATCGGTTCGAGACCGACGACGCCCTATTTGAACGGAACGTCGTCTGACCGTCCTGTCCCGGCGCCCCGAGTCCGCTCGGAGCACACCCGAACGCGAGATTGACATCCTCCCCGCCCTCAAGGGCGGGGCTTTCTCGCCTGCGATTACGTAATCTCGCTCCCGTCGGCTCTCCGACGACGCTGCCCCCACGCTACGGCCGGACCAACCGCCGGAGACGATACCCTTATTATTGTATGCAGAAACGTTCACTATAACGCGTATCGATACATCGGTGCCCACAAATGAACGAATTCATCCAGACGGCCACGGACGGAACGGACCTGACACAGGCACAAGCCCGGCGGGCCTCGCGGGCGGTCTTTGAGGAGGCGACGGAGGCCCAGATCGGGGCGCTGCTGGCCGGGCTGCGGACGAAAGGCGAGACGGAAGCCGAGATCGCGGGCTTCGCGGAGGGGATGCGCGAGGCCGCCCGGACGATCGCCCCCGATCGGACGCCGCTCGTGGACACCTGCGGGACCGGCGGCGACGACTACGACACGATCAACGTCTCGACGACAAGCGCGATCGTCGCGGCTGGCGCTGGCGTGCCGGTTGCGAAACACGGCAACTACTCAGTGTCGTCGTCTTCGGGGAGCGCGGACGTTCTGGAGGAGCTCGGGGTCGCAGTCGAGGCCGAACCTCCGGCCGTCGAGGATGCGATCGAGCGGACCGGGATCGGGTTCATGCTCGCGCCGGTCTTTCACCCCGCGATGAAGGCCGTCATCGGGCCCAGACGGGAGCTGGGCGTCCGGACGATATTCAACGTCCTGGGTCCGCTGACGAACCCGGCCGGCGCCGACGCGCAGGTCGTCGGCGTCTACGATCCGGAGCTGGTCCCCACGCTGGCACGGGCGCTGTCCCGGATGGGCGTCGACCGGGCGCTCGTGGTCCACGGCTCCGGACTCGACGAGATCGCGATTCACGACGAGACGGTCGTCGCCGAGGTCGACGGCGAGGCGGTCGAGCAGTACCGGCTCACACCGGAGGACATCGGCCTCGAGCGCTCGGAGATCGCGGCGGTCGCCGGTGGGGCGCCAGCCGAAAACGCCGCGGACCTGGAGGCCGTGGTCACGGGCGAGGCGACGGGTCCGAAACGCGATATTATCCTCGCGAACGCCGGCGCGGCGATCTATGTCGCCGGCGCGGCCGATTCGATCGCCGCCGGGGTCGAGCGGGCCGGCGCGGCGATCAACGGCGGCGACGCGGCCGAGAAACTCGACCAACTCCGCTCCCCGGTTCAGACACGATGACCGCCGCCGCCCGAACCAGAGCCAAGGTCTGCGGGATCACGAACGCCGAGGACCGCGACCTGGCGATCCGCGCGGGCGCTGACGCTTTAGGCTTCATCACGGACCTTCCCGTCGACTCCCCCAGGGAGATCGCGCCCGACCGCGCCGGAGCGTTGATCGCAGACGTTCCGCCGTTCGTGACCGGCGTCCTGGTCACGATGCCTGAGTCAGTCGATCGGGCTGCCGAGCTGTGTGCGCGGACCGGCGCCGACGCGATCCAGGTCCACGGTCTCTCCGACCCGGAGTCGATCGCCGCCCTGCGCGAGCGCGCCGGTCGACCGGTGATCGCCGCCGTCGACGCCGACGATCAGGTGGTCGCCCCCGCGACCGCCGCGGACGCCGTGCTGGTCGACTCCGCCGGCGAGGGCGGCGCCGGGGGGACTGGACGCACTCACGACTGGTCTCGAACCGCCGACCTGGCGGCCGAGCTCGACGTGCCCGTGATCCTCGCGGGCGGGCTCACCCCGGAGAACGTCCGGGCGGCCGTCGAGACGGTCGATCCGTTCGCGGTCGACGCGGCGAGTGGTCTCGAATCGAGCGGCGGTCGAAAAGATCCGGCCGCCGTCCGAGCGTTCGTCCGGGCGGTCACCGGGAGGGTCCGGGCGTGACCGCCTTCGACCGGGATCGCGAGGAGTTCCGCGAGCTCGCCGAAGGGGAGCGCCCTGCCGTCGTCCGGGCTGAGGCGACTCTCGAAGTCGATGTCGATCCACTCACGGCCTACGCCGCCCTGACCGGTCGGACGACGGACCAGACGCCGGCTCCGTACACGTTCCTGCTCGAGAGCGCCGAGAAGGTGGCCTCGAGCGATCCTGACGGCGCGTTCGCGCCCGACCAGGAGACTCGCCACGCGCGGTACTCGTTCGTCGGCTACGACCCCGCCGGTGCGGTGACGATCGATCCTGACGACACCGCCGTCGAGCTGTTCGACGACCGGTACGAGGGACTGTTCGCGACCGACGGAGACGGCGACGTTCTCGACCGGCTCCGGGGCGGCCTGCCCGACGCCGAGCCCCGCGGATTCCCCGACAGAGACCGCCAGCGGTTAGACGGCGGGCTCGTCGGCTTTCTCGCCTACGAGGCGGTGTACGACACTGCGCTCGCGGAGGTCGGGCTCGACCGGCCCGACTCGGCGTGTCCGGACGCGCAGTTCGTGCTCACGACCCGCACGCTCGCGATCGATCACACGACCGGCGCCTGTTCGCTCGTGTTCACGCCCGTGCTCCGACCCGGCGACGACGCGGCCGCCCGGTACGACGAGCTCGCCGCGGAGGCGGACCGGGTTGAGGACACCCTCGCCGACGCGGCCTCCCCGGACGTCGGCGGGTTCCGCGAACGCCGCTCGACCGCGGGCTCGCGGGACGACTACGAGCGGGCCGTCGAGCGCGTCCGCGAGCACGTCTACGACGGCGACATCTACCAGGGCGTGATCTCCCGCAACCGGGAGCTGTTCGGACGGGTCGACCGGCTGGGATTGTACGACTCGCTCCGGTCGGTGAACCCGTCGCCGTACATGTATCTCCTCGAGTACGACGACCGCGCGATCGTCGGCGCGAGCCCCGAGACGCTGGTGTCGGTCACCGACGAGACGGTCGTCTCGAACCCGATCGCCGGCACCTGTCCGCGCGGCTCGAGCCCCGTCGAGGACCGGCGGCTGGCCGGCGAGATGCTCGCAGACGAGAAAGAACGCGCCGAGCACACGATGCTGGTCGACCTGGCCCGCAACGACGTCCGCCGGGTGGCCGCGCCCGGCAGCGTCCGGGTCGCCGAGTTCATGAACGTGCTCAAGTACTCGCACGTCCAGCACATCGAGTCGACGGTGACCGGACGGCTCGCGGCCGACAGCGACGCCTTCGACGCCGTCCGCGCGGCCTTTCCGGCTGGCACGCTCTCGGGAGCCCCGAAGATCCGCGCCATGGAGATCATCGACGAGATGGAAGCCACTCCGCGGGGTCCTTACGGCGGCGGCGTGGGCTATGTCTCTTGGAACGACGACGCCGACTTCGCGATCGTGATCCGGTCGGCCACCGTCGAGGACCGCGGCGACGAGGATCGGATCGCCGTCCGCGCGGGCGCAGGCATCGTCGCCGACAGCGAGCCCGCCGCCGAGTACGAGGAGACCGAACAAAAAATGGACGGCGTGTTGGCCGCACTCGACGCGATCCGACGAGACCGAGTCCGCAAACGGGACCGAGCCCGAGTCCGACCGGCCCCGCGTGCTCTTCGTGGATAACTTCGACTCGTTTACCTACAACCTCGTCGAGTACGTGAGCCAACACGCAGAGACCCGCGTCCGCCGCAACACGGCCTCGCTGGCGGAGCTGCGCGCGCTCGAGCCCGACGCGATCGTGATCTCCCCCGGCCCCGGCCACCCGAAACGCGACCGGGACATCGGCGTCACCCGCGAGGTGCTACGGGAGCTCAGCCCCGAGGTTCCGACCCTGGGGGTCTGTCTCGGCCTCGAGGCCGCGGTGTACGTTTACGGCGGCAGCGTCGGACGCGCTCCCGAGCCGATCCACGGCAAGGCATACCCGATCGTCCACGACGACGACGGCGTCTTCGACGGCCTCGAGCAGGGCTTTCCCGGCGGACGGTACCACTCGCTGATCGCGACTGAGCTCCCCGAGGAGTTCGCCGTGACCGCCCACACAGACGCCGGCGGCGAGCGGCTGGTGATGGGGATCCGCCACCGCGAGTACCCCATCGAGTGCGTGCAGTTTCACCCCGAGAGCGTCCTCACCGCCGCCGGCCACGATCTTATCCGCAACTTTCTCGCGCGGGTCTGAGGCGTCTCAACTGCCGTTTCGACGACCGTCCCCGCGGGCCCGCAAACATCGCGTCGCGACTCGTACCCCCCGTAATTTCGCCTCCGTTCTGGCTTTCGTCCCCGTGATCGCCGCGGATTCGTTCACTTTCACTCCGGTACGGTCAGTATTAAGTGCCGCTCCGCAGAAATTTCGAATCCCGAGCACAGGTCGGCAGTTACAGCTCTAATGAGTGCCCACGTATACGGGTAGTGACATCAACAATTGTCGAAGAAATCGACCGACGAAAAGGTTTTTTAGCCGGCGCTCGGATCCAACTCTCATCCGAAATGATAGAAAAACAAACGCAGAGTCTGGTCCGGTCCGGCGGCCAGCGGCAGCGCTCGGAGGGTCGCGCATGAGCGGCGACATCGACGTCGACGAGGTGACGCTTCCTGTCAAGCGCACCGAGGGCGACACCATCGAGGAGCGGCTCACTGCGAATGCGTATCACAACATCCTCCCGGCCCGGTATCTAAAAAAGGACGCCGGGGGAAACCCGGTAGAAAACCAGGAGGAGCTGTTCGAGCGGGTCGCGCGAAACGTCGCGCTGGCGGAGGCGGTCTTCGAGGCCGACCGGCTCGGTCTCGAAGTGCGTGTCACGCCCGAGCAGATCAAGCCGACCCACCCCCGGCGGGGAGAGCTCGCCGCGGAAGTGTTCGGCCACGACACCCGGATGGCAAGCGACGTCGAGTCGGTTCCCGACGACATCGAGGAGGCCCGCGAGTACCTGCTCGACCAGGAGATTCGACTGACCGAGAACAACGTCAACAAGTTCGCCTACGAGACGGTCGTTCCGGAGCTCCCGGCGGAGGTCCGCGAGCACGTCGAGGCCACCGCGGCCCAGTTTCAGGAGGTGATGGAGCGACTCGGCTTCATGCCGAACTGGCGAGCGCGTCTATGACGACGAAGACGGCACCGCGGTAGTCGAATCGAAGTTCGAGAACGGCGAGAAGCTGGTCAAAGAGATCGAAACGTCCCTCGGATACACGGTCCGGGCGACGCCGGAACACTACTTCCGTGTCATCTCCGAGGACGGCGAATACAAGTGGCGGCAGGTGAACGACCTTCGTTCGGACGACGTCCTCGTTCTCCAGAAGGACTTCCTCGACGACGACGGAGCACCCGCTGATCTGATCGCTCACGCTGCAGCTGACGGTGGAACGGCCACCGCGAACGGTTCTGAGATCGGCAGACCGCGGGGATCCGTCGATCTCCCCGGCTCGATCACTCCGGCACTCGCAGAGTGGCTGGGACTGTATGTCGGTGACGGGACAGCGCGGGACAGCGGCGTCAGGGTGGCGTTCGACGAACGAGACGACGACCTCGTCGAACACTGGCGCGATCTGACCGAAGCGGTGTTCGATTTCGAACCGACGACGCGCCGTCGTGCCGACACAGCCTGTGTCGTCGGCCAGGCCAGCCGCCGTGATCTGTCTGAGTTCCTTGATCGAAACGACTTGCTGAAAGGGACCTCGCAGACTGCGACGGTTCCCGAAGCGGTACTGGAATCCGGTCGAACACCGATCGTACGCTTCCTCAGAGGACTGTTCGAGGCCGACGGGAGCGTCGGCGACCGGGCGATTGAGCTATACACTCACAGCGAGCCACTCGCCGATCAGGTGCAGACGCTCCTCCTGGGTCTCGGCGTTCGCTCATCGGTCAGCGCGAAAGACGACGGGTACCGGGTCACCGTTCGCAAGAACGTCTCCGGAAAGCGGTTCGTTGAGCGGATCGGCTTCCTCAGCGAGCGCAAACAGGAACGGGCGGCCGAGTTCGAGACGGTTGCCGACAACGCCACGTCGGTGACGGTGCCGAATCAGACCGAGCGTCTCCACGAGTGGTTCCAAGAGAGTGACCTCGGACTCGATGCGTACCGTGACCTCTCACAATTCCTGATCGATCCGGACTCAGAGTACCACCAGGAGATCGGCATCGGCATCTTCCGGCAGTACGCCGACGAGTATCCCGAGCTGTGGAACTCTCCCATTGCCGATTTCGTCGAGCGCGACCAGTTCTACGAACCCGTCGCCGAGATCCGCGACGTCGGTCGGATGGCAGTCGAAGACATGCAAGTTCCGCGCCGGAATACCTACGTCGTTGAGGGCTTCGTGAGCCACAACAGCCCGACGCTGATGAACGCCGGCGACGAGCTCCAGCAGCTCTCTGCCTGTTTCGTCGACAGCCCGGCCGACGACATCGACGACATCCACCAGACAGCGAAGGAGTCCGGGGAGGTCTTCCAGTGTCTCACCGAGGACTCGACGGTGATGGTGGAAGACAGGGGAATGGTCAGTGTCTCCGAGGTCGATGTCGGTGACCGCATCGCACAACAGACGGAGTCCGGATTCCAATACAAGCCCGTCGAAGAGACACACGCGTACGAGGATGCGGAAACGCTGACGGTCTCTCTCGCGAACGGACTGACCGTTCGGGGAACGCCGAACCACCGACTCTTAGTCGACGACGAGTGGACGCGTCTCGACGAGATTCAGGCCGGCCAAGACGTTCACTACGCGCTCGGCTGGC
>PXQL01000112.1:16398-18165 GCA_003021335.1 Halobacteriales archaeon QH_10_67_13
CGGTCGACAGCGGCGGTCAGTGGAGCACCAACAGAACCGTCGAGAACGAACAGATCCTCGAGCTGTACCGGGACGGGCTCAGCGACTCCGAGATCGCCGAGCAGCTCGACTGCGGGAAATCGACAGTACATCGCCGCCGGAGTCACGAACTCGATCTCCCGCCGAACGGAGACGGCGGCAGAGATCCCGGCTCGACGTCGTTCGACGAGACGACGGCACGAGAACTACATGAACAGGGTCACAGCGACGCGGCGATCGCGGCACAAGTCGGGGCCTCCCAGCGAGCCGTCACCCGGCTCCGGGCCCGCGAGCAGCTCGCACCGAACGGAACGCCGGTCAGAGCGGTCCAACAGCCCGACGAGCTGACCGAGAATCTCGCAGAACTGGTCGGACTGTGGGTCGGCGACGGCTCGTTCCACCAGGACGGAATTCGGTTCCACGTCGGTCGCGAGAGCGTCGCCGAGTACATTGACGAACTGTCCCGGCAGCTGTTCGACACGCACACCTCGGTCTCGTTCGCCGACGGGTGTTACGAGGTCGGCATCAACAGCCACGAGATCGAGCGATGGTGGGAGACGAACTTCGACTGCACGCCCGACGGCACACGGTCGGCTCGCGTTCCGGACGTCGTCAAGCAGGCACCCGCCGACAGCATCAGGGCGTTCCTCCGAGGGTACTTCACCGCCGGCGGAACGCTGCTCGACGACACGTACCCGAAGCTGTACAGTTCCTCTGAGCGGGCAGTCGACGAGGTCGCGACGCTCATGATGGGTCTCGGCTACCCGGTCAAAAAATCCGTCATCCGTGACGAGGATGCCCATCCGTACTACGGGCTCGTTCCGACAACCGGCGACGGACGGAGAGCGTTCCTCCGAGAAGTTGGCTTCGTCGACGAGCGACGCGAGACCGGACTCGCGAACGCCGAGTCCGTGACGGCACGGGACTCCCACGCTGTCGGCAAAGACCACACCGTTACCGTCGAGTCCGTCGTTGAATCTGATCCTGCGACTGTCTACGATATCACCGTCGCAGATAACCACGAGTACGTCACCGACGGGATCGTCTCGCACAACAGCGGCGGCGGCATGGGATACGCCTTCTGGCAGCTGCGCCCCTACGGCGATCCCGTCGGCTCGACCGGCGGCATCGCCAGCGGGCCGATCACGTTTATGCGGACCTTCGATCAGATGTGCTTCCCGCCGGGAACATCGGTGTTGACGCCGGACGGCCAGCGGGCGATCGAGGAACTCCAGACGGGTGACCTCGTGATCGACGAGACGGGCGACACACAGCCGGTCGTGGAAACGATGGAGCGGCAGGTCGAGGAGGATCTCGTCGAACTCGTTCCCGAGCGACTCAACGAGCCGATCCGCGCGACGGCCGAACACCCCTTCAAGATCGCTCGCGACGGCGACTTCGAGTGGGCCGATGCCGGCGATATCGAAGCGGGAGATTACCTCGTGTTGGGTCACGCCAGCAACGACAACGAGCTGGAACTCGACGAGACGGTCACGCTGTCGGAACTCGCCTCTGGACCGCTGGTGTTTGCTGACGGCGGCGTGCGGATCAACCGGGAGTACTACGGGGCGAGCAAGGGACCGACGCCGGGCGTGGTCACGGACAGCGTCCCGGTGTCGGCACTCGCAACGATCGCCGGCTGGTATCTTGCTGAGGGGTGCGTCGTCTACCGGCGTGGCATTCCGAACGAAGTCACGTTCACACTCCACGCCGACGAGACGGAGGCAGCTGAGGAGATCACAGACGCAC
>PXQL01000112.1:18177-24223 GCA_003021335.1 Halobacteriales archaeon QH_10_67_13
GACTCGAGCCGGTCCCGGACCGAAACACGCTACATGTTCACGTCGAGAGTGCGAACTTCGCACAGCTCATCGAGGAGCTGTTCGGGACGGGAGCGTCTGAAAAGCGCGTTCCGGCGTTCCTATGGGACGCGCCGGTCGAAACGCAGGCCCGTGTGGTCGAAGCACTGTTCGACGGTGACGGAACGACCGAAACCCGTGGCGACAGCCAGCGCGTCCAACTGCAGTTGAGTTGTGAGGAGGTCATCGACTGGGTGTTCCAGGTTGGACTCCGGTGTGGCGTGCAGTTCTCCCGACACAGTCGGACGCCAGACGACCGGCAGCCCACATACTGGGTGAGTGCCAGTGTCTCGACGGCACTCGGTACGCCGCTCGAACGCTTATTCGACGAGGTGCCGGACGATTTCCGGGCGGTCGATCGGACGAAACAGGTTGCGGGACGACAGGTCGTCGCAGTCGAGTCGGTGCAATGGCGCGCGTACGACGGCCCGGTGTACAACGCAGAGGTCGCCGGAACACACACCTACGTTGCGGAGGATCTGGTCGTTCACAACTGCGAGACGATCGCCCAGGGCGGTGCTCGCCGGGGCGCACAGATGGGCGTCATGCGGGTCTCCCATCCCGATGTCATCCAGTTCATCCACGCGAAAAACAAGGACGTCTCGCTCGCCCGGACGCTCCGCCTGAACGACCCCACGGGTGCCCGAGCACCTGCGCAACGCCGTGGAGGGACACCTCTCGAATTTCAACATCTCGGTGGGCATCACCGACGAGTTCATGGACGCGGTCGAAAGCGACGAGCAGTTCACCTTCACCAACCCCCGGACCGGCGAAACCCACGTCGCCACCGAGGAGACCGCCGAGCTGTACGAGATGTTCGGGCTCGGCGAGCACGTCGAGGTCGGCGAGGTGCTGTCGGTGCCGGCCCGCGAGCTCTGGGAGGACATCGTCGAGGGCGCCCACGAGAACGGCGAGCCCGGGGTGATCTATCTTGAACGGGTCAACAAGAAACACTCCTTCGACGTCGAGGAACATCCCGAGCACCGGGTACTCGCGACGAATCCGTCGCTCGCTGCCGGAACGAAAGTGCTCACTGATCAGGGTATCGTCGACATCGAAGAGCTGGAGGGGCGCCGCGTAGAAGTTCCTACGGCGAGCGGTGAGTGGGCCGACGCAGTCTGTCATCGGTCCGGTGATGACGAGACCCTGTATGAGGTCGAACTCAATAGCGGGAAGACGTACCTGGCAACTGAAGAGCACAAATGGCCGGTTTCACGCGACGACTCCTACGAGCGAACTAAAACAACAGATCTCGAGCAGGGCCAACGCCTCCCCATCGAGCACCGAGAGAGCCTTCGGTACGGAAGCGTTGGAGACCGTGATGAAGGGTTCCTTGTCGGGTGGCTCTACGGAGACGGAAGTGTCACACAGCGTAAAGACGGGCGAACCCAATACGGATTCATCTTCTCTCAAGAAGACGCGAACTCCGGGGTCATGGACAGGGTCCTCGAGACGCTAGAGGACATCACCGGCGTAAAATATGATCCGACTGAGCGGCAACGCGACGGCGACCCCTGGTACGAGGTTCACGCAAGTCACGCCGATCTTCGCAGTAGGATGACGGAGTACGGCGTCGGAGAGAAACAAGAAGGAATTCCAGAAGTCGCCTGGAGAGACGCGTCGGAATCGTTCAGAAAGGGTTTCATCGACGGACTGTTTTCAGCAGACGGATTCGTTGACCCCGATGAGAACCGTATCGTTCTCGTCTCGTCTAGAGAGCACTTGATCAAAGACGTTTCCGATCTACTGGGGTTCTACGGGTTAAAGCCAAGTCTTCGCGAGAGCGAGGTCGAAAGGTGGGACAACTCTTACCAGCGGTGGGATCTGAGGCTGTCGCGGACGCAAGCACATCGGTTCCGCGAGACGTTCGATCTCAGCCACGAGGCAAAGTCAGCCTCGCTTGCCAACCTCAAGACTCCGGACCGCGACAATGTTCTATCGAACAATGCCGTCGTAGAGGCGGTCCGGCCCGCAAACGAGAGCGGCCCGGTGTGGGACCTCCGAGTCGATGAGAAAACCCACACGTTCGCCCTCTCCCACGCGTTTACCGGAAATTGCGGTGAACAACCATTGGAAGAGTACGAGGCCTGCAACCTCGGACACGTCAACCTCTCGACGCTCGCGGCCGAGGACGGTCCGGACTGGCGCCAGTGGTCTGACCAACACGGCGCCGACTACGGGACCGAATCCGAGGCCGTCGCGGCGTTTCTCGAGGAGGCCATCGACTGGGAGGAGTTCGACCGCCGGATCGCGGTCGGCACCCGGTTCCTCGAGAACGTCGTCACGATGTCGGATTTCCCGATCGAGGAGATTGAACAGAAGGTCGGCCAGATGCGCAAGATCGGCATGGGCATCATGGGGCTGGCCCAGCTGTACGTCCAGCTCGGGATGCGGTACGGCAGCGACGCCGCGAACGAACTCGCCCGCCAGCTGATGACTCACATCAACCACGAGTCAAAGTGGGTCAGCCACGAGCTCGCCGAGGAGCGGGGCTCCTTTGCCGAGTGGGCCGACTCGAAGTACGCCGATCCCCTCGCCTACCAGGAGTGGTTCGAACACCACACCGGACTCGACGCCGAGGAGTGGGCGGAGGGCTTCGAGATCCGGAACCACAACACCACCACGATCGCGCCGACTGGGTGTGTCGACGAGGATTCGCTGATCTCGACCGACGAGGGACTCCGTCCGATCAAGGATCTCGACGAGACGACCGCAGAGTTCGAGCAGTGGGACGATATCGAGGTCGACGTGACGACCGATGGCGGGATCAAGACAGCGACTGCCGTCTACGACAACGGGTTCGCCGACGTTCGAGAGATCGAGACAGAGGGTGGATTCAGCGTCGCCGCGACACCCAACCACCGCTTCCGTACGCTTACCGAGAACGGTGAGTACGCATGGAAAGAAGCAGACGACTTCGAGTCCGGTGACCGCATCCTTCTCCAACGGGACACCTTCGACGGAGGATCTCGTTTCTCCCTCGACACGAGCGAGCGAGAGAACTACTACCGGAACACGGACGAACAGCTTGAGCTGCCAGACCGGATGACACCCGAACTCGCCGAGTTCCTCGGCTACTTCATGGGTGACGGTTACGTCCACGACGAAGTTGGCGTGAAACTCGTCGTCGAATCGGAGGCAGCAGCACTTGATGACCACCTTCGAGAGCTCGGTGAACAACTGTTCGGTGTCACGCCGACCGTCGAAGACCGAGAGAGTCGTCACATGTTGACCTTCGGCGGTCGCCACCTTCCTCGGTTCTTCGAGGACAACGGCTGGAAGAACGACGACGGAACCCACGGAGAGGGCGCCGCAAGTGCATTCGTCCCCGAAGAAATTCTGCGTGGTGACGAACCAGTCGTGAAAGCGTTCCTCCGTGGACTGTTCGAGGCCAACGGAACAGCCTCCCGCAAGGTGGAGCTCTCGACAGTCTCGGACACGCTCGCTGATCAGGTCCAGACACTCCTGTTGTCGCTTGGCTGTGTGTTCGTCCGGGATACGCTTGAGATGGCAGACGTGGACGACCACTACGGAGACCGACCGCGTCACAGTCTCCGTGGTGCGAACAAGCGAGAGGATCAGCGGTTCCTACACGAGATCGGGTTCGTCACGAAGTCGACGGAGTTCGAACTCGGCACACAGTCGTACCGGAACGACACGTACCCCCCGTCGGTCGTCGACCATCTCCGCGCTGTCGACGGGTACGATTCAGTGAGCAAGCCAGTCAAAAAGCGCGTCAACCAGTCGCCGATCAACGGTGCCGTCTCGCGTAAGCTCGTGAGAGATGTCGAGTCCGAGACCGGCGAGACGGTTCAAATCGATGGACGCGAACTGACCGACTTCTACGCGGCAACCGTCGAGTCTGTCACCGAAGGGACGGCTTATACCAAAGATATCAGTGTCCCGTCGAACAACACGTACGTCGCCGACGGGTTCGTCACCCACAACACCACCAGTATGGTCGGGAACACCACCGGCGGCTGTGAGCCGATCTACAATGTCGCCTACTACAAGAACGTCTCAGACGACGTCCAGGGCGACGAGATGCTCGTCGAGTTCGACGATTACTTCCTGCGGACCCTCGAGGCAAACGACATCGACGTCGAGGCGGTCAAAGGCGAGGCCCAGGAACAGATGGCCGCAAACGAGTTCGACGGCGTCGCCGGACTCGAGACCGTGCCGACCGAGATCGGCGAGCTGTTCGTGACGACCGGCGATCTCTCGGCGATCGAGCACGCCTCGATCCAGACGGCCCTGCAGGAGGGCGTTGACTCGAGTATCAGCAAGTGCCTTGAGAAAGGAACGCTCGTTCAGACTGATTCGGGAGTCCGCCCGATCGAGTCATTCGCGGACGAAACCCCCGACCCAGGAGAGTTCGTCGACGTCAAGGAGGACGTGACGATCGACGGAGTGCCCGTCGAGTCACAGTACTATGCCGGACAGAAGGATGCGACGCGAGTTCGCGTCGACAACGGCACGGAACTCGTCGGTGCAACCGAGTCGCACAAGCTTCTGACGCCCGAGGGCTGGACAACGCTTGGCGATCTCGAAGCAGGTAACTACGTGATCGGCCGAACAGTTGAATCACACGGTGAGGGGAGCGCCGATCTTGGATTCGTTCGGAACCCGGCTGTCACGGCCGATGGCGGTGTAACGGCTGCAGGTAACGCTGATCCGACCGTCTACGAGAAAGACGTGACACTTCCTGAAAAGATGTCGCCGCATCTCGCGAAGTTCCTCGGGATGTACGCAGCGGATGGGAGTGCGATCGACGCTCGATACTCGATCGAGATCAGCACGTCGTCGGAGAAGGTCCGCGAGGAGGTGAGCGACCTGTTCGTTGAGCTGTTCGGTCGCTCCCCGTCGATTGAAGAGGACACGCGGCGCGGCGGCCAGCGCGATACAGTGTACGGAGTTAAGCTGAACTCCAAGCCTGTCTGGGAGTTCGTGACGGAGCTGTGTGGTTCGGGATCCTACGAGAAGCGAGTCCCACGTGCGGTCTTGCAGGGAAGTCCCGAAGAGAAACAGACGTTTGTCAACGGCGTGACGCTCGACGGGTACGTGTCGTCGCAGTCTCTCGTCGTCTACGGCGGGATGTCGAAACGGCTCGCCGACGGCGTCGCCGAACTACTCCGGAGCTTCGGTGTTCCCAAAGTGTGCGTCGGTCGCAAGTGGGTTGACGAGTCCGAGGCCTACGCGTATCAGGTGCATGTGACCAACGGGGCACAGGAACTGGTGACGCCGGTCGAACCACACAAGCGTGTCGACCGGTTCGACCAGCGATATCGCGTTTATGTGCCACAGGACGAGGTCGACAAGACGGACTACGACTCGCGCTCGACGGAGTATTACGCAGCACGAAACTTCGAACACAGAGACCGGAACCACATGTTCAACACGACGGCAGAAAAGCTCGGCATCACCGACGCGCCGCCGCTGTACGAGGTCACCGAAGTCGAGGACGCCGGACCCCGCGAGATGTACGATATCGAACTTGCCGGTCCGCACGAGTACGTGGTCGGGGGTGTCGTCTCGCACAATACCGTCAACGCGCCCAACGACTCCACCGTCGAGGACGCGAAAGAGGCCTTCGAGTACATCTACGAGCACGGCGGCAAGGGCGTCACCTACTACCGGGACGGCACCCGCTCGAAGCAGGTGCTCACAACCCGCGCCCAGAACACCGAGTTCGCCGACATGGACGAGGCAGAGGTCGTCGAGCAGATCGAGGAGCTGTTCGGCGGGCTCGACGCGTTCCTCGATCACGAGGCCGTTCGGGAGGCCCTCGATTCGGAGATCGAGACGATGCTGGGTGCCGCCGACGGCGAGGAGGTGGGCCGCAAGCGCCCCCGGCCGGCCGTGCTCCACGGCGTGACCCAGCGCATCGACACCGGCTACGGGAAGCTGTACGTCAACATCAACGAGGATCCCGAGTCCGACGAGCCCTTAGAGCTGTTCGCAAACATCGGCAACTCCGGTGGCTTCACCG
>PXQL01000100.1:0-997 GCA_003021335.1 Halobacteriales archaeon QH_10_67_13
CCTCAAAGTGATACAGCGAGGAGTACCGCTCGCCGGTCTCGTCCCAGAGCGAGAGGCCGTGTGCGCCGCCGAACGCAAACGCTCGAGCGATCCCGATCGCGCCCATCGCGTCGAGGTTGTCGGCGTCTCTGAGGATCTCGGCCTCGCCGGTCTCGGGAGCGGGATCCTCGCCGCGCAGGGCCAGCTCGTCGTGGACGGCCACACAGTGTGTGACCGCGCCGACGGTCTCGTCGTCGACCCCGGCCCGCTCGAGGGCGCGAGCGACCTCGGCGGTCGTCTCTGCCGGATCGCGGCCGGTGCCGTCTTCGAGCACGCGGTGCAGATCGTGGACCAACGCCGCGCAGCCGACGACGGTCCGGTCGGCCCCGAGCTCCTCGGCGAACCGCTGGGTCAGCCGGAACACCCGCCAGACGTGTGCCATGTCGTGTCCGGAACTGTCCTCGGCGTAGTGCGACCGGATCGCCGCCGCGACGGCCTGAAAAGGTGGTTCCCCGCGTCGGGGACCGCCGGGGTGGGATCCGGTGATCGGCGCCGGATCGGCCAGCGTCTCGGATCGGAGGAACTCGACGATCCGCTCGTATGCCGTGATGCGGTTCTCGAGTTTCGAGATGCCGTGGCCCTCGTCGTCGAAGATCAGCTTCTCGACGGGCACCCCCTGCTCGCGGGCCCGTTCGGCGATCTGTTCTGCCTCGCCGACCGGCACGCGGGGGTCGTTCTCGCCGTGGAGCACGAACAGCGGCGCCGCGATCCGGCCGATGTTGTTGGTCGGACTGACTGACTCGAGAAACTCCCGGTCCTCGGCGAGCGATCCGTACTCGGCCTCCCGGAGCTCGCGGCGCCAGTCGCCAGTGTTCTCCAGGAACGTCACGAAGTTCGCGATCCCGACGATGTCGACACCCGCGGCCCACCGCTCGGGGAACTCGGTGAGCGAGGCGAGCACCATGAACCCGCCGTAGGACCCGCCCATCGCCACGAACCGCCCGGGATCGACGGTCCC
>PXQL01000100.1:1059-5196 GCA_003021335.1 Halobacteriales archaeon QH_10_67_13
CTCGAACCGAGTCCATCCGGTTTTCGACGTCGTCGAGGTGGGTGTACTCCCTGCCGTAGCCGGCCGATCCGCGCACGTTGGGCTCGAAGAGGGCGTACCCCCGCGAGAGGAAGTACTGCCGGAGTCCGGAAAAGCCGGGTCGGCGCTGGCTCTCGGGGCCGCCGTGGATGTCGACGATCACCGGCGCGTTTTCGGCGTCCTCCGGGAGCGTGAAGTACGCAGGGATCTCCCGGCCATCGAAGGTCTCGTACCGGATCAGATCGGGCTCGGCGAAGGTCTCCGTGGGAATGCCGGCCGCGTCGGCGCAGGTCCACCGGGTGAGTGCCCCGGCCGGCGCCGCGGTGTCGGGATCGCCGGCTCCGCCTTCGATCGTCGGGAGGGCGGCGACGTCGATCACGGAGACGTTCGTGTTCTCGGTGCGTCCCGAGGCCGACAGCGCAACCCGGTCGCCGTCGGGACCGAAGCTGGCGCCGCCGGCGACGTCGCCCGGCAGGTCCGGCATGGCGAACTCGCTGAGTTCGGTCGGGCCCGCGAGCTCCGCGAGGTGAAGGTCGGTGTACCCGTCGACGTTCCGGGAGTAGGCGAGCCGGCCGGACTCCTGATCGAGAGCGAGCCCGTCGACGTTCCACTCGCCGCCGCGCTCGACGACCGCGAGCTCGCCGGTCGCGGCGTCCATCCGGGCGAGATACAGCGTGTCCGCGCCCTTGTCGGTGACGAGATAGATCGCCTCGCCCTCGGGTCCCCACTCGGGGGAGCTGTACCGCACGCCCTCGGTGTCTGCCGTGAGCCGGCGGCGCTCGCCGGTCGCGAGCTCGAGCACGGACAGGTCGTGATCGAAACTCGAATGTGCCCGGTGGAGCAGCAGGGCGCCGTCGTCGGGGCGCCAGCCGGCGACGCTGTACCAGCCGTCGCCCTCGAAGACCAGCTCGGCGTCCTCGCCCCGCTCCTCGCGGTCCTGCGTGTAGACATCGAAGACGGCCTCGTCGCGGCGGTTCGAGGCGAAGGCGAACCGATCGCCGGTCGAGTTCCAGCCACCCCACCGGTGTTTCGCGTCGGGAGCGTCGGTCAGCGGGTGGATCCCCCCCTCCGCGTCGAGCCGGAACAGCTGGGTGCGCTCGTTGCCCCCCTCGTCCATCCCGAAGGCAAGCTCCGAGCGGGTCGGCGAAAACGACGCGAACGAGACCGGCTCGTCATAGAAGGTCCGCTGGGTCGGCCACTCGCCGGGCTCGTCGACGGTCCAGACCTGCGGGACGCCGGTCGTATCGAGCAGGAACGCCAGCCGTCCGTCGGGGCCGATCGAGCCGCCGTACGCGCGTCGCACCGTCAAGTACCGTTCGAGGTCGTACGTCATACGCCGACCACGATCGCCGCCGGTGAGAAGCTTGCGACCCATCGACCGGGCCGCTTTTGAGCCGGTGGCGCGTCGGTCGGCGCATGCGCGTCGCGTTCGTGCTCCCCGAGACGACCCGACACCGGGACCGTCCCGGGGCCGCCCGCCTCGAGCGGGTGGCGGGGCTGCTCGCAGACCGGGGCCACGACGTGACGGTCTTCTGTGCGCAGTGGTGGAACGACTACTCCGCCGAGCGGGTCGTCGACGGCGTGCGCTATCGTGGGCTCACCGTCGGGGCGGCGACGGCGTCATTCGCGAGTCGGCTGCCGGTTGCGCTCGCCCGAGTCCGTCCGGACGTCGTCCACGCCCGGCTCCTACCAGCCCGGGTGACACTCGCCGCCGCCGCCGGAAGCACGCTCGTCCGGGCGCCGCTGGTTGCCGAACAGTTCGGCACGGACCTGATCGAGGGACGGCTCGGCCGAGCGGCCGTCCGGGCCGCAGACCGGATTGTCGTCCCCTCCGAACTGGTCCGTACGGCCGTCCGCGAGCACGGTGCAAGCGAGACCGATACGACCGTGATCCCCGAGAGCATCGCCTACCCGGAGATCGAGGCGACTGATCCCGAGCCAGAGATCGATGTTGCCTACGCCCACCGGCTCGACGAGACCGCGAACCTGGAGTCGCTGTTGCTCGCGCTGGCGGAGCTGCGCACGCTGGGGTGGACGGCGACGATCGTCGGGGACGGCCCCCAGCGAGCGGCCTACGAGCGGCAAGCAGAGAAGCTCCGAATCGACGACCGGGTCCGGTTCGTCGGCGCGCCCGACCGCCGGCGCCGGCTCGCCGTCTACCGGAGCGCACACGCATTCGTCCAGACGGCCACGCGGTCGGTGTTCCCGACGGAGCTGCTCTGGGCGCTCGCGGCCGGCTGCGTGGGCATCGTCGAGTATCACGCGGAGTCGAGCGCCCACGAGCTGATCGAGAGCTACGACCGGAGCTTCCGGGTGACCGACACGGCGGCGATGGCAGCCGCGATCGAGAGCGCGGGCGAACTCGAACGCAGGACCGTCGACGACCGGTGGCGGGCCTTCGGCCACGAGCGCGTGATCGAGCAGTACACCGACCTGTACGAAGCGCTGACCGGGGGAGAGCGCTCCCGCGAGCCGATCGCCGTCGGCGACGGATAATCGGTAAAAAAGGAACACAACGCTTACTCCCGGCGCCCGTCCACGGAGGGCAAATGCAGGGCGTCTTCGAAATCTCGGAGTACGACGCCACCGGACGGCGCGGGGAGTTACGGGTCCCCCGGGCCGACACGACGGTACAGACGCCAGCCCTGCTGCCGGTGGTCAACCCGAACGTCCGGACGCTCGCCCCCGGACGCATCGAGGGGGCCTACCCGGTCGACGGGATCCGACTCGAGCGGCTCGGGCTCGCCGCCGAGGCCGCCGCACGCGGGGTGAGGCGGCTGGTCGAGACCCCCCCCGGGACGAGTTTTAGGCTGTGTCACGACGACCGGCCGGCCGTGGCGCTTTTTGCGGTTCCCGATCGAGTGACCGTCCGGCGGGAGAGGGAGTCGTGACCGAGTACTTCGAGGTGCGCGACCGGGACGGTCCCGCCCGGCTTGGCCAGCTCAGGCTCGCGACGCCGGTGACGACCCCGGCAATCCTCGATGAGGACCGGATCGAGGACGCCGGCAGCCTCTGGGTGCGCGACCGCGAGCTCCCCGAGGGCGGAGAGGACGTCCTGACCGTGCTCCCTCACCGCGGGGTCCCCGGCGGGACGCCGACGGAAGTGCAGGAGGCCTTCGCCGTCGAGCAGCCCAAAGTATCGTATCCGAGCGCCGCGGTGATCGGTGCCGAAACCGCCGAGAGACACGGAACGGACGCCTACGTGCTCTCGGACGCCCGGTCGGCGGTCGGCCACGCCGAGGCGTTCGTCGACGCACTCTGTCGGGTCCGCGAGGCGATCCCCGCCGACACGGCGCTGTACCTGCCCGGCGTCGCCACGCCCGGCAACGTCGGGCTGTTGGCCTACGCGGGGGTCGACCTGGTCGACTCGCATCGGGCCGTCCTGAAGGGCCTCGAGGGCAAGTACCTCACCGCCGACGGCGAGCGGGTCCTCGAGGATCTCGAAGAGCAACCGTGTGCGTGTCCGGCCTGCCGGGGGGACGCCTTCGACTTGGAAGCCTGTGCCGAGCACAACGAGTACGCTCTTGAGACCGCGCTCGCGACCGTCCGCGAGCGAATCCGGGCCGGGCAGCTACGGGATTACTTGGAGGGGCAGATCCGCCACGAGCGGTGGCTAACCGCCGCCGTGCGCCGGTTCGACGAGCAGTACGGGTACCTCGAAGAGCGGACGCCGGTCTGCCGGCAGGCTGAGATCACCGCGACCAACGAGGACGCCTTACGCCGGGTCGAGATCCGCCGGTACGCCGACCGGGTCACGACTCGCTACCGGCCGCGGTTCGAGGGACCGCCGGTGTTAGTGCCGTGTTCGGCGACCAAACCCGACAGCGAGTCGCCCAGCCACGCGCAGTTTCACGACGCGATCGGCTACCGCGCCCACAAGCTGTCGATGACCTCGCCGATCGGCGTCGTCCCCCAGGAGCTGGAGTGGACCTACCCCGCCCAGCACTACGACGCGGTCGTCACCGGCCGGTGGACGGAGACGGAACTGGAGTTCGTCGCCGACGTGCTCGCCCGCTACCTCGACGGGGCCGGGGCGTACGGGCGGATCGTCGCCCACGTCCCCGAGACGGGCTACCGCGAGGTCGTCGAGCGGGCCCTGGCGCGGGCTCAAGCGACCCC
>PXQL01000101.1:0-5442 GCA_003021335.1 Halobacteriales archaeon QH_10_67_13
CCGCCCCGATTCGCACATCGAGACTGCATCGTATCCCTCACAGGCGAGCCAGCGATGACCCTCTGTTCGGGCACCCGAGCGATCACAGTACCCGCCCCGATGTGGTGAAAACGTATTACCATTGTGTATTTTTTATCTTCGGGATAATTCACGAAACTGTGGGGCGCAAGCGTGCCTATTATTTTCCTCGACCACTTTTGATATACGATGGCTCGAACGCAACTCACGTTGATTCAGCTCGATAACTACGGCCCGTGGACGGTTACGCCCCATCCTCGCCCCGAAGTGGACCTCCAGACTCTTCAGTCCCGGCTGTACGCGGACCTCTCACAGCTCATTGGCCGCGACGGGGGGTACGTGTTTTACACGCGGTTCGACAACATGATCGCCGTTACGAATGCCCTCGATATGACGGCCCACGAGCGCATCCAGGAGTCGGTCCGGAACCGGTATCCCGTGACGATCAGCCTGACCACCGGCGTCGGCGATCGGCCGGACGCCGCCCTGTCGGACGCGACAGAGCGACTCCAGGCGGCCGGGAGCGCACAGGACAGCGACCGAACGGAGATCTTGGGGGGAGAGGTCGTCGACCCGAGCGCGGCCGGCGTCCAGGTCGCTCACTTCGATGTCAACAGCGCGACCGAGCAGTACACAGACCAGCTCAGTGCCTTTACCGTCTACCAGCAGATCAACCGCGGGTACGTCGCCCTCGCCGGCCACATGCTCGAAGCGCACGGCGCGCTGACGTTTTTCGTCGGCGGAGACAACGTCATCTCGGTCACACCGGATCTCACCCACGAGGACTTCCGGGACGCCGTCGAGCACGTCCAGGAGACGGCCGACATCGAACTCAGAGTGGGCGTCGGCAGCGGCGCGACCGCGACCGAGGCGGGAATGGGCGCGAAGGAAGCGCTCGAGCACTGCCGGGAGAGCGGCGAACAGGTGGCACTGGGCGCCGAGCCGGCGGCACACTGATGACCGCCCGCGCGGTGTGTTTCACTGGCCCCGGCGAGGTTGCGATCCGAGAGCGATCGGTCCCGGAGCCGGGCCCCGACGAGGTCCGGGTACGCGCGACGGTCTCGGCGATCAGTCCGGGCACGGAGCTGCTCGTCTACCGCGGGGACATCGAACGGGGAGTCGCGGTCGACGAGTCGATCGACGCGCTGTCGGGCTCGCTTTCCTACCCCGTGGAGTACGGGTACGCGACCGTCGGGGAGGTGATCGCGGCCGGCTCGGAGGCGACCCAGCTTCGCGGTCGGCAGGTGCTTACCTTCCACCCCCACGCGAGCGAGTTCGTCGTCCCAGCAGAGAGCGTGGTGCCGGTTCCGGACTTGTCCTCCGAGCGTGCGGCGCTGTTGCCCAACGCCGAGACCGCGGTCAACCTCGCGCTGGACGGCGAGCCCGCAGTAGGCCAGCGCGCGGTCGTGTTCGGTCAGGGGGTTGTCGGGCTGCTGACCGCGAGCCTGCTGGCGGAGTACCCGCTCGAGGAGCTCGTCACCGTCGAACCACAGGACAACCGTCGGGAGCTCTCGACGGCGATAGGCGCCGACCGGAGTCTCAGACCGGAGCGGGCGGCCGAGGGGCCCTGGCAGGGAGAGGCCGACGCGGATCTGGCCTACGAGCTGTCGGGCAACCCCGACGCGCTCGACGCCGCGATCGACGCGACCGGTTACGCCGGCCGGATCGTCGTCGGCTCCTGGTACGGGACGAAGCCCGTCGAGCTGTCCCTCGACAGCGAGTTTCACCGGAGCCGGATCGAGCTCGTCAGCAGCCAGGTCAGCACGATCGCACCGGCGCGGCGCGGCCGGTGGGACAAAGACCGGCGTCTCGAAGTGGCAAAAACCCACCTCGGACGGATCGATTCGAAGCCGTTGATCACCCACCGGCTTCCGTTTGAGGAGGCAGCCCGGGCCTACGAGCTGCTCGACAAGCGCCCCGGGGAGGCCGTCCAGGTGGTTTTGACCTACTGAGCGGGGTCCCGGCCGCCAGGCGTGGTGCATTTATTCGCCGCCGCCGATCACACCGTATGCACGCAGTCACGGTCAGACCCGGATCCGTCGCCTGGGGCTGGCTTACTGTCCCTGATTCCGGGCCGGAGGGAGAGCGTTGCTCGCACCAGTCTCGCGCCGAGCCCACTGTCGAGGGGCCGCGGCTCAACGAGTACGGGCACCTGGCCGACATCGACTGCGTGGACGAGTTTGAGGTTCTTGACGAAGTTGAGGTCCGGTACCACGACGCGACGCTCAACGAGCTCCCGGAGTTCGAGGTGCAGACCTGGGAAGACGAGACGGCGGCCGCGGCCTGCGCCACCGGGCTCTGATGCGGATCGGCCTCGTCGTCTACGACGGGCTCGACGAGACCAGCGGCGGCTACCTGTACGACCGACAGATCGTAGCGGGGCTGCGCGATCGCGGTCACGCGGTTACCACTGTCGCGATCCCGCGGCGCGGGTACGGTCGAGACCTGCTCGATAACCTCTCGTCGGCGGTCTGGGAGGAGCTGTCGGCGCTCGCAGACCGGACGGACCTGTTGCTCGAAGACGAGCTGTGTCACCCGTCGCTCGTGCTCCCGAACCGCCGGCTCGGTCAGCGATTCCCCGAGCTACCGATCGTCTCGATCGTCCATCCCCTCCGGGCCTCCGAGCGCTGGGGCTCGTTCGAGGCGGCGATCTGCCGGCGACTCGAGCGCGCATATCTTGAGACCGTCGACGGGTTCGTCTACAACAGCCGGGCGACCCGCGCGACGGTAGAGTCGCTGGTCGGCAAGACATCCTGCGTGCTCGCCCCGCCGGGCGGGGATCACGTCCGCCCGGACCTCGACCCCGCCGCGATTCGCTCGCGAGGGCGGGAGCCGGGACCGCTGCGGGTGTTGTTCGTCGGCTCTGTTGTCGAACGCAAGGGCCTGACGACGCTCATCCGCGGACTCGCAGACGGAGAGTTCACGTGGTCGCTGACGGTCGTTGGAGACACCTCGATCGACCCGGCGTACGTCGCTCGGGTGCGATCGCTGGTCGCGCACCGGGGCCTCGATGAGAGAGTGACCCTGACCGGACGCGTCGAGGACGACCGTCTCGCGGAGTTGTACCGGCGCCACCACGTGCTCGCCGTTCCCTCCCGGTACGAGGGCTACGGCATCGCCTACCTCGAGGGGATGGGGCACGGACTCCCGGCGGTCGGCTCCGGGGCCGGCGGGGCCAACGAGGTCCGCGCGGCGATCGCGGCCTTCGCCAGCGATCGCGATCGGCTGATCGAGTACTCGCTGGCCGCCCGCGAGGCGTTCGAGACACACCACGCCTGGGACGAGCCCGCCAGGGCGGTCGCCGCGTTTCTGACGGCGGTCGCCGACGGGTAGCGGCCGGCCCCGGCGACGCCGTGCGTTCATCTGCGGTTGGCCCCGAACCGGCCGGGTCGTCGGCACCAGGACACCTCCGAGGGTTGTTGCTGTGGACACGGTATGAGTCAGCGGGCTTATTCCGTCTCGGAGCGTACGACAGATATGACACAGACGGCTACCGTTGTCGACACCTACGGGCTGACGCCGCGGGTCAAGGGATTCCGGCTCCGGGTTCCCGGAGAAACCTTCGAGTACGAAGCTGGCCAGCACACGACCATCCACTTCGAGGCCGGAAGCGGCGAAGTAGTGCGGCCGTACACGCCGACGAACCTCCCGGGAACCGACGAACTCACGCTGGCGATCAAACGCTACGAGGACGGACTCGCCTCCTCGTATATGCACACCCGCGACCCGGGCGACCGGATCACGATCGGACCGATCGACGGCGACCTTACGCTGGCCGATCCCGACAGGGATGTCGCCTTCGTCGGCACCGGGACGGGCATTACGCCGCTTCTGGCGATGGCCCGCCAGTACGTCGCTGAGGGAACCGGCGACGCACACTTCTTGTTCGGCGAAAAGAGCGAGGAGTCGATCATCCACCGCGGAACGCTCAACGAGCTGGCCGCGGCCGACTCGAACTTCGAGGTAACCTTCAGCCTCTCGGACCCCGGCTGGCGGTGGACGGGTCGGGTCGGGTACGTCCAGACCCATCTTGAGGAGCTGTTCGACGACTTCGAATCCCGGGACTTCTACGTCTGTGGCGTCCCACAGATGGTCGTCGACACCAAGGCCCGGCTCCGCGAGCTCGGCGCTCCCGAAGAGCGGATCCACAGCGAGGGCTGGGAAGACGGCGCCGTCTCCGAGGACTGAGCGCGCCGACTTTCTGGCCCCGGCCGGGGCCAGGAAATCGGCACTCGAAAGTTGTTTTTGCGACGGTCGGCAACGGTCGTAACGGTTAATTACCTGTCTCGGTCCCAGGTGTTGTATGGAGATCCGTCCCGTCGAGGCCGCCGAGGGGCCGATCCGTCGGTACATCGAGGAGCTCTGGCTGCCGTACATGCGGGAGCTGGAAGAAGTGGTCAAAGGGGAGGGACTGTCCCCCGAGTTCGATGTCGAGGCCGAGATTGAGTGGCAGATCGACCGCTTCGACGCGGCCGACAGCCGGCTCTGGGTCGCGCTCGAGGACGCCGATGAGTCGACTGCGCCGCTTGGGGCGGTTGAGGCGACTTTCGCCGGGTTCGTCGGCGCCGAACTCGACCCCGCGCCGTCCTCGTTTGACCAACCCGATAGCGTCGTCGTCGGCGACTTCTACGTCGCAGAGTCTTTCCGTGGCGGCGAGCTGGCCGATCGGCTGATCGCACGCGCCGTGGGGTTCGCCCGCGAGCACGGGTGCGAGCAGCTCGCGCTGGATGTCGACATCGATAACGAACGGGCACTGGCGTACTACGAGAAACTCGGCTTCGAGGTCCGACGGCACAGGATGGCGGTCCCGATTGAGGAGCTACGACTCGACGCGTAACCGGCCCGTCGATAAGAGGCCGTTCGACCGTCCTGACTCTGACCCCCGAGTACCGATGAACTAAACACGTCCACCTCCGGCAGCATCGCGAACAGCCCCGCGATCGTGCTGATCGCGAGCGCGTTCGTCGTCCCGGCCACAGTGGGCCGCGGGGCCTGTCGTGAGCGCAAACGCCACACCCCGTGACCGACGAACATGGGGTACACTTCGCGCCGACGGAAAGATACCCCCGATGCTCCGCCTGAACCCCAGACTCTTGTTCGGGAGTTGCCCGCCAACACTCCCGACGAGTCTCTGGAATTATTGATCACCGCCTGAACCCCAGACTCTTGTTCGGGAGTTGCCCGGCTTCAAGTATGCAAGCAGCACACAACGACGAGACCGGCACGTGGCATCTGCTCGGAGCACGGGGCTGTGGCGTCGACCCGGAGGGCCAGCACCTCGACGCGCGCTGGTCCGAGATCCGGGACCGCGTCGAGCGCGGCGAGGGCACCCCCTGCCGGAACTGCAACTGGCCCTAAAGCGGCCGCGTCGCCGAGGCCGAGGATCAGGCGAGTCGCCACCGACCGTCGTCGGTCCGGATCGCC
>PXQL01000101.1:5572-14366 GCA_003021335.1 Halobacteriales archaeon QH_10_67_13
GGACGTCCTTGCCGCCGACCGTCGCCTCCGAGAGCGGGTACCGGATCCGAGGCTCTTCACCTTTCTGTGCGGTACCCACGTAATGTTCGATTTTCAGGCTCACGAGGTCGTCGATCCCGAGGAAATCACAGCAGATCCGTCCGGCAATCCAGCCGCCGCGGGCCAGCGCGACGATCACGTCGGGCTCGAACTCGGCGTCTCGGACCGCCTCGGAGACCGCTCGAGAGAGTTCGTAGACGTGGGCCCAGTCGGTCACCGTGCAGTCGAAGGTCTCGGGAGGCTCGTCCATGCCGGTCGCCCGGGCCGCCGGGCCTAATAGCTGCCGGGGGCGGGAGCTCACCAGATCACGAGGACCTCCCCGCGGTACAAAAAGACCGTGACGGCCTCGCCCTCATCGAGCCCGGGGTACTCGTCGGCCGAGACCACCTGCTGGTCGATCACCGCCCCGCCCTCCTCGATGAGGATGACGACGTGTTCACCGTCGACGATCCGATCGACCGTGCCGTCGTAGACGCCGGTCAGCCCGTCGTCGTGACTCGCCGGGTCGGGCTCGTCGGTCGTCGCCCCGGCGGTGCCGGCGAGGCCGGGCGCGGGCGCCGCTGCGGCGGACGCACATATCCGGCGAGCGGAGACGGTGACGTAATGAGACGGATCGTGGTGATCGCACTCGTCGTCGGTGTGGTCGGACTGGCCGGCTGCGTCGGCCCGGGGGCATTAGAAGACGGCGACGGCGTCGAACCGGACAAGGAGGCCGGCACGGTCGAGGTGACGGGACAGCTCGAGACTCATCACATCGACGTCGGACAGGCCGACGCGACGCTGATTCGGACTCCAGCAGACGAGACGATCCTGATCGACTCGGGCGGCTGGCGCCAGGACGGCAGTGACGTAATCGAGTACCTCGACGAGCAAGGCGTCGACCGGATCGACCACCTGGTGGCGACGCACCCACACGCCGATCACATCGGCGGCCACGCGGCGATCATCGAGGCTTTCGAGACCGACCATGACGGGATCGGGACCGTCTACGACGCCGGCGTGCCCCACACCAGCCAGACCTACGAGAACTACCTCGACGCCGTCGACGAGCACGGCCACGAGCTACAGATCGTCAGGAGCGGTGACGAGCTCCCCCTCGCAGGGCAAAACGTCACCGCGACCGTTCTGAACCCGCCTGAGGGGGCTGATGGAGCGGATCTTCACGACGCGAGCGTCGGGGTGTTGATCGAGTTCGGCGACGTGCGATACCTGACTACCGGCGACGCCGAACAGGAGGTCGAAGCACAGCTGCTTGAGCGCTGGGCCGGCGAGCTCGACGCAGACATCTACCAGGCGGGACACCACGGGTCTTCGACGTCCTCCTCGGAGGCGTTTCTCGACGCGGTCGACCCGGAGATCGCTATTATTTCGAGTGCGCTCGACTCCCAATACGGCCACCCCCACGACGAGACCCTCGAAGCGTTCGCCGACCGGGAAATCGAGACCTACTGGACCGGAACTCACGGCGACGTGGTCGTGACGACCGACGGCTCGACGGTCGACGTCACGACCACCGAAGCTGCCCCGACCGACCCGACGGAGCTGCTCGGGGTGAAATCGGAGGCGGCGAGCGAGGCGATCGATCCGCGGGCCGCTATAGGGGTGATCGGATGACGCTCCCAGACGGCGAGTACGCCGCGACGGTCGATCGGATCGTCGACGGCGAGACGGCGGTCCTGCTGATCGAAGACGACGACGCGGTCATCGAGCAGGTCACCCGTCCAGTCGAGGAGCTGCCAGCAGACTGCGAGGCCGGCAGCGTGCTCGAAGTGACCGTCGCGGACGGCGAGCTCGTCGAGATTACCCCGCGCCCGGACGAGACCGCCGGCCGCCGCGAGCGCATCGCGGAGAAACTCGACCGGCTCTCAAGGCGACTCGACGACGAGTGAACGCCGGAGCCCGGTCTCGCCGCCGAGGGTATCTCTGTTGGGTCCGTGACGACGCTTGGACCGGCGGCGCCGTTGCGCAGAACTCTTGCGGGTTGCTCTCCCAGTAGCTCTCGTGACCCCCGACAGGCAGACCGAACTCCTCCTGTGGACCGTCGCGGCAGCCGCCGGAATCGGGTGGTGGGTAACGACCCAGCGGCTGTTTGTACGACAGATCCTCGGCGTGTGGGGCCTCGCCTTCGTTGCGGTGGTCCTCACGGGGGTGCTCGTCTCGGGGCTCCACCGAAACCGCGTCTGGCAGGCCTGGGGACTCGTCTGGGCCGTTGGACTCGGGTTTAACCTTGTCTTGTTCCGGCGAACCCCGGAGGCGCTCGTCCGGGACCAACTCGTCGAGCTGGGTTACCTGTACCCGTGGTTTCTCCTGGTGGGCGGCGGGTACCTGTTCACCGCGGTCTACGACAGGGGCGACGAGGCGCTGACCCGGCTGGATCGACGTGAGTCGACCCGTCGATCCCGTACGACTGGTCCGGGTTCTCGGTGTCCTCTCAGTCGTTCCGACGGCGGCGCTTGCGGTCTCCGTTCACCGTCGGTCCTCCTGAGCGGTCGATACACCGCCGTGCGCTCACGCGCGACACGGGCGTCGTCGGTCCCCATAGAATTTTGTTTCTCCCGGTCTCTCTGACAACCGATGGTTTCGATCGAGAACGCACTCGTCTCGCTTTTTCCCGTCGGGATCGGTGCGCTCATCGCCTGGAACGGGTGGAGGGGGTACGCCGACGAGCGGGAACTGATCGAACAGGCACAACCGATTCAGGCCGAGATCATCGACGTCGGGGTCTCGGGACGGACGGAGAGGCGGGACGTTGACGACGGCGGAACGAGGACGGTGACAACCTACGTACCCAAAGTGACGTTTAAGTACACGGTCGACGGGGAGTCCTACACGTCCGGGAACGTCGAGCCCCCAGCGGAGGGAGTGGACACGACCCACAACTACTCAAACCGGGACCGCGCACACGAACACTTCGAGTACGAAGAGGGACAGGCCGTGACGGCCTACGTCGACCCCGAGCGTCCCGGAGAGGCCTTTCTCGAACGTGAAACACACACCACCAGGAATCTCGGTCTCGTCGGCCTTGGTGGAGTCGTGGCGGCGCTCGGCGTCGCGGGCGTTCTCTATTCGCTTGTCTTTCTCTGAAACGCTCACGGCGCGAGTCGGTTACGCACCAGCGAAAACCCCGTTCGCGTCGAGTACTCGCTGACACCGTTCGGCCGGTCGGTGCAGGGCGCGAAGCCCCCTTCCGCAGCGAGCGCCGGAGGCGCGAGCAGGGAGGGGATACAGCGCCCGTCATCAGTTTTTACTTCCACTGTCTGGCACGGCCTTACTACCCCGGCGGTCAAACCTGATAGTAAGACGCTCACCATGCTTCCGACGGTGTTCAAACGCGACAAGAAGCGTGCATCGGCGGTTGTGGCCGAGTGTCGAATCGGTAGGAGTGGGACACTCCGAACCGCCCGTGAAGGGAAGCCGCCTGCGGAGTCTGGAACCGCTGTGTCCACGTCGGATGCAAGTTCCGACGCAGAACCAGGAAGCCCCGACCGCAACAAGCGAGGGCCGACCAGGCCCGAGCGCGGTCGGTCGGGGTAGTTCACACCGGGGCAAACCCTCAGACCAGAACATGACATCAACCGACGAGTCCGACGACGTGCTCCGCGAGCTGGCGAAACTCCCGACGCTCGCCAGTCCGCGGGTCGCGCCCGACGGCGAGACGGTCGCGCTGTATTACGACGTCACCGGGCGCAACGAGATCCACCTGCTCGATCCCGAGACGGGAGAGCTCGAACAGCTCAGCGACGGCGAGGTTCCCCGGTCGGTCCGGGCCGGCTTCCAGTGGAGCGCGGACGGGGATCGGCTGTTTTACCACCAGGACGACGATGGCGACGAACAGCACGACATCTACGCGATGACGCTGTCGGGCGAGAGCGAGCCGATCGTCGAGATGGACGTCACCGACTACGACCGGGCGGCCGGCAACGCGGAGCTCGCCCCCGACAGCGAGCGGTTTGCCTTCGCGACGAACGAAACCGAGACCTTCGAGAACTACGACGTCTACGTCGCCGACATTGACGGCTCGAACGTTCGCAACTTGGAGATCGGCGAGGTCGGCGCCGAGGCTGCGCCCGCCGACTGGGGACCAGAGGGCGAGCGGCTGCTCGTCAGCGACAACACGACCGACCTCGGGCGGAGCGGGATCTACGACCTGAGGACCGACAAGATTACCTGGTTCGGCGACGGCAAGTACGACGAACAGCCCAGCCACTTTCTCCCCGACGGCGAGCGGTTCGTCGCCGGACGGGCACGCAACAGCGTTAGTGTTCCCGTCGTCTACGATATCGAGTCCGGAACCGCCGAGGAGCTCGATCTCCCGCCGGGAGTCACGGGCGTCATCGATGACCGGCTCGTGGACGGCCGGGACCTACTCTATCACACGACCGCGACCCGGCGCCCGGAACTCGTGGCCTACGACTTAGAGACCGACGAGACAGAGCCGATCCTCGAGGCCGAGTACGGGCCCTTCGACCCCGAAGCGTTCGTCGCCCCAGAGTCGATCGAGTTTCGTTCTGACGGCGTGCCAGAGACGCCACAGCGGGCTCTCAAGCACGACTCCTCCGAGGAGTTCGAGATCCAGGGGCTGCTCTTTGACTCCGGGCGGCGCCCGTCGCCGCTGATCGTTAATCCCCACGGCGGGCCGCGAGCTCGCGACGTCCAGCGGTTCAACTACCGGGTGCAGTTTCTCCTCTCACGGGGCTTCTCGGTCTTACAGATCAACTACCGGGGCTCGGACTGGCTCGACGAGGACCGGGTGGTCGTCTACGGCGGCTCCTACGGCGGGTACTCGGCGAACTGGCAGCTCGTCCAGTTCCCGGATCTGTACGCCGCCGGGGTCACCTCGGTCGGGGTCAGTGACCTGCGCGATATATACGAGAACACGATGCCACACTTCCGGACCGAACTCATGGAGAAGTACCTCGGCGCGCCCGAGGAAAACCCGGAGCTGTACGATCAGCGCTCGCCGGTCGCTCACCTCGATGCGATCGCGACGCCACTGCTGATCGTCCACGGCGTGAACGACCCCCGCGTCCCCGTCTCACAGGCCCGGATTCTCCGGGATCGGCTCGAGGCGGCCGGCTACGAGGCCGGCGCGGACTTCGAGTACGAGGAACTCGGCGAGGAGGGCCACGGCTCGACGGACATCGACCAGAAGATCCGCTCGCTCGAGCTGCTCGATGATTTCCTCGAGCGTCGCATCGGTACCGACCCCGGACCGCTGCTCGCCTCCGACTGAACGACCCGGTCGTCTCGCGTCAGGCCGTCGAGCCCTCTGTCGTCCCAAGGGAGGCCCCGAACGGTAGGCGCGTTCCGTCCGACCGCGAGCACACGCCGGGTTTGGGACCGAATCGAGGGCGCCAGCTAGATGAACCGTGAGGCCTACGCCTAGACATGGACCTGAACCGGTTCGCCGAGAACAGCCCGGCCGACGACGCGCCGGGGGACGCGTCGGTCTGTGTCGTCGCGACCCAATCCGACACCTTCCGTCGGTGTCGAGAGGGGATCTACCCCGCGCCGCGGTCTTACCGGCGGACACGCGAGTCATTCGAGTACATGGCGTTCTACCGGACTGCGCCGGTCTCGAGCATCACACATTATGCGCGTGTCACCGACCGAGTCGAACAGGCCCGCGGCGAGCCCGGACCGATGGACGAGGACGACTGGACCGCACTCATCGACCCGTTTTCCGACGAGGATCGGGTCGTCGTCTTCCGCCTGGACGATCTCGTTGCGCTCGACCGTCCGGTCGCGAACGACGGGAACGGCGTCCGGGGCGCCTGGTACTGTACGATCGCCGACCTCCGAGGGGCGTCGACGCTGTCGGCACTCTCCGAGCGAGCACGGACGTGACCGCTCTCCCCGGACTCCCGGCGGTGTGTACCGCGCTCTCGACGCTGGTGGAGCCGTCCGATCCGTGATGGTCGGTCGCGGGCGGCGATTCGCGTTGAGGCGGAACTTAGCGGTCATCGCACGCTCCCGAGATCTGGCTCCGGTCGGGCGCGGGGGGCCCGTCGATCTCGGGGCGACCGCGAGCCCCGTAAGCGGTGAAGCGAAGCCGGCACCCGATGCACACGATTTAGGGACACTCTCGCGTAACGAGAGTATGCGCGTGACTGCCGTCGGGACCAGCGGTGGCGTCCCCACCCCGCAGTACGGAACCAGCTGTCTCCACCTGAACGCCTTCGGAGACGAGATCCTGCTCGACTGCGGAGAGGGATCCGCACAGCGGCTGATGAGATACGACGCGTCCCCGGACGTCGACGCGGTTGTTCTCACGCACTTCCACGCCGACCACACGCTCGGGATCCCTGGACTCCTCCAGGCTTTGGAGATGAACGAGCGCGAGCGCCCGCTCGATATCCACGTCCCGAAAGGCCGAACCGAGCGCGCCCGTCGCCTGATCGAGGGCGCTTACGGGTGGCCAAGCTACACGGTCGCCGTGCGCGGGTACGACGACGATCCGGTGATACAGACGGACCGGTACAGCGTCCGCGCGTTCGAGACGCCGTACACCGAGTACTCATACGGGATCTGCCTCCGGGAGGCCGACGAGCGGACGTTTCTGGTCGAGCGGGCGCAGGCCCTGGGCGTCGACCCGGGACCGGAGTACGGGAAGCTACAGGACGGTCAGTCCGTCGAGACGGACGACGGGACGGTCGTCGAGCCCGACGACGTGCTCTCGGATCCCGAGCCCGGCCGGAAGATCGTCTACACGGGAGACACCCGTCCGACCCCCGGCGTCATTGACGCGGCGTCGAATTCCACGCTGTTGATCTACAACGCGATGTTCGCCGACGACCGGTCGGAGCGAGCTCACGCGACGGGACACTCGACGGCTGGGGAGGCGGGCCGGGTCGCATCGGAGTCGGAAAGTGAGCGCCTCTGGCTCACCCACATCTCGCCCAGACACGAGGGCGAGGAGGACAGGCTCGAAGCGGAGGCCGGCGAGTCCTTCGAGGGGACCGTCACCGCTGTCAGGGACGGCGATTCGATCGCATTGTGATCTCGCCGTGACCGACTTCCGTCGGGACGCGCTGCTGGCCGGCTGTACGCTCGGTGGACTCGTCGCCGTCCTCGCGGCGACCGACGGCGCGGCGCGCCCGTTCGACCCGGTTGCCGTCGGTCTCGGCGTCGCCGGAGCGCTCGCCGTCGAGGTTGCGTTCCTGCGGTCCGCGACGGTCGCACGGCTGTGGCGCCGACCGGCGGTGCAGTTGAGCGGCGCGGTCGTCGTGACCGCCGGCGGCGCTCTTAGTTACGTGCTCGTCGGTCCGGCGGCGGTCGTCACGCTGTGTTGGGGGATCGTGACGTACTTTTGTTTGTTGAGTGTCGTCCTCGCAGTTGGGGACAATCCACTCGCGCTCGGACGGTTCCGCCGGTAGCCCACCCAAGAGGCGGCACCGGAACTCGACGCTGCCCGGCGGTCGAAGAGGTCGGGCGACGCCGAAAGAATCGCCGCCGAGACGACGGCAACACTAACGTGTCCGGATCGGTTAGCACTGGTACGCATGTCCTTGGGGGACGGGGGGAAAGAGGGTTCGACGGAGAGTCGAGACTGGGCGGCTGATCCGACGTTCCGGCTCCGATCGGAGTACCGACGGCGCCTGTCGAGGCTGAGCCACGCACAGTACGAGGCGACGACCCGCGGAAACCGGCGGCGGGCGGAACGGCTCCGGTCGCAACTCGTCGAGGGGACGCCGCTCGGCGCCGGAGTGGGTCGGATCGTCTACCGGCTCCCGGAACGCGCATACGCCGGCGGCCGGGACGACGGGTACGCGCTCAAGCTGCCGGTGCCGGATCGTCACGACCGGTACGGACACGACCGGGACGGCCGGGCACAGAACCGCGCGGAAGCCGGGCTGTGGGAGCGCCGGCCCAGCCGCCTGCTCGTGCCGATCGTCGCGGCTGATCGGCGCGGACGGTGGCTGATCATGCCGCTAAGCGAGTCGGTCGAGCCCGAGGCCGACCGGCTGCGGGCGGTCGCGGAGCGCGTCGCCGAAACGTACGGACTGTCCGGAACACGGGGACAAGACATCACAGCCAAAAACGTCGTTCGGCTCGACGGGCGCCTCCGGCTCTGTGACTACGGAACGTTGCCCTGATCATCGATCGGGAGCGGCCGTCGACGCGCGTCCCGCCGAGTCTCCCGATCAGCGAGCGTCCCGCTGGGAGTAGCCCGTCGGCTCGTTATTTCCGGATCAGGTCGGCGGTGTAGGTCGCGACGCTGTCGGCGTGAACGTTCGACGCTCTGTTGATGTAATCGAACCTGACGACGTGCATCTCCGTCAGAGCGTCCCGGAGCGCCTGCCGCGCGGGCCCGGGTCGGCGGTCGGGCGAGCGGACCTGCTCGATGACCACGTTGCAGTCGGCGTACGCCTGCACGTGTGCCCGGCCGAAGTAGTGTGCCGTCTCCACCAGCCCGTGAGCGAGAGCGTACCGCTCCGCGGCGACGCTGTTGGAGACCCCGCTGAGCTCGACGCCGGCCGTGTGGAGCACTCGTCCGTCGCCGTCCTCGATCACGACGCCCGTTGTCGCCACCTCGTCGGCCTGGTAGTACGAGGCGTCAGTGTACAGGACCAGTTCGGGGACCGGACGGTTCGTGATCGTCAGCGTGCCCGCCTCGCCCGTCTCCGCAGACTGTCGGTCCACCGGGTCGTCCGTGGGGCCCCCAGCCAAGACTGGTACACCGGTGGGACCGAACGGTGCGGCGAGCTGATCGGTCAGCGACGCGTGGAAGCTGTGGGTGTACAGGCTCGACCGC
>PXQL01000101.1:14381-19822 GCA_003021335.1 Halobacteriales archaeon QH_10_67_13
CTCGACCGCGAGACCGCGAGCGCGCCGTCGACGAGCGGCGAGTCCGCGAGCCGTCGCCGAGCGTACGCCTGTTGTGTCCCGCCGGGGCCGGTCGCGACCGGTCGGTGCGGGAATCCGCCTCCGCGGCCGCGCTCTCCTCGATCGCTGCTATGGTGTGCCATCAGTTGCGGGGGCTCGAGTTGTACGCACTCGTGGAATCGTTCGGTGAGACCGTCGCGGGGTCGGCGGGCGACGTTCTCGTAAACACATGCTCGTACTGTTGGGACAAAAGCGTTGACACTGTTCCGGAGACCGGGCGTGGGACCCCGATCACTTTTGTTCCCGTCGGTCGGGGTACTCTCTATGTCATCAACACACGGGGGGCGGCTCGGGACGCCAAGCGCCGAGAACGCGACGACGCTGCTGTTGCTCGGGAGCGGAGAACTCGGCAAGGAGCTGATCCTGGCGGCACAGCGTCTGGGCGTGGATACCGTCGCGGTCGACCGGTATGAACACGCGCCGGCGATGCAGGCCGCCCACCGGAGCCACGTCCTCGACATGACCGACGCCGACGCGCTCCGGGCGGTCGTCGAGCGGGAGGATCCTGCACTCGTCGTCCCGGAGATCGAGGCCATCGCGACCGAGGAACTCGAGCGACTCGAACGGGAGGGCTACGACGTGGTGCCGACCGCGCGGGCGACCCGGCTTACGATGGACCGGGAGTGGATTCGGGAGTTCGCCGCCGAGGAGGTCGGCGTCCCGACCAGCGAGTACGCCTTTGCCGACAGTCGGGAGGCCTACCGCGAGGCGGTCACGGCGATCGGCAGGCCGGTGGTGGTCAAGCCGACGATGTCCTCCTCCGGGAAGGGCCAGTCCGTCGTCCGCGATCCCGGAGACGTCGAGAAGGCCTGGGAGGCCGCCCGCGCGGGCTCGCGAGCCGACACCGGCCGGGTTATCGTCGAGGAGCTGGTCGCGTTCGACGCCGAGTTCACCCTCCTGACGGTGCGCCACGAGGGGGGCACGAGCTTCTGCCCGCCCGTGGGCCACACCCAGCGAGACGGCGACTACCGGACAAGCTGGCAGCCCCACCCGCTCACCGACGAGCAGCTGGCGGCCGCACAGCGCATGGCCCGAGCGGTGACCGACGGGCTCGGCGGCCGGGGCATCTTTGGCGTCGAGTTTTTCCTCCGGGACGGCGAGGTGCTTTTCAGCGAGCTCTCCCCGCGGCCCCACGACACAGGGCTCGTGACGCTCGGCTCGCAGCGGCTCAGCCAGTTCGATCTCCACCTCCGGGCGATCTTGGGACTCCCGATCCCCGAGATCGCCGTCGAGCGTCCGGGTGCGAGCGCGGCGCTGGTCGCGGAGACGCCGGTCGATCAACCCGCGTTCGCCGGCGCCGAGACGGCCCTCGCGGCCCCCGAGACCGACCTGCGGCTGTTCGGCAAGCCAGACGCATACGCCGGCCGTCGCATGGGCGTGGCCGTGGCGACCGCCGACGATACTGAGACCGCCCGAGAGCGCGCGACGACGGCCGTCGAGCGGATCGAGATGCTTGACGATGCCTGACTCGCCGACCACCGGGGCTCGCCGACGGTCACGAACGGTTTGTCGGCACGATCCGCGGCGGCGACCGCTCGGGTGTGCTCCGACGCGGACCCCCGAGTCCAGCGCGAAACACAACGACCAATCCGGTCGGCCACGACAGACTGACTGACTCGTATGACCAACGGAGACGGCCTCACTCGGACAGTCACCCGTGCGGTCCGAACTTCCCTCCCTGAGGCGACCGTCGACGCCGTCGAACCGGCCGGTCCGACGTGGAACCAGACGACGCGGGTCGCGCGCGTTACGCTCACAGACGGCGAGGCGGTGTACTGCAAGGTGACGCCGGACGATCCCGACGGAGCGGAGCTGCGCGGGGAGGCGGCCGCGGTTCGGTACGCCGCGGCGAACACTCCGGTGACGGTGCCGACCGTCCTCGCGGTGACGACCGATCCGGTGCCGGCGCTGGTAACGGAGCCGGTCGCCGGCACGCCGGTCGACGAGGAGTGGTTCGACGCCGCGCCCGAGCGACGCGAGACGCTGGCCCGACGGCTGGGGCGTTCGCTCGCGAGCGTCCACGCACGGCGCTTCGACCGCCCCGGCGAGATCGTCGGGGGCGACGGCGACGGACTCGTCGTCGAGCACGCGCCGTGGCCGGACGTGCTGGAGCAGGCGGCCAGACATGCTTCGACACCGGCGACGACCGGCTCGCGCTGCTCGACTGGGGAAACAGCGTAATCGGCGATCCCGTCCGTGGCCTCGTCCGCGCCCGCGAGCAGGCACTCAAGACACTGCGTGAGCCCACCCCCAAGCGACTCGTCACCGCACTCCACGAGGGATACCGAGCCGTCGCCGGAGACCTCCCGCCAGGTTTCAGCGAGCGGGCCCCCGTCTACGAGGCGATGATCGGGCTGTCGACGGCCGGCTACGTCGAACGGTTCGCCGGGTGGCGCGATGAATCCGAGGCCGAACTTACCGCGTGGTTCCGCGACGATCTCGATCGGCGCCTGTCGGCGATCGAGTGACTGTGCCCGTTCCGGAGGTGAGCGACCGCTCCGACAGCTTCGGTCGGGTCACGAGTAGGCCCTCGCCGGTGCTGGACAGAGCCCGTGTTGATCGACGGGAGAGGGCCCCACCGGCGGACGGGGACCGCAGACTCTCCGACCGTTCTGCCCGACTCATCCCGCATCGCTTCCGGCGGAAGCCGTCGTGAAACGGGGGTTGACCGTTTGCCCCTGTGCGTATAACCTGAGATACCCGAATCCCGGAGTTACGGCGACCCGCGACGGATACAGACTCGACCCATCGGCCGATGAGTTTTCACTCCCGGGGTCGTAGAACCCATATGACCGGCAACACGTATCTCGTCCGAAACGAGCCAGACCCGGAACAGGTGTATCACTGTGACGCGCTTGCGGAGTGTTTCCCCGAGGCGGTCGAGATCGATTTTCCGGCTGGAGAGCGGTTCGACCCGGCCGATGCCAACGCCGTCGTTCTCAGCGGGAGCACGGCAGGGGGGTACGAACGTGACGAACGGTCCTGGATTCCGGACCAGGAGAGACTCATCCGCGAGCTAACCGAACGGGGCGTTCCGACGATCAGCGTCTGCTTCGGCCACCAGATTGCGAACACGGCGCTTGGCGGAACCGTCGAGCACGTCGGGACGACGGCGGGGTTGATCAGCGCCGAGCTCGAGAGCGTACCCCTGTTCGACGGCGTATCGCCGGTCGTGCCGGTGGCACACGGTGACGTCGTGACCGAGGCCGGCGACGGGATGGAGCTCATTGCCGCTGCCGACCACGCCCCGATATTCGCCACTCGTCACCGTTCTGCGCCGCTCTGGACGGTGCAGTTCCATCCGGAACTCACCGCCGAACACCGCCCCCGACTCACGGCGTTGCTGGACTGGGATGACGGGGAGTACACGTTCGCAGACACGTCCGGAGCGCGGCTGTTTGAGAACTTCAGGTCGCTCGTCGTTCCGGCCTGACGCGACCGTCACGCGATCGTCGCTTATCTGAACGTCCGAGGGAGCTACAGAGGAGCTAGTACGCGGATCGGCGCCCGGTCGGTGTACTTTCTCGGGCGTTGGCCGACAAACTGCAGGGCTCGGATCTGCGGTGACACGGGCCGTCTGACGGACGATACCGTTCGGCGAGTCTCCCCATCGAAGACGGGTTACGGAACTGCGAGGAGAGAGCCTCGCGGTTCAGCGCGGGGAGAGAATCGATGGCGGTTGGCGTTGCCGGATCCGATCGCCGTCCGGGAAGACGATGGTCCCCGCGGATCACTCAGCGGGTGGCTTGCTATCCACGATCTCCCACTCGTGTCCCGGGAGGATCCGCTCGCCGCGATCGAGAACCGTCTGTGCACTGCTCCACCAGTCAAAGTCGTTGACGCTGAGTCCCCGGATGCGTGGCTCTGACTCGACTCGGTCCACGTTCTCGAACGTTGGAACCGCATCGGCGGCGACGACTGTCGTCTCGCTGCCGGTGTCGACCGCGACGGACTGGTGGCCAACCGTGTGACCGGGAGTCGGAAACGCGGTGATCCCGGGGAACAGCTCTTTCTCGCCCTCGATCGGCGTCAGGTCGATCTGCAGCCACGGTGGCGTTCGTCCGAGAGACTTTGCTTCGTATCATCGGATAGGGGGCAATCGCGTACTCGATCTCCGCTCGCTGGGCGAGGATCGTCGCATCGGGAAACAGCTCGAGGTTATAACAGTGGTCCCAGTGGAGGTGTGAGAGCACCACGATCCCGATGTCTTCGGGCTGGTAGCCGCAGGCGTCCAGCTGGGCGGTGAGTGATTCTCCGGCCGAACGAGAACACTGGAAGGCTGGGTGTAACCGGTCCATCCGCTCAAGATCGCCAAAGCTCGTGTCGACGAGGATCGGCTCGGGGGCGCCCTCGATGAGATAACAGATCGACGGGACGGGAACTGTCACGCCGGAGTCGACCTGCGTCGTCAGGATACTCTTATCCAGTCGCAGCGTTCCACAGTGTAACGGTCTGACGGTGTAATCCATATCGGTCTCCTCACCCCACACACACATCAATTGTTGGTGAAACGACCCGACATGTCGGTGTAGACCGCTTTGGCTCCCGGCCAGCTGACCGTGTCTCCAAGTCTCGTGACGACTGTGCTCTCCTACCCGCGAGACAGACTACCGACTCGCCTCGAAGTGGTTCGGAAGCACAGCGTACCGTCTCGGCGCTGGGATTATATTCACCCGGCGTTCCCATTAGGAACATGCGCGTGAGCACGCTCGGAGCGGGGAATCCACAGGTCGCAGTCGTCGGTGCCATTCACGGTGACGAGCCGTCCGGTGCTCGTGCAATCGAGCGGTTTCTCTCGGAGACACACGACGTGCAGCGCCCGGTCAAGCTGATCATCCTCAACGAGCCCGCCCTCAAGCGAGACGCTCGGTACGTCGATGTCGACATCAACCGCGTGTTACCCGGCGACCCGACCGCCGAAGCGTACGAACGGCGGCTGGCCTACGACTTCGTTCGAGAGATCGCCGGCTGTGTCGGAATGGGAATTCACTCGACGTTCTCGTCAACCCAGCCGTTCGGAACGATCGCGAATCCGAACGACCGGAAACGGAGTCTGGTCGGGTCGCTCAGCGGCGTCGACCACGTCGTCGATTTCACCCGTGTCAGCAGCGGCAGTCGAGGGGTCGATCTCCCGTGGTACGTCGACATCGAAGCCGGACTACAGCAGTCGAGTGCCGCGGCCGACAACGCATACGACTGTATAGTCGAGTTTCTCACCTTTACGGGCGTTCTCGACGGCACCATCTCGGAGACGGACACCAGGGAGTACAGGGTCACCGAGATAGTCCGGAAAGACCCCGACAGCGAGTACCGGTTCCGTTCGGAGAACTTCCAACGCATCGCCGAAGGTGAGGTGTACGCCA
>PXQL01000102.1:0-4056 GCA_003021335.1 Halobacteriales archaeon QH_10_67_13
ATGGATCACATCAAGGAACACTACTACACCACCCACCCCGACGTGACCCCCTCCCGGATCGTCGCGGCCGGCCCCGAGCTCGACTTCGAGGCCGAGCACGACCGGGACCGGCTGGCCGGCGAGCCTCCCGCCGCGCTGCTGGCCTGATCGGACCGACGTTTTTTGACCGTACGATCGACGGGTGCTCCCGGCGTCTGCGTCCCGGCAGGTCCGCTCTTTAGACTCGACCGTAGCGGCGAGTGCCGGACGGAGTTCTTCGATCCCACACGCGGGTGTCGTCGACCCGGACTCGTCGTGAGCTACTCTTCGTGCACGACGACCGTGATCGTGCCCTCCTCCTCGCGCTCGACGCCGTCGATGACAAGCGTTCGCGCCGGAACCGGTTTGACTGGCGGCCTCGAAGTCGAGCTCGGGGCCGGCCGCGACGATCCGGGAGGGGGTCACGTCGGGGTGGGTGGTGTAGTAGTGTTCCTTGATGTGATCCATGTTGACCGTCTCCGCGACGCCGGGGGTCTGGTACAGGTCCCGCAGGTACGGCCAGAGGCTGTCGTACTGGTGGATGTACTGCTTGTTGCACATGAAGTGTGTATGATAGACCTGATCGAACCGCACGAGCGTCGTGAACATGCAGATGTCCGCGATCGTGAGCTGATCGCCCGCCAGGTACCGCCGGTCGGCGAGCTCCCCATCCCACCGGTCGAGCGCGTCGAACAGCTCCTCGACGGCCGCGTCGTAGGCCGCCTGGGACTTCGCGAACCCGGTCCTGTAGACGCCGTTGTTGATCGGCTCGTAGATCGCTTCGGTGATCTCGTCGATCCGGTCGCGCCGGTCTTCGGGGTACAGCGTAACGTCGCGGGTCCCGAACCGGTCCATCTCGGTGTCGAGCATCCGGATGATCTCTGCGGACTCGTTGTTGACGATCGTGTCTCGCTTGGTGTCCCAGAGCACCGGCACCGTCACCCGGCAGGTCGCCGACGGGTCGGCCGTCTGGTACAGTTCCCGCAGGTAGTCGCTGTCGTGGACGTGATCGACGGTGCAGCCGGCCTTTTCGGGGGTGAACTGCCAGCCGCCCTCGTCGCGGAACGGGTCGACGACGCTGACCGAGATCGCGTCCTCAAGGCCCTTTAGCGATCGGACCAGCAGCGCCCGGTGGGCCCACGGGCAGGCGTATGACACGTACAGGTGATACCGGCCGGCCTCGGCAGGGAACTCCGCCTCGGGGTCGTCCCGGATCTCGGACCGAAAGGTCGTTGACTGGCGCTCGAACTCGCCGTCCTCGTTTGTCGTTTCGTAGGCGTCTGTTCGCCACTCGCCGTCGACAAGCATATTCATACTCAAATGTAGGACCCGAGCATACATAAGTGAGCGGTATCAGATGGGTCGACCGCATAGGGTGCGAGCGGGCGCTTCGAAGGCTTTATGCGCCGCGTTTGCCACCTCTCTGTAAGAAGATCAATGTCTGAGAAACCCGCCTCGATGTACCGGGACATCGACAAGCCCGCCTACACCAGACGCGAGTACATCACAGGCATCCCCGGCTCGAAGATCGCACAGCACAGGATGGGCGACAAGCAGACCGATCTCGATGAGTACACGGTCCAGATCTCGTTGATCGTCGAGGAGACCGTCCAGCTGCGTCACGGCTCGCTCGAGTCGGCCCGGCTGTCGGCAAACCGCCACCTGATCAAGGAACTCGGCGAGAACAACTACGCGATGATCCTCCGGAAGTTCCCCCACCAGGTGCTTCGGGAGAATAAGCAGGCAACCGGCGCGGGCGCCGACCGAGTCTCCGACGGGATGCGTCAGTCGTTCGGCAAGATCGTCGGTACCGCCGCCCGGATCGAGTCCGGCGAGCGGCTGTTTACGGCCTACTGCGAGGTCGATCAGGCAGACGCCGTCAAGGAGGCCTACCGTCGGGCCTACAACAAGATCACCCCGCCCTGCCGGATCGACGTCGAGCGCGGCGAACAGCTGTTGATCGCCTGAGTCGACCGCCATTCCTCTGGCCCGCACCGACTCAGCTGTCACCGCCACGACTTTACTCTGCCCGACCGACCATTAGATATGCTTCGCTTGGGGGTCGCGACGCGGGCCGAGACCTTCGAGCGGATGCGCGACCCGCTCGCAGCCCTGGACATCGAGGTCGTTTCGATCGAGACGGCAGAGCGGTCGGTCCCGATCGGCGCGGGTCCGTTCCCGTCGATCGATGTCGGATTCGTCTACCCGCCGCGTCTCGCCGAGGGCGGGGTCGCCGACGCCCTCCTCGCGGTTCCGTGGGTGAACGACCGCGAGGCCGTGCTCAGGTCCCGCCAGAAAGGCGAGACGATCGCCCGACTCTCCCGGGCGGGCGTCCCCGTCCCCGAGACGGTCGTGGTCTCGGATCCCGCAGACGAGGCGACGCTTCGGGCGGCCTACGAGCGGGTCGGCTCGCCGGCGGTGGTCAAGCCAAACGCCACCACCCGCGGGATCGGCGTGACCAAGGTCGCCGATTTGGATTCGTTTCTGGGGGTCTGTGATTACCTGGACCTGGTCCACGACTACCGCGCGACCGGCGACCGGTCCTTTCTGGTCCAGGGGTATTTCCCCGACGCCCGGGACTACCGCGTGACCGTCCTCGACGGATCCGTCGTCGGCGCCGTCGAGCGCCGGACGGACGGCTGGGTGCACAACGTCCACCGGGGCGGGGAGGCCCGGCCCGTCGAGCTCCCGGACCGGGAGCGTGCGCTCGCCGAGCGGGCTGCCCGGGCGCTGGGAATCGACTGGGTCGGCGTCGATCTCCTGGTGAGCGACGGCCGGGCGGTGGTCAGCGAAACGAACGCCCGACCGACGATCGACGACGGAAAGTACCGCGCGGGCTTCTGGGACGAGCTGGCGGCGGTGGTGCGCTCGCGAGCCACAGAGAGCTGACGCAGACGGGGGCATCCACAGCATTTTTACTCCGGGCCGCGTGGCTCCGGATATGGGCGTTCGGCCGCCGTCGAACGACATCGACGACGACCCCGACACGACCGAGTTCGGCATCGCGGCGCTCGACGCGGAGATCGAGCGGATGGACGTCTCCTTCCCGGTGACCGCCGCGGAGCTCGAATCCAGGTACGGCGACGTCCGGGTGCCGGTCGACCCGGCGGGCAACGAGATCCGCCTCGGCGAGGTGATCGCCGCGACCGAGCAAACCGAGTTCGACTCCGAAACCGAGCTCCAGCGGGCGCTCTCGCCGATCTTCGAACAGAAGCGTCGGGGCGTCTCGCGGGGGCTGCTCGGGCGGATCCGGGCGTTGCTTCCGTTTTAGTTCAGTCCTCGGCGTCGTCGGTCGTCCGCGCGGGGTGTGCTGAGGCCGCGGACCGGTTCGTCTCCGAGTCCGACACCTGCGGACCGCCGTCCTCGTCGGTCTCGACCGCCCGCGCGATCCGCTCGAGCTTGCGGTTCTGCTCGCGGTTCGCTGTCACGATCAGATCCGAGAGCACACCGAACATAATCAGCTGGAGGGCGAACAGAACGGCGACACCGGCCGCCAGCGCGAGCACGTTGTGCGCGATCCCGCGAGCGAACCACTCGTAGGCGACGTAGACGGCCAGTCCAACCCCGGTGAGTCCGCTAACCGCGCCGACGCTCCCGAAGTAAAACAGCGGGTTGGTCGCCCGTGCCATCTGGTAGAGCCGCATGATGATGTTCGCGCCGTCCCGGATCGGCCGGAGGTTAGTCTCTGACGCCGCGGGCCGGGGCTCGTAGGTGATCGGCACCACCGCCGTCTCGACGCCCCGACGGACACACTCGACTGCCATCTCAGTCTCGATTCCGAACCCCTCCGCGTCCAGCGACAGCCGCTCGAAAGACCGGACAGTAAAGGCGCGGTACCCCGAGAGGATGTCGCCGAGGTCCCGGCCGTGGATCGCGCGAAACGATCGGTTGATCAGTCGGTTGCCGACCCTGTTGAGTCGGGTCATCGCGCCGGGCTGCATGTCGGCGAACCGGTCGCCGATCACGTGCTCGGCGCGCCCGGCAAACAGCGGCTCGAGTAGCCGGTCGGCCTGTTCGGGACGGTAGGTGGCGTCGCCG
>PXQL01000102.1:4082-7318 GCA_003021335.1 Halobacteriales archaeon QH_10_67_13
GCTGGCGGACGCGGGCGCCGGCCTCGCGGGCGAGGTCGGGAGTGCCGTCGGTCGAACCCCCGTCGATCACGAGCACGTCCTCGAAACCCTGCTCGCGGCACCGCTCGACGACATCGGCGATCGTCGCGGCCTCGTTATAGGTGGGAACGAGCACGCAGACGTCCTCGTAGCCGGCCATCGAGGACCGGTAGGTCGGGTCGAGGCAAAAGCGTGGGTGGTCCGGTCGAGCCACAACCGGTTTGTCCGATCGCGCCCTATCGAGGATAGTGACAGACGAGCCACGCCCCGGCGAGCCCGAGACCGAGGAGGGCACGGGAGAGCGAGCGGAGCCGACACCCGACTCCAAGAGCGAATCGGAGGCCGACGACGAGAAGCCGGCCGACCCGGAGGCGTTTTACGACGCGCTCGAAGCCCTCGACCGGCCGGTCGCCTCCCCGACACGGTACGCGCGGGCCCGGGGAATCAGCCAGGCCGCGGCCGTCAAAGAACTCGAAACGCTCGCGGCCGCCGGCGAAGCCGACCGGCTCCCGGTGCAAGACGACGCGGTCTGGTACCCTGCTGACTGGACCCGACTGGTCGACCGCGAGCGGGTGATCGTCTTTCCCGACCGCCACGAGATCGTCCTCGACCAGCCCGCACAGTTCACCCGGGCCCGGCTCTCGCAGTTCGCACGGCTCGCCCACACCACCGGCGAGGGGGCCTACCGCTACGAGATCCGCCCGGAGGACGTCTGGCAGGCTCCTTACGACAGCCTCGGGGAGCTCCTCGAGACTGTCCGCGGGGTACTCCCCGGTCGGTATCCCGGACTCGAGACCTGGATCGAGAGCCAGTACGACCGGGCCCGCCAGTTCCGGCTGTACACCCACGAGGATGGCTACACCGTCCTCGCTGCCGCCTCCGCCGATGCGATGGGCAACGTCGCTCAGCAGACCCTCGACGACCAGCTCCGGGCGCCGATCTCGGAGACCGAAAGCTGGGTCGCCGAGGGCCGGGTCGCCGAGCTCAAGCGCCTGCTGTACGAGGCCGGCTACCCCGTCCGGGACGAGCGCGATCTCGAGTCCGGCGAGGCCCTCGACTTCGAGCTCGATCTCGAGTTGCGCCCCTACCAGCGGGCCTGGCTCGATGGCTTTCTCGAGACCGGCCCCGGAGTGCTCGTCGGGCCGCCGGGGTCGGGCAAGACCGTCCCCACGCTCGCGATCGCCGCCGCCGTCGGGGGAGAGACGCTCATCCTGGTCCCGGGCCGGGAACTGGCCGCCCAGTGGCGCGAGGAGCTGCTCGCACACACTACGCTCGGCGCCGACCAGATCGGCGAGTACCACGGCGGCGAGAAGCGGGTCGCGCCGGTGACCATCGCCACCTACCGGACCGCCGGCATGGACCGACACCGCCAGCTGTTCGACTCCCGGCGGTGGGGACTGATCGTCTACGAGGAGTGTCACCACATCCCTTCGACGGTGTTCCGGCGGTCGGCGTCGTTGCAAACCAGCCACCGGCTCGGGCTCACCTCGACGCCGGGCCGGGAATCCGACGACGAGGAGGAGATCTTTACGCTGATCGGCCCGCCGATCGGCACCGACTGGGAGGCGCTGTTCGAGGCCGGCTACGTCGCCGAGCCGGTCGTTGAGCTCCGATATCTCCCCTGGACCGACGACGACGCGCGAAACGAGTATGTCGGCAGCGAGGGCAGAGAGCGCCGGCGGCTCGCGGCGACCAACCCGGCGAAAATCGAGGAGGCCCGCCGGCTGCTCGGGACGACCGACGGACAGGCCCTGATCTTCGTCGAGTACCTCGATCAGGGGCGAGCGATCGCCGACGCCGTCGGCGCACCCTTCGTCAGCGGCCAGACCCCCCACGCCCGCCGGGAGGCGCTGTTCGAGCAGTTCCGCGAGGGCACGCTCCCGGCGCTCGTTGTCTCGCGGGTCGGCGACGAGGGGATTGATCTCCCCGGCGCGGAGGTTGCGATCGTCGCCTCCGGACTGGGCGGCTCCCGGCGACAGGGTGCCCAGCGGGCCGGCCGGACGATGCGTCCCACCGGACAGGCCCGGATGTTCGTCCTCGCGACTCAGGGCACCCGCGAGGAGGAGTTCGCGCGCAACCGGATGCGGTATCTCGCCGAGAAGGGCGTCCGCGTCACCGAACGGTCCGTCGACGGGGACGGACGCAACGCTTTTTGACCGGACAGGGTTCCGGAAAACTGTATGGATATCTCGGGCGGATTCGAGAGCGTGCCGACGATCGGGCCTCCGGTAAGGCGTTCCCTTGGATCTGTCCTGACCAGCAACGGCTCCGTGATCTCGGAGGAGAGTCCAGTCCCCCGGCCGGCCTGGCTCCCCGACTGGGTGCGACCGTGGGCGGTCGAACTGTTTGCCTCGATTGTCGTCATCGCCCTGTCGGTGGTCGCCGCCCGGCTCGCGGTCCGAGGGCTCGGCCGGCGGGTCGCCAAGTACATCGACCGGACGAGCCTGACGCGAGTCATGCTCGGCGGGATCCAGGCGACGATTTACATCTTCGGATTCCTGACGGTACTGCGGATCTACGGGCTCAGCCTTGGGAACATCGCCCTGTCGGTGACGGTCTTCTCGGCGGTCGTGGGTGTGATCCTCGCGCCGATCGTCGGCTCCGTGATCAGCGGCGTCTTCCTGCTCGCCGATCAGCCCTACGAGATCGGCGACATGATCGAGCTCGCCGACACCGGGACTCGCGGGTTCGTCGACGACATCACCCTGCGGTACACGAAGGTGTTCACGCTCGAGAACACCTTCCTGGTCGTCCCCAACGGCGAGATGCGCGAACGTGACGTCATCAACTACTCCGCGGAGGATACCCGCGCTCGCGTGGAGTTCGGCGTGACTATCACCTACGACAGCGACGTTGAGGCCGCCCGACAGCGGCTCGAAAACAGCGCTCGCGAAGCCGAGGGCGTCATCACCGGCGGTCCGGGGATCCGGGTCGGAGCCGCCCGGTACCCCGCAGCTCCGGAGTCACTACTGAAGTCGTTCGGGGACGACGGGATCCGGCTCGTCGTCCGATACTGGATCTCGGAACCGTACCGGGTGCGAACGATCCAGTCGGTCGTCCGGACGAACGTCTGGTCGGCCTTCGACCGGGACGACGCGGTCGAAATCGCCTACCCCCACCGACACCACGTGTTCGACGAGACGAGCGGCCAGCTCAAGCTCGCCGGCGGCGAACCCGAGGGTGGAGTTGAACTGTTCGACGGCGGCGAGCGCGACGGG
>PXQL01000103.1 GCA_003021335.1 Halobacteriales archaeon QH_10_67_13
GGGAAACGCGTCGAGCCGGTCAAGTCCGCGACTTCGCTGGTCCCGGGCAAACAGCGCAAGGGCGGTCAATCGGCCCAGCGGTTCGCCCGCCTGCGACTCGAGGCCATCGACAACTTCTACCAGGAGGTCGCCGGCATGGCAAACGACCTGTTCGTCCCCGAACGCCACGAGCTCGACGGCGTGCTCGTCGGTGGCCCCTCGCCGACCAAAGACGAGTTCCTCGACGGGGAGTATCTCCACCACGAGCTCCAGGACAGCGTGCTCGGCAAGTTCGACGTCGCTTATACCGACGAGTCCGGGCTCTACGACCTGGTCGACGCCGCAAGCGAGGTACTCGCCGAACAGGAGATCCTCGAGGACAAGGCCGTCATGGAGGAGTTTTTCGAGGCGCTTCACGACGGCGATCTGGCGACCTACGGGTTCGGTCCGACCCGCCAGAACCTCGTGATGGGCTCGGTCGACCGACTGCTCATCAGCGAGGATCTCCGCAAGGAGGCGATCCGGTACGAGTGTGAAAACGGCCACGAGGAATACGAAATGGCCGAGCCCGACGCCGCGCCCGAGCACGTCTGCTCGCGGTGTGGCGAGCCCGCAGAGTCCGTCGACCACGAGGACGCCATCGATCACCTGATGGAGATCGCGGACCAGCGCGGCACCGAGACCGTGTTCGTCTCGACTGACTTCGAGAAAGGCGAGCAGCTGCTGACGGCCTTCGGCGGGGTCGCCGGCCTGCTGCGGTACTCGACGGGCGTATAATACTCGCCGTCGATTCTCGCTTGCTCCGAGCGATCACAGCAGCTGCTCGAGCTGTTCGCGCCGCCGGGACAGATCGGTCTCGGGCTCGACGGTCGGCTCCCGGTCGAGCCGGCCGAGCGCCGATAGTGGATCGACGCCGGCCCGCTCGGTCGCTTCGAGCAACTCGGTGATCTCCATGCGGTACAGCGCGAGGTTCTCGATCAGCCCCGCGAGCAGCGCGAACGGCACCGCCGCCTCGCCGGTCGGAAACCGCGGGCTGATCCGCTCGAACGGCGGGGCCGCCCACTCGGGTCGATCGAGCCCGTCGCCGGGATCGAGCTTGAGACACCGCGGACACAGCCCGACCGTCGGGGTTTCGCCGGGGAGGGTCGCCGCGTACTCGCCGGCCGCGAACAGAACGGTCTCGGTCTCGCACCGCGAGCAGTCCATAGACCGGTTAGTCGTCGGCCGTGACGGTCTCCTCGGTCTCTTCGGAGTGAGTCTCGGCGGCCTCGTCCTCGGCCTCTTCGGCTTCCTTCTTGTCTTTGATCTTTTTCATCCGGAAGATTTCCTCGCGTTCCTGCTCTTCGAGTTTCTGCTCGATGTACTCCTGGTTCTCGCGCAGCTCCGGTAGCAGCTTGAACTCCAAGGCGTTGACCCGCCGTTTGGTCTTCTCGATCTCGTCGAGGAGCTTTTTCATCGCGGTCTCGACCTCGGCGGCGAGGACGATTGAGTCGAGCAGCTGTTCGTAGGCGTCGGCGGCCTCGTCGATCCGGGCGCTGGTCCCGAGCACCCCGTACCCGCGCTCGTCGAGGTCTTTCTGGACTTTCGTCGACTCGATCTGGGGAACGACGACGCCCATGATGTTGTTCGCCCGCGTGGAGATCTCGGGGTGTTCTTTCAGCGCCGAGGCTGCCCCGCGGACCGCCACGTCCCCTTCCATCGCTCGGGCCATGTCGATCGCCCGCTGGGCCTCCCGATAGTCGCTTTCGAGCCCGGACCGGACCTCCTGGGCCTGATCGAGAATGTCCATAAACTCCATGATGAGGCCGTCCCGTTTCTGCTCTAACGTGTCGTGGCCACGCTCCGAGAACTCGATTCGATCCTCGATCTCCATGAGATTCTTTCGCGTTGGCTTGACATCCTCGGCCATTACGCGTCAGTTCGGGGCCTAGCCAATTATGCGTTCGGTCTCGCGGGGTCCACAGCCATCCGGCTCAGACGGCTCTCGACTCTTCCGTTCCGTCAGGCGGACTCACCGTGTCGGTAGTAGTATTTCGAGGCATAAAACGAGGCGGCGCCGAGTGCCCACAACCCAAAGAGCAGCTGATCGGGCTCGCCGGTGAAGACGAACTGGTAGGCCCAGGCGAACAACAACGCCACGAGCAAGATCGCAAAGCCGTTGCGGCCGGCCCGCATCGTGGGATCGGCCTCCATCGCCGGCGGTCAGTCGTCCGCGGTGACCGGCTCGGCGTCTTCCTCGTAGTACTGATCGAGGAACTCCTCGCCGACCCGGTTGAGCTCCTCGCGGGGCAGCATCGAGAGCAGCTCCCAGCCGGTCGAGAGCGTCTCGTCGATCTCGTAGTTGGTGTCGTAGCCCTGCTGGATGAACTCCTCCTCGAATCGGTCGGCGAAATCGAGGTACTTGTTGTCGCGTTCGGAGAGTGCCTCGCGGCCGACGATGTTCACGAGATCGCGCAGGTCCTCGCCCTCGGCGTAGGCCGCGTACAGCTGGTTTGCCACGTCGCTGTGATCGGCACGGGTCAGCCCCTCACCGATCCCGTCGTCCATCAGCCGCGAGAGGCTCGGTAACACGTCGATCGGCGGCTCGATCCCCTGGGAGTTCAGATCCGGATCGACGATGATCTGTCCCTCCGTGATGTAGCCCGTTAGATCGGGGATCGGGTGAGTGATGTCGTTGCTCGGCATCGTCAGGATCGGGATCTGCGTGATCGACCCATCCTCGCCTTTGATCCGTCCGGCCCGCTCGTAGAGCTGGGCCAGGTCCGTGTACATGTACCCCGGGTATCCCCGTCGACCGGGCACCTCCTCGCGGGCGGCGCCGATCTCTCGCAGGGCCTCACAGTAGTTGGTCATGTCCGTGAGGATCACGAGCACGTGATAGTCCTTCTCGAAGGCGAGATACTCGGCGGTGGTCAGCGCCAGCCGCGGGGTGACAGTCCGCTCGACGGCCGGGTCGTCGGCGAGGTTCATGAACACGACCGACCGCTCCAAGGCGCCGGTCCGCTCGAAGTCATCCATGAACTCGTTTGCTTCCTCTTGGGTGATCCCCATCGCCCCGAAGATCACCGCGAACTCACTTTCCTCGCTCTCCTCCGGGACGGCGGCCTGCCGAGCGATCTGTAGCGCCAGGTCGTTGTGGGGCAGCCCCGAGGAGGAGAAGATCGGCAGCTTCTGCCCCCGCACGAGCGTGTTCATCCCGTCGATCGCCGACACGCCCGTCCGGATGAACTCCTCGGGGTACTCCCGGGCGTAGGGGTTGATCGCCTGACCGACGATCTCCTGGCGCCGCTCGGGGACGATCTCGGGGCCGTCGTCGATGGGTTCGCCCGAGCCGTCGAGCACGCGCCCGAGCAGCTCCTCGGTGACCGGCATCTTCAGCGTCTCGCCAATAAACCGGACCGACGCGTCCCGATCCAGTCCGGACGTGCCCTCGAAGACCTGGATCGCGACCAGTCCGTCGCTGGTCTCAAGCACCTGTCCGCGCTTCGTCTCGCCGCTCGGGGTCTCGATCTCGACGATCTCGTCGTAACCGACCGGCTCGTCGACCTCAGCGAACACGAGCGGGCCGCTGATCTCGGTGACCGTTTTGTACTCTTTCATTAGTAGAGTTCCTGGAGCTGTTCGGTGATCTCTGTTTCGACCTCGTCGAGGAACGCGTCGATCTCGTCGTCCGGGGTCGTTCCCGCCCGGGTCAGCCGGGCCGGGGCGTCGATCTCCGTGATCTCCTCGACGGGTACGCTCGCATCCAGCGCCGCGAAGGCCTCGTCGTTGAACGTCTTGATCGCCTCGAGAATCCGGTAAGTCTTCTCCGGCGGCGAGTACCGGTCGACCTCGTCTAGGGCGTTTTGCTGGAGGTACGCCTCCCGGAGATACCGGGCCACATCGAGGGTGAGCCGCTGGTCCTCCGGCAGCGCGTCCTCGCCGACCAGCTGGACGATCTCTTGGAGTTCGCTCTCCTCGTCGAGGGTGTCGACCGCCCACTGACGCAGCTCCGGCCAGTCCTCGGCGACGTTCTCGACGAACCACTCGTCGAGCTGATCTCGGTACAGCGAGTACGACTCGTTCCAGTTGATCGCCGGGAAGTGGCGCCGCTCGGCCAGATCCGAGTCGAGCGCCCAGAAGGTCTTGACGATCCGCAGGGTGTTCTGAGTCACCGGCTCGGAGAAGTCTCCCCCCGGCGGGCTGACCGCCCCGATCGCCGTGACCGATCCCTCGGTGCCGTTTACGTTCTCGAAGTAGCCCGCCCGCTCGTAGAAGGCCGCGAGCCGAGCCGCCAGATACGCCGGGTATCCCTCCTCGCCGGGCATCTCCTCGAGACGCGCCGAGATCTCTCGCATCGCCTCGGCCCACCGCGAGGTCGAGTCGGCCATCAGGGCCACGTCGTAGCCCATGTCGCGGTAGTACTCGGCGATCGTGATCCCCGTGTAGATACACGACTCCCGGGCGGCGACGGGCATGTTCGAGGTGTTCGCGATCAGGCAGGTCCGGGCCATCAGGGCGTTGCCGGTCTGTGGATCGGGCAGCTCGGGGAAGTCGTCGATCACCTCGGTCATCTCGTTGCCCCGCTCGCCGCAGCCGATATAAACGACGATGTCGGCGTCGGCGAACTTCGCGAGGGACTGCTGGGTCACCGTGTTGTGAAGCACCGACGGCACGTTACCGCCGACGAAGTTCTGCGTGTCCGGAACGGTGACATCATACACTGTCTGCTCGGTTTCGACGGTCTCGACCTCGACGACAGGATCGAAGAACACGTCCTCGAGCATCTCGGAGACGGCACCGACGCGATCCGCGATCGTACTCCCGCCGTCCGCGAGGACGGTCTCGATGGCGTCGAACGCGTCCCGGCTCGGCCGCTCCCCGAGCCCGGTGTAGTTCGTCGTCTCGACCCCGGCGTCTGCGAAGTCGGAGTACCGAGCCGCCTCGGCGATCTCGACCATCGTCTCGGCACCGACCGGCACCGTATCGACGTTCGTGTTCCCGGTCGTCGACGCCGCGTACTCCCCAATCTGGTCGACCTTCTCGTGGCCGGAGCCGTCGGCGAGCGCGTCGTGCAGCGTCGCCAGCTCGTCTGCACCGGTGACCGAGACGCGGTGGCTGTCGTTCTCGCGCTCGCGGACGCGATAGAGTACGCCGATCCGCGAGAGCAGATAGGTCAGCCCGGAGGCCATCGCCTCGCTCGAGGTGGCGATCTCGACGGTCCCGCCGCTGAACGATCCGTCGCCGAGGTAGTACCCCCGGAGGAACGCCGCGACGACGCGGTCCGGTCCGGCCGCGATCACGTCGGGGACGACTGCCCGCCGGGACTTTTGACTCGCTGGGACGCCGAGCGCCGCGAGCAGCGAGACGATGACCCGGCTCCTGATCTCGACCGTTTCGACGGTGTTGTGGACCGTCACCGTCGTGTCGACGCCGAACAGTTCGGCAGCCAGCTCACTGAACCGCGCTCGGAGCGTCTCGTCGGTGTTGTGGAACCGGACGGTCTCCTCAGTCAACATTCCGTCCGAGAGCACCACCCCGAGGAACTCGGCGAACGACTCGTCGACTCGCTCCGGAATCCGCACCGGCTTGCCGTTGCTCCCCGGCTTCACGCGCTCGACCCCCGGGCGATCGACCCCGAGCTCGCTACACGCGTCCGCGATGAACCCGAGTCGGGGGTTGTTCGGGCCGAGGTAATTGTACGCCGTGTGGTACGGAACATCGAGCGCCCGGGCCAGCTCGGCGGTCGACAGCTTGCTTCCCTCGAGTGCTGCCTGGAGCTGGTCCGTAACGCCGTCTTCGACCGCTCGCATCTCTGTGAGCAGTTCGTAGGGGTCGATCTCAGCCGGCTCGGCGTCGACAGCGAGGCGTCGCGGCATCACCAGCGAGTCGCCGTCTTCGATGGCTCCCGCCGGCGTCTCCTCGACCGCCAAGTCGCCGCGCAGCCGGAACAGCTTGTGATCCGGCGTGACCTCAAGCGTCCGACCGCTTGCAGTCCGAACGCGGACGAGCCGGTCGGTCGAGCCCCGGTAGACGTGTGAGGTCGTCGCGGGCCGGATCGTCCCGGCGTCCTCGTCGAAGGTCAGGATCTCCGCCTCGGCCTCTCTGAGGACCTCGCCGTCTTCGGGCACGTCCTCAGTCAGCCGCTCGAACAGCTCCTCGATCGGGACCCGCTCCCCGTTCGCGAGCATCACCGGGGTCTCCGGCGTCACACACTTTCCGCTCCCAAAGGGACCGGGAATCGCGGCGGTGCCGCCCTTGGCGATTGGGAACAGTCCGTCGAGCACCCGCTGGCCGCTCACCAGCGGGATCGTCGGGGTGACCTTCTCGGCGGCCGGGCGCTGCTGGCGGACCGGCCACTCCTGGTGCATCGCGATCTCCTCACCCGAGTCGAGCTCGACGACCGTCTCCTCGACGGTGAACGTCCCCGACTCGACGCTCGCGACGGTCCCGCCCTCGGCGTCGGGGGGTACCATCACCTTGTGGTCGATGCTCGGGGTCTCGGGGACCGTTCCGACGACGTCGCCGGGCTCGACCTCCTCGCCGGGCTCGACCGTCGGGGTGAACTCCCAGGTTTGTCCGAGGTCGATCCCCGGGGCGTCGACCCCCCGGTCGAGAAACGCCGAGTCCATCCGGTCTTCGAGGACGTCGAGCGGTCGCTGGACGCCGTCGTAGACGGTGTCCAGGATGCCCGGTCCGAGGTCGACCGACAGCGGCGCGCCGGTCGTCTCGACCGGTTCCCCCGGCGAGACGCCGGAGGTCTCCTCGTAGACCTGGATGGTCGTCACGTCGCCATCGATCTCGATGACCTCGCCCATCAGGCCCTCCTCGCCGACGTAGACGACGTCGTTCATCCGGGTGTCGAGCCCGACCGCCGTCACGACCGGACCGCTCACGCTCTCGATCCGTCCGTCCTCGCGTACCGTACCGTCCGTTGCCTTGCTCATGAATCAGGTTGGTCGTCGTCCATCAAGTCAATACCGATTGCTCGCTTGATCTGTTCGCGCAGGTTCCCGCTGCCGGCGCCACCCCCGAGGGTAACGACGACCGGCTCGACGCTCCGCTCAACGCGCTGTCTGACCTCCCGAGAGAGGTACTCGAGATCGTCCTCGTGCATCACGACGATCCCGACATCGTCGTTTGTCATCGTCTCCTCGACGGCCGCATCGAGCCGGTCGGGCTTTTCCTCGTCTGGAATCTCCGCGAACTCCCGCACGCCGGCCAGCCGGAAGCCGGTCGTGAACTCCGGGCTACCGACGACCGCGATCTCTTGGGTCATTACGTTACCACCAGCTCCCGCTCGATCTCCTCGACCGAGAGGCCAACCTCCCGGCCCCGGGCGATCGCCCGAACGTTCTCGATCTCCCGTTCCTTCGCGAGGATGTACGACAGTGCCGAGCAGACAGAGACCGGATACCGGTAGGCCAGCCGGTCGGCGTACTCAAGCAGGGCGGCGTCGAGCGCCTGCTCGAACTCGACGAGGCCGTCGGCCTCGGCCAGCCGGTCGAGCGCCCCCTCGAGCTCGTCGCCGTACTCGCTGTCCCGGACGTACTCGACCAGCGCCGCGGGCTCGCCGACCAGCTGACGCAGCTGATCCTCGTCGAACAGCCGGCCGCCCGCGATGTAGTAGGTCGCGGGGTCTAAGTCGGTCCCGGTCTGTGAGAGCCGCAGGGCGTTGCGGACGTTCCGGAAGTCGATCTCGGCCTGGAGCGCCTCGTGGTACAGCTCCCTCGGTCCGCCGTACACGTTCGTGTCGATCCCGTCGAGCAGGTGCTCGTAGAACGTTCGGTCGATGGCGTTCTCGATGGGAACGAGCACGTCGAGGCTGGTGAACTCCTGATACGCTGCTTCTAGCCCCTCGGCGAAGATCGTCCCGTCGAGCAGTTCGACGACCTCCTGAACCGATCCGGCGGCCGCCAGCTGATCGAGCAGTTGATCGGAGAACTCGCCGGCGCGGATGAAGTCGGTCTTGATCTCCTCGACCGGCTCCCCGGAATAGATGCCCCGTATTGCCGTCTTCGCGTTCCAGGCGTCGAACTTCCGGAGATAGGCGGCGATCTGCGTGTACAATTCGCCCTCGGCCCAGCCGAGGATATCCTCGAAGTGTCTCGCCAGGTTCCGGTTGAGCGCGTACTCGATGAGATCGACCCCCTCGTGACGGGTCCCGAGCGCGTTCATTTCGCGTTCGTACTCGGTTTCCTCCATGTACCGGGCGATCTCGCCGGTGCCCATCCGGACGAGCTTCCGGTAGTCGTCCTCGTCGAACAGCTTCGCGCGCCGCACCCTGAGTCGGGCGTTCACGTACCCGGCGTTTGACTCGCCGCTCGTCTCGCTCATCGCTCCTCGAACAGCCGATCGCTCACTTCACCGAGGCTGTCTCCCCAGACGTCTTCGAGTACCGAGTCGAACGTGTTCCGGATCCGAACCTGTGAGGCCTCGCTCTCGACGACTACGCCACCGAGACAGTCGTACTCGCCAACGTACTCGAACCCGTCGTACTCGGCCACCAGCTCCGTGAGCAGCGACTCGTCGTCTCCGCGGCCGTACACCGCCGCCGGCGTCTCGTCGATCTCCTCGGCCGCGTCGGCGAGCAACCCCTGTGTTAGTTCGCGTCGCCGGTCGCCGTCGAGCTCGGTCAGCTCCGTCTCGACGGCCTCGAGCACCCCGTTGAGGTGTTCACGACGGGTTTCGAGCCGGCGCTGTTTCGCTTCGAGCGCCGCGTTCGACCGCTCGCGCTCTCGCTCTTGCTCGATCGTCTGCTCGGCGTCGTCGAGACGGCGTTCGTGGAGCTCTGCTGCCTCCTGCCGAGCGTCCTCGCGGATCTCCTCCGCGTCCTGTTGTGCGTCTTCACGAATCTCCTCGGCGCGGGCCTTTGCTTGCTGTTTGATATCGTCTGCGACTGTATCGAGGCTCATCTGTGAGCCTACAAGAGGAAGATCGTGAGGAATCCGAAAATGATCAGCGTCTCCGGGATCACGGTAAATAACAGCGCGTACGCGAGGTTGCCGCTGTCCTCCGACACCGATCCGACTGCTGCCGACCCGATCCCGCGCTGTGCGAGTCCCGTCCCGAGGGCCGCGAGCCCGATCGCGATCCCCGCGGCGAGGTTGGTGGCTCCTTCGTCTCCGACCTGGAGCGGCGATAGCTGTGCGAGCGATTCTCCCGTGACTGCCGTTTCGGTGAGTAGTTCGAACATTGTTTAGTGAGGTCCGTTACTGAGCGCGTCCGAACGGTTCGTAACTGCGCCCACCGCCTTCATAAAACTTCTCAAAGAACTCGACGTACTCGAGTCGAACCGCCTGTAGTCCGGCTGTCCCGCCGATCGCGAGAACGATCGCGTGTCCGATCAACAACACGGGAAGTCCGATGATCGCGCCCTCGATCCCCGACCCAACGTTCGAGAGTCCGGAGAAGATGAGTTCATCCGAGCCACCGATCGTCTCCGGTGCCGTGTCGAACAGGTAGTGGTACTCTCCCTCCGCGTCCTGGTATGCCCCGAAGTACAGGAGGTTCGCCGCCAGCGCCATGCCGGCCTTCGAGATGAGCACCGCCGCGAGACGAGTGTACGAGAGCGTGTGGACGAGCGGCACCGCAAACTCGGCGACCTCGTAGGTCGGCCCGGCGACGAGCAGGCCGAGTCCGACGAAGTACGCGACGAGTCCAACTATCCCGACGAGTTCGGGAAAGCCGGTGAATCCGAGCGGGAACGGCTCGCCGGCAAACACCTCGAAGATGAACTCCGGCTTCGGCCCCTGGACGTGTTCGCTGAAAATCCACACCCAGATTCCGTTGAGCATCAACAGCCACGAGCCGGACTCGAGAAGCGCCTCCTTAGCGCCGACGAGCTGGAACTCCTCGATGAAGTCAAACAGATAGCCGACTCCGAGGTGGAGCCACCCTGCCATGACCGTCACCACGATCCAGGCTCGGGCCCACTCTTCGGCGGTGAGGCCCTTCTCGATCACGGGGTGGATGTCGTACCACTCGAGGAAGTGGAGTCCAAAGACCTCACCGTAGAGGAATCCGAACCCGACCGCGAAGACCCCGAGCCACGCAACGACCGTTCCGAACTCGCTTATCGCCTTCGAGTCGAAGCTACTGTACACCCAGTAGCCGATCCCGACGTATATGAGGCCGTACCCGACGTCGCCGATCATGAACCCGAAAAACAGCGGGAAGGTCAGAACCAGCGTCAGCGTCGGGTCGAACTCGGAGTACTTCGGCCTGTTGACGGCGTTTGTCAGCACCTCGAACGGGCTCGTCAGCCCCGAGTTGCTCTGCAAGACCGGCGGATCGTCGTCGACGGTCTCGACGCCGTCGCCGGCTTCGCTCCTCGCGACCCCGCCGTCGCTCGCCACCGGCCGGCCGGACTCGCCGGATCCGCCGCCGGCCCCCCGACCTGGGTCGGGTTCGACCTCGTGGCTCGACCCGCGGCTGGTGTAGGCCGCCTGCTTGAGTTCGGCCACGTCGACCCGGTCGTCGACTGCGGCCGTCAGCCGTTCGTCGAGTTCGTCGTACTGACCGGTCGGCACCCAGCCCTCGACGATGAACGACCGGTCGGTGGTGGCGAACGCCAGCGGCGCCTCGAGTTTCTCCGCCTCGGCGGTCAGTGCTTGCTCGAGTCCGAGCAGGAACGGCTTCGCGTCGGCCCGGAGCGCGTCGAGTTCGTTCTCGGTCCGTTCGAGTTCGGCCGTGATCTCCTGGCGCTCCTGGCGAAGCTCCGAGAGGGCGTTTTCGGGGTCGTCGGAGCGTTCGGGCACCTCAAGTTCGGCGAACCGCACGCCGACGAGGGCGTCGTTCAGCGTCTCCGCGTCGGTCCGGGCGAAGACGGCGACGAGGCCGGTCTCTTCGCCGGCGAGCACGTCGAACTCGTCGATCTCGGCGGCGACGGCCGCACGGATTTCCTCGCGGTCGCCCTCGCCGACACGGACCGACAGCTCGTCGTAACCCCACAGCAGGTCCAGATCGAGCCCGAGGTCGGCGAGTAACTCGAGTCGGTCGATCGTCTCGTCGATCTCCCGGCGCCGATCCCGGAGCTCGTCGCGCCGGTCGTCGAACTCGTTGACTTCGGCGTTGAGCGTCTCGAGGCGGTCGGTCGCCGTCTCTGGGTCGACGGTCCGGCCCTCGGATGGTCGTTCGTCAGCGATCCTGAGCGTGCTCTGGAGCGCCCGGACCGTGACCAGCCGGCTCGAGATCTCGTCCGCGCCCTCGAGTGAATCGCCGGGCTCGAACCCCTCCCAGGAGCCGTCGTACTCCGTGATGTCGAGCAATCCAAGCTCGTACATCACCTCGATGACGTCGCTCATCACTGCCGTCGAGCCCGTCACCGAGACCTTTGACATCCGCTCGGGCCTAAGCATCGATCGCCTCCTCGAACCGCTCGCGGACGAACGCGACGGCCTCCTCGCGGCGTTGCTCGGCCAGCTCCGCGGCGTTCCTTGCGGGCGTCCGCCAGGATCTCCTCGCGTTCTTCCTCGATCTCGGCCCGGCCCTCTTCGAGGCGGCGCTGTGCTTCCTCCTCGGCCTCTTCGCGAGCGTCCTCGCGGATCTGCTCGGCCTCTTCGCGAGCGTTTTCGAGTATCTCGTCGGCCTCCCGCTCGGCGGCCTTGATCTGTCTGAGTACCTGCTGGTCGGGCATCGGTCGGTTGTCCATGATTACTCAGATACACTACTTGGGAGTTGCGGAATCAGACGGTCCCGGGAGTTGTGCGTATCGGGGCCAACGAATCGGCATGTGTATTCTCGAAGACAAGGCCCGCGCGCGAACGTTTTATCGGTATCTCTCTGCGGTGTACAGGCGGCCAAGGCGACTACCCCGGGGTGGGTTCACGATCGGATCAACCCGCTGGTCTGGACCGAACGGATGCGCGACGAGGCCGTCGACATGCTCAATATCGCTCCCGGAGATCGGGTGCTCGACGTGGGCTGTGGCACCGGCTTCGCCACGGCGGCACTGGCCCGCGAGTCGGAGCACGTCCACGCCCTCGACCAGAGCGCCCACCAGCTGGCCCAGGCCCTCGAGAAGTTCGGCCGACGGGGTCCGGTCGGATTTTATCGCGGCGACGCAGAGCGACTCCCCTTCCCCGATGACAGCTTCGACGTGGTCTGGTCGTCGGGCTCGATCGAGTACTGGCCCGACCCGGTCGCGACGCTCCGGGAGCTGCGCCGGGTCGCCCCGCGGACGCGATCATGCTCTTCTACGACCAGGACGAGGCCAACCGGATGTTCGAGGCCGCCGGCTACCCCCGCTTCGAACACTACCTCCAGCAGGCCCACCCGGGCAGCCCGCGGGCGATCACCACCCTTGCCGAGCCGGCCTGACAGCCGACTCGCGACGGGCGGTCGTCTCAAGCTCTGCGATCACGGCCTGATCCGTGGCAACGGTGACGGTCACCCGCGAGCCGGGTACAATCTCCGGGTTGTTCGTCCCCGCAACGCGTAGGCTCGCCATCTCCCCGACACGCAGGGTGGTCGACCCGGCGACGTTGAACGCCCCAGTCGGCCCGCTCCTGAACCCACGGGCCGCGAAAAACGGTACCGGCGGCTGCTCGGCGAGAGGTCGGCCGTCCACGGCGACGGTGAGGTCGATCTCCGAGACCGCGAGCGCCTCGCCGCCCTCGTGGGTGATCGCGATCCGGTCGGCGGTCGCGTCGACGGCGAGGGCGAGACTTGCGGCCGGTGGGGTCGTCGTCGGCCGGTCGGTGGCCGTGACCGCAGCCCCGGCCGCCACGGAGAGCGCCACCACGACTCCCACCAGTAATACCGTTCCGACCACCGGTGAGGCCGCCCTGTCCATGCCCGTCGGCGGCTGGCGCGGCTTCGGAAATAAATCGACGGTCTCGATCCCGGTCAGGCGCCGACGACCGACACCGTCGTTCCACCGGGGGTAGTGGCGCTCACCTCGAAGGGCCCGTCCGGCTGGATGAGCCGGAGCTCGCCGTTCTCGTCCGTCTGACCCACCGCTCGCCCGCCGATCGTCACCGTCGCGTCCGCGACCGGCTGACCGTCTTCGGCTACTGACACCCGGATCGGCCCGGTCGCGTGTGTCACGGCTACTCGTAACTCGACGCCGTCGGTGGTTGCGGTCTCGACGGCCGCCACCGACACGTCCTCGGGAGCGGCAAACTGGTGTTCGTGAAAGACGTTCGTCGTGGCTCCGTCGAAGAGGGCTTCGAGGCTGCCGTGTGGATGTCCGATGTCGATCCGGTAGACATCTCCGGTGCGGATGCCGCTAATGCTCGGCTCGTTTGCGAACGCCCACGGGTAGATCCCGTTTGCCCGTTCGATGGCGGCGCTCCAGCCCGGGCTGGCCCCGTCGGCGAACCGGTTGGCTCCGGTCCGGTTGCGCTCGCTACTCAGGAACGCCTGACGGACGTACTCCTCGCTGACCGTCGCCACCACGAGCCCGTCGGGGCTGGTCTGGACGTACGCGGCCTGTCGGTTGGTCGCGCCCGCGGCGGCAGCTTCGAGCTGCTCGAGTGCGGGCTGGCCGAGCAGCGACTCGGTCGTTTCGAGTGCCGTCAGATTCTCCGCCACGTTCGGGAACGGGATCTCGGAATCAGTGTCGAATTCGGCGAGCCGATCGAGCAGGGCGCGCTCGCGGTCGGCAGCGGCGTTCAGCCTGACCAACTCGCTCGCGAGCGTCGCCGTCGAGAGCTCGCCGTCTCCGTGGGCCGCGAGCAACTCCCCGCGCTCGGCTCTGAGGCCGGCGACGCGGTCCTCGGCGCCCCTGACGGCCTCGCGGATCGTCGCCCGCGCGACCGGGTCCTCAGCCTGGCTGATCCGTTCCTCGAGGGTCAGCCGATCGTGGAGCCCGGCGAGTCGATGCGCGTCGGCGGCGACCGCGGTTCCGACATCGATTCCGGCGGTCGCGTGCCCGTCGGCGGCGGGATCGGCGAGCGAGAGCTTGTTCGTGGTGTTCTCGACGCCGCTGACGGTCTCTTGGCCGCCGGACTGCCCGAGGGCGCCGCCGGCGACGCTGAGTCCGACGACGACGAGGAGGATGACCGTGAGGCGGGACCGTAGGCGCATTCGTCTTCGTTCCGGCCAGTGTGGACATAAATCGTCGGGATCGCTCCGATCTCTGCGCCGACACTCTCAACAGTCTCCGGGACAAGATCGTCTATGGAGCTCCTCTCTCCGACACCCGTTCCGACCGAGGCCCGCGACGCGAAGGCGGCCGCCCGCGAGTTTGCGAACGAGCACGTCCGCCCGCGCGCTCAAGAGTTCGACGCCTCGGGAGCTTTCCCACACGAGATCGTCCGGGAGGCCCAGGCAGCAGGCCTGGCCGGCAGCTACGTTCCCGCAGAGCACGGCGGCGCCGGCTGGACGCTCGCCGACCGCCTCGGAGTTATCGAAGAGTGGTTCCGGGCCGACGGCGGGATCGGCCTCTCACTCCAGCTGGTTGATTTCGGCGCGAAGGTGCTCATGATGGCCGGCTCGCCCGAACAGAAAGCCGAGTGGCTCCCGCCGGTCGGTGACGGCGACGTGATCACGGGACTGGCGGCGACCGAACCCGCAGGCGGGTCGGATCTCGCCGGGATGACGACGACCGCCCGGCGCGAGGGCGATGAGTACGTCCTCGACGGCGAAAAGTACTGGACCAGCAACGGCGCCGTCGCCGATTGGATCGTCGTCTACGCACAGACCGGCGAGCCCGGCCACGACGGCTACTCGCTGTTTGTCGTCCCGACCGACACGGACGGCTACGAGGCCGAGCCCATCACCGACAAGATGGGGCTGCGGGCCTCCCAGCAGGCCCGCGTTCAGCTCTCGGGCGTCCGGGTCCCGCACGATCGTGATCTCTACGACGCGCCGGTCGCGGACAAACAGACCGTCAGACACCGGCTGGTCGAGATGCGCGAGCAGTTCGAGGCCGCTCGCGCGCTCACCTGGCAGGCCTGCGAGCACGTGATGGCCGGAGAGGACGCCCCATTTTGGGCGAGTCTCGCGAAGAGTCACGCCACCCGAACCGCAGAGGAGATCGCCGCCACCGCCACCCAGCTGCACGGCGGCGAGGGGCTGCGCGAGGAGAATCGGATCAACCGCGTCTACCGGGACGCGAAGTACCCGCCAGTCTACGAGGGCGCAAACGCCGTCCAGCGCGACCTCGCCTACGGCCACTGGCCCGATCAGTAGCCCGCAGACCGCCCGCTGACCGCCCGTCGAGGTCTCGGGGGCCCGGCTCCGTTACGCATATACCCCGGGATTCGGTAACGGGGGTATGTTCCTCACGCTTCGCGCGGAGTTCGAGGACGCCCTCGCCGACGCCCTCACCGAAGCGGGCTACCCGGCGACCGACCTGGGAATCGAGCAGCCGCCGGTAGACCGCGACGCGGTGCTCGCCTCGAACGTCGCCTTCCGGCTCGCGAGTCAGGTCGGCGAGCCGCCAGCGGCGGTCGCCGAGGAGATCGCGGCCGCCTTTCCTCTCGCGGACTGTTCGTACGTCGGCCGCGTCGAAACCGCCGGCCCGTATCTCAACGCTCACCCGAGCGAGCGGTACTTCGCGGAGACGCTCCTCGCGGCCGGCGACCCCGACTACGGCCGACGCCCCGACCGGGAGACGAGCGTCGTCGTCGAGCACACGAGCGCGAACCCTACCGGTCCGGTCCACGTCGGGCGCGCCCGCAACCCGATCATCGGCGACGCCGTCGCCCGGGTGCTCGCCTACGCCGGCTACGAGGTCGATCGACACTACTACGTCAACGACGCCGGCCGCCAGATGGCGGTGTTCACCTGGGCCTACGAGACGTTCGACGAGGCCGAGCTCCCTGAGCCCGAGCGGGACAAACCCGACTACGAGCTGGTCCGGTACTACCGGAGGGGAACGACGTTCTTGGAGGAGGGTCCGGAGGAGGCGGTTGAGGCGGCCGAGGCGGAGATCCAGTCGCTAATGCAGGGTCTCGAGGAGGGCGAGCAGGCGGCCTACGACCGGGTCGCGGCCGTGGCCGACTCCGTGCTCGAGGGGATGCGCCAGACGCTCGGGCGGCTCCCGGCTGAGTTCGACGAGTTCGTCAGGGAGACGCGGTTCATGCGGGACGGCTCGACCGACGAGCTGGCCGCGCAGCTCGAAGACACGGAGTATGCGGTGTATCAAAACGACGCCTGGCAGCTCGATTTCGACGAGTGGGGCATCGACAAGAACCTCGTTTTCCTGCGGTCAGACGGCACCTCGCTGTACACGACCCGGGACATCGCCCACCACGAGTGGAAGTTCGAGACCTACGACCGCGCGGTGACGGTGCTGGGGGAAGATCACAAGCTCCAAGCCGACCAGCTCCGGGCGACCCTCGATCTGCTCGGCCGCGATGTCGATCGTCTTGAGAACGTGGTCTACTCGTATGTCACCCTCCCCGAAGGCGGGATGAGCACCCGCGAGGGCACCGGCGTCGACCTTGATGACCTGCTCGACGAGGCGGTCTCTCGCGCCCGCGAGGAAGTCGAGACCCGTCTCGACGACCGCACCCGAGGCGAGCTGACAGACGCCGACGTCGAGCGCATCGCCCGTCAGGTCGGGATCGGCGCCGTCCGGTTCGACATCGTCGCTAAGCAGCCAACGAAGGCCATCACCTTCGAGTGGGAGCGCGCACTCGATTTCGAGGCACAGTCCGCGCCGTACGTTCAGTACGCTCACGCCCGCGCCTGCGGAATCATCGAGCAGGCCGAGTCCGAGCCCGCTCCCGAGGCGGCTGACCCGGCGGCGCTCACCTCCGAGGCCACACGGGAGCTTTTGTCCACCCTCGCGCGGTTCCCGGCCGTCGTCGAGACAGCCGCCGAGACGCTCCGCCCGCACAAGGTAGCGACATACGCCCGAGAGTGTGCCGACGCGTTCAACCGGTTCTATCGGGAGCGACGGGTCCTCGAAGCCGACGGCGAGGTCTACGCCGCCCGCCTTGCGCTCGTGCTCGCCGCCCGCAGGACCCTCGCCAACGCGCTCGACGCGGTCGGGGTCGCTGCCCCCGAGTCGATGTAGCCGCGGGCAGCCGCTCGTCTCATCCGAGCCCGAGCAGCCGCCGCAACAGTCCGGGCCGGTCGCTGTCCCCCGACTCCTCGGTCGGCCGGTCCCCGTCCTCGTCGGCGCGCTCGTCGTCGCCCTCGGGTGTCAGGTCCTCGTCCGCCCGCGTTCGGTCGTGCGTCTCCTCGCCGGCGTCGAACCAG